>JAPPEG010000062.1 GCA_028875345.1 Gemmatimonadota bacterium
CGACGGCCCCGTCGTTCAGCGCGTCGTCGAGTGGGGTGCCCTCCGGCTGGTCGTCGTCGCAGCCGACGCCCAACCCCCACGAGCGCTACGTGTGGCGCATCAGCCGCACGCGCCCGACGGGCGGCTCGTGGTCTAATTGGGGCAGCGCCACCGTCGTCAAGACATGGACCGCGGCTAAGAGCCCATACCGCGACAGCGTCAAACGGCTCGGTCCCCTGTACGCGGCGGATTTTCATCCCGTAGCCTTAGGCCACCCGGCCCGCACGCTAGGGCGACGAACCGCCTCGAAATACGGATTGATGCATCCCCAAAGCTGAAGCAGAATCGACGGCACGGAGGTCGCTGAGACCTCCGTGCCGTCGATAGGCTTCTACGATTCTATAAAAAAGAGATGCCTATGAGATGAACAAAGAATTGTGCGACATAAATAAAAAGTTGTGCAAATGAACAAAAAGTTGTGCAAGTGACGAGCAACAAGGGCTGAGCGGCGAAGCGTAGAAAAATCCCTCCTACAATTTTAAGGTTCTTGTTTTTCAATCCTTTAGGGCCATCCTGGAGGATTTTTTTGTCCGCGGTCTGCTCGTTGGCACGGAATGTGCATATATGCCAGCGCAGTGAAAGCCCATGCAGAAAAGGAGGCCGCACGAGATGACATCATTAATTGAGCAAAAAGTGGACGCAGGTCGCCTGCTCAGTTTACGCAATACCGCAGATCTTGTCCGATTGAGCCCCAGGCTCGTTCGGCTGGCTAGCGGCTGGTCGGTGATGGAGTTGCCGTTGCCGGCGAGGCTAACTGGGCGAGGCACCCGACCGGTGACCCTGTACACGCCGGATGGCCCGCAGCAGCGCGCGCTCGGGACGCCGGTCGCAGTGGATGTGGGACGGCCTAGCCCGGTGGAGGCCCCGATCTCGATGGTGACGGGCACGGGCATGGGCATTTGGTTGCCGGAGGTGGAGGTGGCGGTCCGCGAAGGATCTGGTGGGCAGGCGGCGACGAGCTATGCCGGCAAAATTTGGGACGTGGCGGCCGACGAATCGGGCCATGTGTGGGTGGCGACAGATGTGGGTCTGAGCCGATTTGATGGCCAGCAGTGGACGACCTTCACCGAGGTGGATGGCTTGGCGGATGATCTCGTCTGCTCGGTGGCGGTGGATGAGCAGGGTCGGGTGTGGGCTGGCAGCTTGCATGGACTGGCGCGGTTCGACGGCCAGTGCTGGACTTGCTATCAGGTTGCCGAGCGGGGGTATCGCCACGCGGTGGCACCCGATGGGGAGATGTGGTGTACCGGCAGCGGCGGGTATCTCTTGACGCGCTTTGACGGGCAGGATTGGTGGACCTATGACCTCGACGATATCGGGATGGATGCGCGCGAGGCGCGCTTCGACAACCTCCACATTGTCGAGATCGCGGTGGATCGCTCCGGCACGCTGTGGGCGATGGCCAATTTTTGGCAAGTCTTGGATGAGGTGGCAGGCATAGAAAGGACTTGGACGCGCCTGCTGACCTTTGATGGGAGGCAGTGGACATGGTACCAACTCGACGTTGGGATGCTCTTCGCAGACCGTACGGGGCGCGTGTGGGTGGATTGTGGAGAGGGATTGTATGTCAAGGACGGTACGACGTGGAAGCGCTACGCCGAGGTCACTGGCGACGAGGCGCGCTGGGATGCGTGTTGCGGCGTGGCGGAGGATGCAGCGGTAGAGGGCAGCTATTTCGGCGTGCTGGAAGGGACCCTTTGGATCGGGTTTCCGTATGAGGAGTTCCGGGCCATTGGTGCGCCGGTCATTGACCGCCGAGGCGATCTGTGGATCCCCTCATACGATGGTCTGTACCGATGGCCCCGGTCCGATCTGCCCACGTCCATTCGGTCCTCTTCAATACCCAGCCGTCGCGTCCGTTCCACCTAGCGCGGCAGTACCCGCTTGTTGGGTATGAGTCATCAGACGCTGCGCTATCAGATGCGCAAGTATGGGATACAACGGCCCAAGAAGTAGTCGTAGATACAACGTTATTCCGATGAACAAAAAGTTGTCCAAGTGAACAGAATGTTGTGCAACATAAACAAAAAGTTGTGTAACATGATGGGTAACGACGAATGGGCTAACAAAGTGTAGAACATACATTTCATTTTTCTTCCTATGTTTTTCAGTCCTTCAGGGCCTTCCTGAAAGATTTTTTTGTGAGAAGTGTGATAGTTGGCATGGAATATGCTTGTATGTCAGCGAAGTCGAAGCCGATGCAGGAAAGGAGGTCACACTAAATGGCTTCGTTCGTTGCTCAAGCTCAAGTTGCTCACCGTTTACTAAGAGGGAGAAGTTATGTTCGATCTGATAGATCGAAGAGGAGAGAAGGGCAGTGATAAGTCTGACGGCTTTATCTGAACGCATAGCAGCTTCGGCGCTCACCATAGATCGAGTGCTCGGCCTTAGTCCGCTCGAAGACTTTCTGGCCGACCACGAGGATCATCCCGATAAGGATGGAGTACTAACACCTAAGCTGTTTCGTAGTGCTATTGGAGACGAGACCTTGAAAGTGGCCCTCTCGACCATGCGCAAGCACGGCTGCTTGGTCTGTAACAAGTTCACGATCTCATTAGAAAGTGATGCAGCAGCAGAAGCGAAGGACGGCATGGTGTTTCTAACGCTCAAGCGGTCGCCTCTTGCACGTCGTAGCCGCGTCAAGATCGAGGCCGAGTTTACCAGAGGTGAGGACCCAGAAGGCGTAGAGCGACTACGCGAAAAACTCAACCACGAATCCTTTGAAAAAGGAGAATAGAATGGCAGATGATCGTATAACACAACGCGAGCGGGGCTACGCCTCATCGCTGGAAGCTCAGATCGCGGCTGCTACGCGCGGCGCACTGGCGGCCCACCGTGAGTCGATGCACGATTATTTTGATTTCATCAACCTGATTGAAAGTTCTGAGCAGCCCAATTTGATTTTCAGCTATGCCTTTTTGGCTGGTACTCGCAGACTTCGGGTAGTAATGGAAGTACCCAAAGTTGTGGCCTTGGCACCGCGCGAGTTCGACGTACAGAAGGCTACGCTTGATACGTCCTTCTACATCCAGTCAACGGAAAAAGACTTGACTGCCACAGACACGCAGATAAATACGCAAGCACAAGGGTCTTTTGGCTTTGGGTTGTTTAAGCTATCCGCGTCTATGTCGGCTCAGGTCGGCGTTAAGACAGACCGCCAGCGGTCAACTGACCAGCGTTCGGAGTGCCGCGTTCACGTGGAGCTCGGCCCCGGAGAGATCCCCGAAGGTATCGCCAGGGTGCGCGATATATACCTGCAATCCTTCGATGTGATGGGCCGAACCATTGCAGAAGCCGTAACCGCGCAGATAAACGAGCTAGCGGATAAAGGTGAGTTTGTCCAGTTCGAGGAAGTAGCTGTCAGCGATGACGATGCGGCTGGATGATGCTCTCCCTCTTTAGGAAGGTCTTCAACTTGCTTGCCAGCGATCCGGTTAAAAGCTGGAATAGTCATGCCTTTGTTGCCTGTGCTGTTGGCCTTTTGTTTGGAGTGCTGGCCCACTTCCTTAATTGGCCTGTAACATTTTGGGTTATCTTGGGCTGGATAGCAGCCTATATCTTCTATCGCCTCCGCGAATGGCTTGACGAGTACAAGTACAGGCAGTTAGGCACTTGGCGGCGGCGTAGCAAGCAAGGCGTTACTCCTAAGATAGACGGTTGCGGCGACATTTTAGGGCCGCGCTGGATTGCTTTGGCTGGTATAGGTCTGTATATCTTATCCAGTTGGTAAGATGGTAGGTACACCAATCAACAGAGATCGCGTAGAATCAGTTTCCGCCTACGCTGTCGTACTTGCCTTTGTGGCTTTAGTAGGGTGCACACTCTATGCAGAGCTAAAGGGTATTGTCTTGGCTGATTCGGCTGCCTTTGGCGGGGTCTCTATGCTAATTTTGCGTGAAATGGCCGCGCTGGTTATTGGCCGCAGCGAAAACGGAAAGTAATATTTACCAACTGAAAGGAGTCCGATTCTGACTATAAGCGACCAGCAGTATAAAAAAATCCTAGCCGCAGAGGGCCGCTATGCCAACCTCAAAGGCGACACCGGCGGTGAGACCTACTGCGGGATCTCCTATAATAATCATCCCCAATGGTCCGGATGGCAGCGCATCAAGGCAGCCAAGCAAGTAGGCGACGACCTTTCAGGCGACGACCTGTTCAATGAGTTAAATGATTCAGTCCGCCACTTCTACGACGAGTATGTTCCTAGTGTGCTAGCCAACCAGATATTCAGCCCCGGAGCTTTTATGCCGATCTTGGACTCAGGAGTTACCGGCGGTCGCGGCGCGGCCGCGTGGGTAATCCAAAGTGTCTGCCGGCATGAAGGAATCCCTACGGACGTGGACGGCGCTTGGGGGCCTGGCTCGCGGAGATCGGTGCAAGAGCTCAATGCAAGGCTTAACGCCAACGGAGAACTGATAGGTGACAAGATGGCCTTGCGTGTGTTCGCAGAGCAGATACGGCGTTACTTGGTCGTCGCCGATAGTAAGGCCCAAGGTGCCAGCCAAGAAGAGCGGTCAATACAATTCGGACACCTGCGCTCATGGCTGCGCAGGAGCCTCGAATTACTTGAAGACCAATGAGCAAAAAGTTGTGCAGCCTTCGGCAAAGGCACAGCAGAAAACTATTCGTCGCAGTGTACGCCCGCTCGCCGGAAGACCTGCCTAGCGACGACGAACTGGCCGCGCAGATCAATGCCATGGGCAAGCGTCTGAAGCAGTTGCGTCAGGCATCGCTGGTCGAGCGCTATACCGGCCCCGTGATCTTTTCGGGTCAGGCGGCCACGGAGCTGTTCAATCAGGGGTTTGTGCCCTACGTGTTAGCAACGCGCCGGGCGCTGTCCGACAATCCGCAATACGCGAGCTACTATCCCCAGAAGAAGGAAAATTCTTTCCTCGACAAGATTGGCGTGCGCGGCATTGACCAGAGCACCGGTAGTCGCAGCGGTCCGGGCAATATCTTGGTTGAAGCGGAGAAGGGCCTGAGCGAAAAGGATATCCGCAAGGAATCCTTGGTGCGGGCACTAACCACTAATCAGACGCCGGTGAAGGCTTTGGCTTTGTCGTCGGTCTTGGGTGGTCGCGTCGGGCGGTCGGCGCGTAGCTCGCCCCACAGGGCGATGGCGATGCCCGCGAGGATGATGCCGCCGCCGATGAGTTGGGCGGGCATGGGCACCTCGCCTAGGATGAGACCGGCGAAGAGCACACCGGCCACTGGCGAGAAGGACGACGCTGTGGCAATGTCGGCGGGGCGCACGCGCTTGATGCCGGCGAACCACGCCAACTGACCGCAAGCCACCACGATTCCTCCGTACAGCAGCATCCAGCCCCATAGCAGCGGGGAGAAGATGTCGGCGAAGTGTGCAAGGCCGAAAACGTATAGGCCAATTCCGAGGAAGAAGAGTGCGCCGACGAGGTTGCGGAAGACGCTGAAGATGCCCAAGGGGATGGTCTGGAGTTGTTTGCGGCCGATTTCGGCACCGCAGACGAGGAGCACGGTAGCGGCGGCGGCAAAGAATTCACCGTAGCCCACTCCGCCCTGCATCCGCGCTGCGGCCATGCTCTCTGGCGACGCGTCCATTTGCAAGACGAGAGTTGTGGCCACGCCGCCGAGGGCGCACAAGGCCCCTACTACGGCAGTCCAGTTCGATTTCTCTCGATAGAGCAGCCAAGCCAACAACAGGCCGAGGGGAATTTCTATGGTCTCGATCAGGACGATATTGGTGACGGAGGTGTGGGCGATGGCCGTGAACATCATGGCCGGAGCTATCGCGCCAGAGGTAAGGGCCAAGGCCGTCTGGATCAGCCATTGCCGACGCGATAGGGTGCGCAGATGGGTGGGGCTCCATTCCCGGTGATTGAGGGCGAACAGGGTTAGGGCCGCTACGAGATTGCCGGCGAAAAGCAGGTTGCAAAAGGAGATGGGGTTGCGGCCGTCTATTAGGTTTGCCTCGCCGATTTCGACGAGGCGGGCTACCACTGAAGCAGCGGCGGCGAAGATCAGTATGGCGATCCACAGGTATGTTCGGCCCCAGGTCATTAGTAGTGTTTTAACGCGCTTCTGCCGCTGTTAGCACCATCTGACCAACCTCGTCCACGCGCACTTGATAGTGAGGATGGACGACGGTGGTCGAATCGATCTCTTCGATGATGGCCGGTCCTCGCACTACCGCACCAGCCCCCAGTGCATAGCGGTCGTACACCGGGCAATCGACGAATCCCCCGCTCTCGGCGAAATACACTGGGCGCTGTCCTTTGGCCGTCGCCTCCTCGGTTGCCTTTGCCAGCAGTGCCAGCGCGGGTTTGGCGATTTGGCCGATGGCTGAGAGTCGCACACTGACCAGCTCGACGTCCTCACCCGGCGCGCTAAAGCCATAGGCGCGATCGTGCGTGCGGTGGAACTGTTCCAATAGTTGCTCTAGCTGTGCTGAGCCCAAGGCTCCGTTTGTCAACGGCAGTGTCAGCTCGTGGCTCTGACCAACGTAGCGCAGATCTGCTTGGCGTCTGAAGTCCATCGCCGCTTCGGCCATCCCCTCGCGCCCAAGTGTTTCTCGCCCCTGCGTCTCTAACTCGCGGAAGGTCTGCTCCAAGGCTTGGGGAGCTACTTGGTCCAATCGCTGGATGTGGGTGGTCGCGTAATCGTGTTTTAAGTCCGTCACCAACAGTCCTAGGGCTGAAGCTGTACCTGGACTTTGGGGAATGATCGCCACGGGAATCTCGGTTAGGGCGGCGAGGCGGTTGGCGTGGGCTGGCCCCGCGCCGCCGAAGGCCACTAGCGCGAAGTCGCGCGGGTCGTAGCCGCGCTGCACGGAGACCAGCCGTAGCGCGTTGACCATGGCGGTGTTGGCGATCTCGACAATGCCGTGGGCCGCCTCGACCAGATCCATGCCCAGCGGCTGGGCGCAGTGTTGTTCGATGGCGCGTTGTGCGGCCGTTGGGTCGAGGGCGATTTCGCCGCCGAGGAAATAGTTAGGGTTGAGCCGTCCCAAGACGAGGTTGGCGTCGGTGACCGTGGGTTGCGTCCCGCCTTGGCCATAGCAGACCGGCCCGGGATCGGCCCCGGCGCTTTGGGGACCGACTCGGAGGATGCCGCCCGGGTCCACCCAAGCGATGGACCCGCCACCCGCGCCGATTTCTACGAGATCGATTACTGGCGTGCGGATTGGATAGCCCGCGCCGCGAGTCGCACCGACGCCCGTTTGCGCCGTCGTCCCGACCTCGTAGTCCTTGGTCACGCTGGGCGCACCGCCTTGGATCAGCCCGGCTTTGGCGGTCGTTCCGCCCATGTCGAAGGAAATCACTTGGTCGTAGCCCCGTGTCTGCCCCAGATGCGCTGCCGCAATCACCCCGGCGGCTGGACCGGATTCGACCATGTACACCGGCTTTTGCCGCGCCGCCGCAAAGGTGTACACTCCGCCGCTGCTCTGCATTACGAGCAACTCAGCGGCGATACCGGCCTGTGCCAACCTATCTTCGATCCGCTGCAAATAGCGCGCGACCACTGGGCGGATGCAGCTATTGATCACGGTCGTGCTGGCCCGCAAGTACTCGCGGAACTCAGGTGCAACTTCTGCAGAGAGCGAGACGACGGCCTCGGGGAAGACTTCGGCGATAATCTCCCCGGCTCGACGCTCGTGGACGGGGTTGGCGTAGGCGTGCAGAAAGCAGACGGCGATGGATTCGACGCCTTCGTCGCGCAGCTTGTCGGCTACTTGGCGCAGGGCGTCTTCGTCGAGCGGTGTCAGCTCTGCGCCGCTGGCATCGAGGCGCTCGGGCACGCCGAAACAGCGGTGGCGCGGCACAAGCGGCCGGGGCTTTTCAAACTGCAAGTCGTAGAGGGTGGGGCGAATCTGGCGGGCGATCTCCAGCATGTCGCGGAAGCCCTCGGTGGTGATAAAGCCGGTCGGCGCGACCTTGCCTTCGATGATGGCGTTGGTGGCGACTGTGGTGCCGTGGACGATGTAGGCCACGTCTTGGGCGGCGACCTGGTGCTTGGCGAGCAGCCGCTGCACGGCTTCCATAAATCCGCCGGATGGGTCTTGGGGAGTGGAGGAGACTTTGCCGGTATAGATTTGCCCGGTCGCTTCGTCGATGAGTGCAATGTCGGTAAAGGTGCCGCCGATATCGACGCCGAGTCTATAGGCCATCGTCTGCCATCTCCCGCCGCCGCGCCTCGGTCGCTGCTTGATTGACTTGTCTGGTGGCGCTGTCGATGACTACGCCGTACTCGTCTCGCGCCCGCTCTGCACTCACCTTGCCCTCGCGTACATCCTCGGCCACCGCTTGGGGGTCGCGCTGATGGGGTGGGCCATAGCCGCCGCCGCCGCAAGTGCGATAGCTGAAAACCGTGTCGGCTGCGAGTGCAATCGTCGTTTTGGATCCCAGTTCGATGTGCTGGCCTTTGGGGTCGAGGATGTAACGCGCTTTGCCTCCGGCTTGGCCCCCAGCCAGTCCTTCCGGTCCCCAGCGGTCCCGATCCGACAGGACGGTAAAGGACACTTCGTGATCGATAAAGCGGTAGTCGCGCCGCAGTCCCAAGCCGCCGCGATACTGCCCGGCACCCTCCGAGTCCTCTATCAGCTCATAGCGGTCAATCCGCAGCGGATAGTTGATTTCGATTTCTTCAATCGGCGCGTTCTCCGTGTTTTGACCGTGGCACTGCACGGCGTCTGGCCCATCCTTGGTACTGCGTCCCCCATAGCCGCCGGCCATGGTCTCGTAGTAGGAATAAAGCTGCCCCGTGCGCGGGTCCGTGCCGCCGAAGCCGACTTGGCACATCGTCCCCTTGGTCGCGGCCGGAATCTTATCGGGCAGCGCCGGATGCAGGGCCTTGAGAATGATATCGGAGAGCCGCACTTGGGTCTCCCAGCCCCCGACTACCGGCGAGGGTGCCGTGCAATTGACGACCGTTTCCTCGGGGGCCACGAGCCGCACCTGCTCGTAGAAGCCGGCGTTGACCGGCACGTCTTGGTCGATCAGGCACTTGAGCACGTAGGCGCAGGCCGCAAAGGTCTGGGAGTACGTGGAATTGACTGGTGCCCGGCGCTGCGGATCGCACCCCGTCAGGTCGAAGAGCACGCCTTCTTCGTTGATGGCGACGCGGACCTGGAGCCGCACTGGCTCGTCGGTAAAGCCGTCGTTATCGACGAGGCCTGTGGCCGTGAACTCCCCCTTGGGCAACTTGGCCAACTCGGCTAGCGTCCGCTCTCTGGTGTAGTCAATCAGCCGATCCATGTAGAAAGACGCCTGCGCCAATCCCACCTGCTCGACGAGTCCGTTGAGCCGACGAATCCCCGAGTGATTGGCCGCCACTTGGGCGCGAAAGTCGCCGCGCGTCTCGCGCTTGGAGCGGATTTGGGCGATGACCAGTTCAAAGACATCGGCTGCGATCTCCCCGCCGCGCACCAGCTTTACCGGAGGGATGATGATGCCCTCCTGATACACCTGCTGGAAGGCTCCAATGCTGGCCGGCGCGCCGCCGCCGACATCGACGTGATGGGCGAGATTGGCTACATAGCCGAAGAGTTCCGCGCCGCAATAGACGGGTGAAATTAGCGTGATGTCGTTGAGATGAACTCCGCCGCGATAGGGGTCGTTGACAAGAATCGCGTCTCCGGCCTGCAAGTTTTCTGGGCCGTATTCGGCGACTGCGCGAGGCGTGAGGATTGTCAGCGAGCCGAGGTGTACTGGCTGGGTAAAGGCCTGGGCGACGGGCCGCAACTGGCGGTCGAAAAAGGCGCAGGAGAAATCGGCGCGGGTTTTGATGTTGGTCGAATACGCACTCCGCCGGAGGGAGATGGCCATCTCCTCGGTGGCTTCGAGCAGGGCGTTGCGAATGACCTCGAATTGGATGGGATCGATCTGGTCGGGCATGGCTTCTCGCGGTTAATGGATTGGGTAATATACGACAGACGCCGCTCGGGGTCAGCGGCGGCCTAGACTGCGATCTGCGCCAGATAAATACTGGTTTTCCCTTCGTGCGACGAATAGTAGCTCATCCACAGCAGGCCCTCGTGTTCGACCATGCCGGGGTAGCTGCAGTCGCCGCCGCTGGGTAGCCATAGCACCGGCTCGTAACTGGTCGGCGTCATCCGCGCTAGGACCGTGGCTGCGCCGCCTTCGGGATGCCGACTGCGGGCACTGGCCCACAGCGTACCATCCGACCAGCGGATAAAATTAGGCCCTCCCATTGGGTGGTCGATCTGGGTCCACTGCCAGTCTGAGTACGGAGACTGGCTGGTGCCGATCCAGTCGGGTCGCACCAAGGCAATCATGGTGCCGTCGGGCATAAAGCGCAGCGTGGTCTCGCTGGCCGTCCAAGTGTCGTTGGGCAGGAAGAACTCGGTGATCCACTGCCAGTCGAGGCCGTCGGCACTGGAGTAGAGGAATCCCCGGCGCGGATGGGAGCCCTCGCCCAGCTTCGATACGCTGTAGGCGATTCCCTCGTGCCAGGTGACGCGCCACAGCCAGTGGTCTTCCGCCAGCACTTTCTGCGGCGTAGTCCAGGTGAAGCCGTCGGCGGAGAAGGCAATGCGCGGCGAGCGGGTGCCGTACTCGGTGCCCGCGTACAGGCTGCCGCCGGCGACCAGCATCAGGCGTCCGTCGTTGGTGATCGACAGCTTGGGATCGCGCAGGTCGACCTCCTGTTCTGCTAGGACTGCTGCTGACTCATAGGCGTGGCCATCGTCTGAGCAAATGACGCGCACGGTGCCGATACTCGGCCCGTGATCTTGGGCCTCGCGGAAGGTACACCACCAGCGATCGGCGAAGCGTATCAGATCGGTGAAGGCGTTGTGAGGGCCGCGGTCCCAGATCTTCTCGACCGAGAGGATTTGCGGCGTTGTAGGGTGCGTATTCATCGTTCGTCTCCTCAGTACTTCTTAGAAATAATGGATAACTTTGTAGTGAGGAAAAAGAGAATGGACGCGGCTCCGTGCAAGCTGGTCGTCAAACCGAAGTGCGCCACGCACGTTGACCAAGGTTCAAACGCCTGTTTATACTTCTGTCCTTCTGAATCGAGGTTGAGATGCACGGAGTCGGAATCATCGGTGCTGGCAGCGTATCCCCGGGACATCTGCGAGCGGTGGCGGCCCTTGAATCTACGCATTTGCAGGCGGTCGCAGACACGGACGCGGAACGCTTAGCTCGCGTCTGCGCGGAGCACGGCTGCCAGGGCTACGCTTCCTATGAGGATCTGCTCGCGGACGAGGGGGTTGATCTCGCCATCGTCTGCCTGCCCCACGGCTTGCACTGCGAAGTAACCGTAGCCGCGTTGGAGGCTGGCAAGCACGTGCTGGTGGAAAAACCAATGGCCGTCAACGTGGAAGAGTGCGACGCCATGATCGCGGCCGCGCAGCGGACCGGCAACCAGCTCTCCGTCGGCCACATGCACCGCTTCTCGCCGGCGAACCGAGCCGTGCAGAAGCTGCTGCGGGAGCAGGCCGTGGGCGACTTGGTCTGTCTCTGCGACGAGGCCTACCGCCCCTTCCAACCTAACAGACCGGCTTGGTATCTCGACAAGGCGACGCACGGGGGCTTGTGGTATCAGAACGGCATCCACCTGATCGACCGCTCCTGCTGGTGGGTGGACAGTCGCGTCGTCGCCGTCAAGGCCCTGATCGACAGCCGGTTCTTCGAATTCTCAGCGGACGATGTGGCCATGGCGCTGCTGCAGTTCGAAAACGGCGTGTACTCGACCCTGATTCACGTGTGGTGGAGGACGGGGGGGAGTCGCCTCAGCACGGAGTTCGTCTGCACGAACGGCATGCTCCAACTGCGCAAGGGAATCCACTCGGGGAGGAACGATCTCTTCATCGGCCGGGACGGGGAGTGGGAACAGGTCGAGGTGAGCGAGGACCACGACACCACGACGCGGCAATTGGGCGCGTTCGTCGAGGCGATTGACGCGGGAACAGAGCCACCGGTGACGACCGAATACGCCCGCCATATGGTGGCAGTGCTGACGGCGTGCATGGAGTCGTCCCGCCTCGGCAGAGAAGTGGTGATTTCGGAATGAACGATACGGATCTGTGCTATCTCTCCGGCGTTGAGCTGCGCCGTCTGTACGAGCACCGCGAGCTGTCCCCAGTGGAGGTTGCCGAGGCGGTGCTGCGTCGGATCGAAACGCTCGACCCACGGATCAATGCCTTCGTCACGGTCACGCCGGAACGGGCCTTGGCCGAGGCGCGCGCCGCCGAAGCTGTCTTTGCCGGTGACGAGGAGCCACCTCCTCTGGCTGGCATACCCGGCTCGCTGAAGGATCTGACGGCGACGCGTGGGATTCGCACCACGCGGGGGTCGCTGCTGACTGCCGACTGGATCCCGGACTTTGACGCGCCCCTCGCCGAACGGTTGCGCGACGCTGGCATGGTGCTGCTCGGCAAGACGAATACGCCGGAGATGGGCTGGAAGGGAGATTCGGGTAATCGCGTCGTTGGGCCGACTCACAACCCTTGGCGGCACGGACGCACGGCGGGCGGGTCCAGCGGGGGAGCTGCGGCGGCCGTGGTCGCTGGCATGGGCGTGCTGGCCCAGGGCACGGACGGCGCTGGTTCGATTCGCATCCCGGCTGGCTTTTCGGGTGCCTTTGGCTTCAAACCCTCTTGGGGACGAGTGCCTCAGCATCCGGCTAGCGTGGTGGAAACTCTGTCCCACGCCGGGCCGATTACTCGCACCGTTGGCGACGCCGTGCAGATGCTTGAGGTCATGCTCGGTCCCGATGCGCGGGATCGCACCTCGATGCCAGCGGAATCGTTGGGGCTTGATGAGATTGATGCCGGTGTGGATGGGCTGCGCGTGGCTTGGTCGCCCGACCTAGGGTACGCGGCAGTCGATGCCCAAGTCGTCGAGATCGCACAAGCGGCGGCTCGTCGCTTCGCGGATCTCGGTTGCACTATTGAGGAGGCGCACCCGGCTGGCGAAGACCCGTGGCGTCTCGTCCACGTCTTGTGGTCAACGGCGTTCGCTGCCGCCCTCCGCGACCAGTTCGACCAGATCGCCGATCGCCTCGATCCCGGCCTGCGCGCCGTTGTCGAAGAGGGATTTGAGTTCCGAGGCACGGACGTGGCTAGTGCTTACATAGAACGCAACGCGTACTACCACCAATGGCGGGAATTCTACGAGAACTACGACCTGCTGCTGACGCCGACGCTGCCGGTCACCGCCTTTGCCGCGGGCGACGACCACCCCGGTTTGATCGCCGGCCACGATACCACCTACCTGAGTTGGACGGCCTTCACCTACCCGGTGAATCTCACCGGCCTGCCCGCTGCCAGCGTGCCCTGCGGCCGCGTCGATGACCTGCCCGTGGGCCTGCAAATTATCGGCGGCTGGCGTCAGGACCTTACCGTGTTGCGCGCCGCCCGCGCCTTCGAACAGCTCGCCCCTTGGAGCCACGAACGGCCGCTGCTCTGACCGACAACCGGATAAATGCGCTATTGGAATCGGAGCGTTTGCTGCGGCGCTGCGTACGACTGCACCCCTTTGCCTGAAATTTGGGTCTCTTTCTGTAGCAACTTTCGAACGTAAGTGCTACAGGAGGAAACTCATGATTATCCGCCAAACACGCACCCACTGACCGGGGACGGGCCGTGATGCTCACCTGTCGGAATCCAAATTGGTGAAGTAGAGGATCAAGTGCCGACCTCTGACCTGACAGCCATCGTTGAGAAGAGCATAGATGGGGACCTGCGCGCCTTCGAGAAGCTGGTCGAGCGGTTCCAGGACATGGCCGTCGGCTACGCGTACTCGATCCTCGGAGATTTCCAGATGGCCGAGGACGCGGCACAGGAAGCCTTTGTCGATGCCCACCGGAACATCGGCCAACTGCGCGAGCCCCAGGCGTTCTCGAGTTGGTTCCGGAGGATCGTCTTCAAACACTGTGACCGGGTGAGCAGAGCGATGAAGGGTGCCCTCGTGCCTCTGGATGCAGTCCCTGAGCAGTTCGCAAGAACGCCTGATCCATTCGAGGTAACTGCCATGGGCGAGACAAGGGATGTGGTACACCGAGCGCTGGCAGAGTTGCCCGAGCGCAACCGGGAAGTAGTGACTCTGCACTATATATCTCAGTACACTCAGACGGAGATCGCCTCCTATCTGGGCGTTTCGGTCGCCGCGATAAAGCGGCGGCTCCGGGAGGGGCGGGCGCTGCTGAAGGATAGATTCCGCGCGACGTTCGAGGACGAGATGCGACAGAACAGACCATCGCGCGATGAGCGCTTGAAGGAGAAAGTCATGGAAATCGTTGCAGGTAACAAGGAACAACACGCCGAAGAGATCTACGAGATCTCGGAACGCAGGACGGCTTGGTCGATCCAACACGAGTGGCGCGCCGGCCGCATAGCTCACAGCCACACCGATTGGAACGTCTCGCGGATCGGCACGATCGACGGCAAAGTTGTTGGCGCGTACGGAATCTTCGACATCTCGATGCGCGTCGGATCCGCCCGGTTGCGCGTCGGCGGACACAACTGGGGCACGATGCACGAAGACTACGAAGACCAGGAGGACGAGATAAACCAACGGCTTGCCATGGAGGCCTTCCAAGCGATGCGCGAAGAGGGCTACGACATGGCGGCTACGTTCGAGTCCGGCTTGCCGAAGGGATACGGCTACACCTTTGGCTGGCGGGAGTACGACTGGTCGATTCCGATCGACCAATTCCCGGCGGACGAGCCGGATTTCGACCTGATCGAGTGTCCGTCCGACTATCGGAAGGACCTGGGCGATCTCTACAACCGGTACGCGGAGGGCCTGACCGGCACGGCACTGAGGCCGACCTTCCTTCGCAACAAGCATCCGGACAATTTCACGACCTGGTACTGGACGGACGCGTCGGGCCGCCCGCTCGGGTACGTCTCGGGGAATAACGGCGGATGGTTCACCCTCGACCTGGCCTTGGCCGACCACCTCAACCAGCCCGTGCTTTCGCCGCCGCTGAAGCAGGCGATCGAGAAGAACCGGTTCGGCCCGCTGAACGACAGTTCGACCAAGTCGATGACCGGGCATCTGTTGGGGGCGATCGAGAAGAACCGGTTCGGCCCTCTGAACGACGAGACACTCTGTATACGCGCCGAGGAGAACCGGTGGTGGATCATAGACTACGCAACGCGCGACGACTGGTCGTGGGGAGATAGGGTCCGGCTGATCGCTTGGAAGAGCGACCGAGGCATCCATGTGCGCCCGGGACTGCAGACCTGGTTCTGGGTGGACGAAGCCGCTGGCGACTCCGGGCAGTTGCTCAGTGCGATCGGTCACCTCGCTCGCCAAAGCGGCCATGATGCCGTGCGATTCGACCGCTTGCACTATCGAAGCCCCATCGCCAAGCGGCTCCGGAAGCTGGAGATAGCGGGCCTGACGATCCGTGCTCCGAACTACTATCTCCGCATCCTCAACCTGAAGTCGGTGTTTGAGAAGCTGGCACCCGAACTATCCCTCCGCCTTCAGGACTCACCCCTGGCCGACTGGCAGGGCGACCTCGCCATCTCCAACGGTGACGAGGAGATCGTGCTCGCCGTCAACAGGACAGATGTGAAAGTCGTGCCGGCGGTTCAGACCGAGCACTCGATCAAGGGCGGCCGCGAGATCCTCCAACTCATCGTTGGGACCGAGGTACCGGACGAGGTCGTCGAGATGAACGACATCGAACTCACCGGCGACGCGCGACACCTGATCCAGGTTCTATTTCCCATCCAATACCCACAGATGGAAAACCAGGCCATGTAGATTCGACAAGGCCGACTCTTAGAAAAAGCTCAACTAGCAGTTGATCTACTTTCGCGTTCCTCAATGCCGACAACTGGGTAAATGCGCTATTTTGGCTGTGCAGGTAACAATAGAAGAATGCTGTACATACCCAAAATAGAGGAGATAGCGCAATGATTGATCCAGCAGAGCTTGGACAAAGGATACAGGAGCGACGGAAGCAGCAAGGACTCACACAGGAACAACTGGGGAACGATCTACTCGTTAGTCCACAGGCCGTTTCTAAGTGGGAGAACGGCGAGTCGCTGCCCGATATTGGGACGTTGCCAGCCTTGTGCAAAGCGCTGAGCACTTCGGCCGATGCGCTGTTGGGAATTGACAGTGAACTTGGGATTGAAACGCTCGGCGGCAAATTGGGTCAGCGCATTGGCGACCTCAGAGACAAGGAAGAACGACACGCCGCTCTGATGACGGCACTAGGATTTCTAATTCCTCCCTATGATATGAGGAACCGGGATAAGAATATCTCCTATCAACTGTCGGATTCGGATAAGGGACTTGTGGGATTCAGCTTTTGGAGCAGTAGCGGCTTGGTATGCTTTGCCGGAGGCGAAGCCTTAGAGGAGGACACCCCATCATCCGATATGATAGATATTCTTCGTATCCTCCTCGCGCCCGAGTGCTGGCCCGTCGCTTGCTTCCTGCTGAGAGGCCCGAAAAAGTTCGCCGAACTGTTGGCAGCCGAACTGGCCGAGTCTGAGCAGGCACTGGCGGATGTACTTGACAAGCTGATTGAAGCGGGGCTGTTGGTGCAGGATAAGGCAGGCTATCGATTGCAAGAGAATTACGGCCTACTTCTGACGGGGATGATCAAGGCGTTTTGTCTGGCGAGTTCGAGAGGTGGAGCCGGTCTTCTTGTCGAAAAAACAATTAGCTGAATAGGGGATGATCAAGGCGCTTTGTCTGGCGAGCTTGAGAGAGGATATTGAGAAGGGAATATTTGTGAATTGCACGACGGAATGAAGAATTCGTCGCGCGGTCTATTAGGCACCGATCTTGGCTGAATCAGGCGAGTACGAGGTCCGTTTGCGAGAAGTCGTTCCCCGTGCAGAGGAGTGGCTCGCCAGCGAGTTGGGCGGTGGCGTAGGCGGCGCAATCCCCGAAGTTGAGTGCCGCCGGATGGCGCCCTTTGCCGTAGCTCAACCAGGCCTGATGGGCCGCGGAGTAGTGGGCCTGACTGAATGGGATTGCGACGGTGTCGGTTTCCTGTATGAAGCGAGCGAGAATCCCCTGAGCGTTGCGTTCAAGGCGAGCCGACAGCACAATAGAGGCTTCGAGAAGAGTAGGGGTGCCTACACCGAGGCTGGGCGCGGCGGCGAGCTTGGACTGAAGGGCCTCGTGCTCCGGCTCCCGGAGTAGGATGGCAATGATCGCCGAGGAATCGAGGATCATGCGCCGTCTTTGCCATAGCCTAAGATGTCTTCCTCTTCATCTCGGCTCAGCTTTCTACCTAGCTGCGAGGGCGGCACATAGGGCCAAACCTCCGTCTCTAGGAATCGGCGCAACCGTTCGCCACGGTCATTGGCGGCACCTTGATAGGCCAAGCGTTCGCGGCGCTCCTCTAGGGATCGGCGCACGGCCTCCGTTTTGCTCTCGCCTGTGAGAAGGGAGACCTCTTTGATCAGCCGCTCGACGTCCTTATTCTTGATGTTCAAGCTCATGAAATGCCCTCCGCTGCCATTGGACCGTCCAGAATAGGTCAAGTCCATGCTATAAAGGTGGCAAGAAGGGTAGAAAAAGTCAATCATGGTAGAAACAGTCAACGATAATTGAGTCAAGAAGGTGAGGTTATCCCAATGAAGGTGAGAAAGATCGTCTATCTGATTCACTCAATGCTCTACAGCGACCTAGCCGCCACTGATCCGAAAACCCTGCGCAACACGAACGCCGGGATTTATCTCGAGCGCGAGTTGTTGTGCGAACGGCGTTGGCGCGCGGCGATCCGTCAACTGGAGCCGGATGCGATTTACGCTCAGCTCGACGGGGGTCGGGAAATCCTCGCCTACGCCAAGCAACAA
>JAPPEG010000002.1 GCA_028875345.1 Gemmatimonadota bacterium
CTCGGCTGGCCACAAAATTTCGGGCGAAGGTCAGTTCGACTACACGGGATTGGGCGGTTGGAATTGGACGCTGGGGTTGGCCTCAATAGCCGATCTGGTGCGCTCGCCCAGCGATTTTCTCGGCGTGCGCTCCCTGATGACCGTCTCCGGCTACGCCCAAGGCGTGTACGAAATTAGTCCGCTGGCCGAGTGGACGGTCGGGTTGCGCTATGACTGGAGTCGGCTCTCCGAGGCCTCTGGGTTGGCAGAAGGGCCGTGCGGGGTACCGTCGGTCGCGAGCAAAAGCACCGGAGAATTTAGTCCCCAGACCGGCTTTTCCTATCGGCTGTCGGAGACGACCGCGCTGCGGGCTTCGCTCGGTCGGGGCTTTCGCGTGCCTGCGGTGGTTGAAGTCTTTTCCCAAGCCGAGGCCTCTGGTATTCGCGTCTGTCCCAATCCCGCCTTGGATCCCGAGCGGGCTTGGTCTAGCGAGGTGGGGATCAAGCAGGAGTTGGCGAGGTGGTTGGCCTTGGATATGGCGCTGTTTTGGAACGAATACCGAGGACTCATTGAGGCGCGTCCAGACCCCTATGCTGGAGGAACCGTGCCCGTAGCCCGCTTTATGAACTTGGCGCAGGCGCGGGTCGGCGGGTTTGAAAGCGAGCTCTTGGTCGCCTTGCCGCTGGGCTTGGGGGCTAGGGCGGCTTATACCTTGGTCGATGGCGTGGAGTTTCTCGATGCGGACCAAGTGTTGCCGCCTTATTGTCACGGCGACTACGGCGATCAGGCACCGCTGCCTTACCGGTCGCGCCACGTCCTCAATCTGGGTCTCCAAGGGAAGCGCGGCCCCACGAGCGGGCGGGTAAACTTCCAATACCTCAGCCGTTTTGAACGGGTATCTGGCCTGTTTGCCGAGTGCGGGCGCGACTATGTGCCTATTTACTTGCTCGACGTGCAGTTGAGCCACAAGCTAGGCCCCCTGCAGATCAACCTGCGGGTGGACAATGCGTTGCAGTATTACTACGCGACGATCGAGCGCAAAATACGTCCCTTGCGCCGCATCTCCTTGAGCGTGGATGGTACGCTCTAACAATCCCTATACAGCTAGTATAGTCCAGTGGCAGGCCGCCATTGAGCAGGGCCGCTTCGACTGCGAATTCGGGCGGATCTACGGACGGGAACAGGTGGCGGCTTGGCGGGCCAACTACTTGGAGGCTTTGCGGCACTTTGCCACTCGTTACGGCAGCGGGGGCCGCGTGGTCGTGGCGCGCTGTCCTGGGCAGATGAACGTCATGGGTATGCACATTGATTACGGAGGCATGCCTTCGGTGCGGATGGCCGTGCGCGGTGCAGATACGTTGGTGGTGGCGCGGGCGGCCACCAGTCGGCGAGTGCGGTTGGCCAGCTTCCTGCGCAGCCCAGGTGCGGCCGCTGGTCGCTTCGCGCCCATTGAGCTGGACTTGGGGACGATTCTGCCGAAGGCTTGCGTGGCCGAGCGGCAGGCGCTGATGGACTACGCGGGCCAGGTTTGCCGCCAGCGCCTAGAGCGCACGGGCAGCGCCTTGGCCAGCGGTTGGTCGGCGTTGGTGGAGGGGCAGCTTGTGTACTTGGAGAGTTACTTTCGCGGTCGCGTGGCTTTGGGCGGCTTCGATGGTCTGGTGTGGAGCAGTGTCTCGCCTAGCGGGGGGATGAGCTCGTCCTCGGCGCTGGTGGTGGCGACGGCGCTGGCGGCGATGGGGGTGCACGGATTGGTGCCGCGGCGCGATATACCCGAGGCGGATTTAGTCGATGGGCTGGGCACCTCGGAGTGGATGCGCGGCACGCGCGGCGGTACGGCTGATCACGGAGGGATGATCTTGGGCCGGGCGGGCAAGCTGGTAGGCGTCGGTGTCTTTCCGGCCCGCGTGCAAGGCGAGGCTGTGTTGCCCGACGAGTATGCGGCTATAGTGCTCGACAGCGGCGTCGTGCGCGAATACGACGAAGCCGTCAAGGAAGAGACGGTCATCGCCTATCCGCTCGGCGCGTTTATCGCCCGCGAGTTGATTTTGCCGCAGCTAGGTAAAAGCAGCGATGTGTGCGAACGCATCCGTTATATCCGGGATATTGCGACAGAGCCACTCGGGTTGTCGCTTGCGGAGCTGTACCGGGTCCTGGGCCAGTTGCCTCGGCAGACCAGCTTGGCGGAGTTAGCTGCCGAAGCGCAAGCAGCCGGAGTCGGGGCGCATTTCGACGCCATGTGCCAACGGGAGGTCGCTGGCAAGTTTCAGCTCCTATCTGAGGACACGCCGTTGTTTATTCGTCGGCGCTGTGTTTACGGCTTGGCCGAGCAGGACCGGGTGGCCGGTATGCTCGCATACCTCAATGTGGGCGATATGGCCACGGCCTTGGAACTGATCCGCATTTCGCACGACGGTGATTTGGACCGGGAAGTCGAAGACGAGGCTTTGGCTCAGCTTGTAGAGCGGGCCGAGCGCGGGGAGGAGCGAGCGCAACTGCGTTTTTTGCCGGGAGGCTACGGGCGGATGACACCGGCTTATGATCGGACTGTGCGGGTGGTCAATCGCTTTCTCACTGCCGAAGGACCAACGGCGGGGGCCGTGCAGCGGCTGGGCGCTGGCTGGGGAGGCAACATCGGCGGACTAGTCCACCGTACGTTCGTCGATGGGGAACGCCGTGCCGCATTTGCAGATATGTTGCGAACGGAACTGGGCCATGAGCCGGAGCTAGCGATGGCCGTACCCGGCGAAGGAGCCGGTTTGCTCGCCGCGCCCCAAGGAGATTGAGATGGAACATTTATTGGACGGCGTGCGGGTGCTCGACTTGACGCGAGTCTTGGCTGGGCCGTACGCGTCCATGGTGTTGGCCGATTTGGGGGCGGAAGTGATCAAGGTCGAGCTACCGGGCACAGGCGATGAGGCGCGGGGGTTTGGACCGTTTCAAAACGGCGAGAGCGCGTACTTTGCCAGCGTCAACCGAGGCAAGAAAAGCGCGACAATCGACTTGCGGCAGGCGCAGGGCCAAGATTTGGCGCGTCGTTTGGCCGGTGAGTGCGACGTGTTGCTTGAGAACTTTCGTCCCGGTAGCATGGATCGCTTTGGGCTGGGATACGCGGACCTGCACGCGCTGTATCCGCGCTTGGTGTACGCGTCGATTTCGGGTTTTGGCCAAACCGGACCGTACGCGCAGCGGCCCGCGTACGACGTGCTCATTCAGGCGATGGGAGGGCTGGCCAGCATCACCGGGCAGCCCGATGGCCCACCGGTGCGGGTCGGCTCGTCGATTGCCGACTTGAGCGCGGCGCTCTTTGGGGCGATTGGCATCCTCGCGGCCTTGGAGCGGGCGCGGCGCACTGGCGAAGGGCAGCAAATCGACATTTCCATGCTCGACTGTCAGGTGGCGCTGCTGGAAAACGCCCTTGCCCGCTACGCCGTATCCGGCGAAGTGCCCCGGCCGCTCGGGTCGCGTCATCCGGCCATTACTCCTTTTCAGTTTTTTGCCGCCCGCGATGGGTATATCGTCATTGCCGCGGGCAATGATAGGCTCTGGCGGCAGCTCTGCGACGCCTTGGGCCTCGGCGCGTTGGCCGACGATCCGCGCTTTGCCAGTAATGCGCTTCGCACTGAGAATCACGCGGCCTTGGAGCCAGTGTTGGAACAGGTGCTGGCCGAGAAGACCGTTGCTGAGTGGTGTGATATACTAGCCACGGCTGGCGTGCCGAGCGGGCCGCTGTGCGATGTGGGGCAGGTCTTTGGCGACGAGCAGGTGGCGGCGCGGAATATGATCGTTGAACTGGAGCATCCAGTTGCGGGTCGGCAGACAGTGCCAAACTCGCCGCTGCGGTTTTCTGCGACGCCGGTCGAGTTGCGCGGGCCAGCGCCCTTGTTGGGGCAGCACACCGAGGAGGTCTTGAGTGGCGTCTTGGGGCTGACGGAAGGGGAGATGGAGGCGTTGCGGGATGGGGGGATTATATGAGAGGTGGTGAGTGCGCTCTAAACAGTCCAGTTGAGGCATCGGATCGCATCGCGAGCCTGGATGTGCTACGCGGCTTCGCCGTGCTTGGAATACTGGTTATGAACATCCAGGCGTTTGCAATGCCTATGGCCGCGTACTTTAACCCCACGGCATACGGCGATCTCAGCGGTATCAACTTTTTTACTTGGCTGGTTGGCTACCTGTTCGTTGATCAGAAGTTTTTGTCGATGTTCTCGCTTCTTTTTGGCGCGGGCATCTGCTTGTTTGCGGATCGCGTAGAGGCCCGCAGTGGTCGCTCGGCCGGCTTGCACTACCGGCGCATGTTCTATCTGCTCCTCTTCGGCCTTGTACATGCCTATTTCCTGTGGTCTGGCGATATATTGGTCACGTACGCGCTGTGCGGCTTCGTCCTCTTTTTTTTGCGGAACCGCTCGCCACGCACGCTGGTGGTCATCGGTCTCGCTGTCTTTTCAGTGGCGAGTGTTATCTACACCGCAATAGGTATGACAACAGAGTTTATCCCCGATAAAGACGTGGCGGAAATCGCAGCGGTGTGGGCACCGGACGCGGCCCAAATTGATGCGGAGTTGCTCGCGTACCGCAGCGAATGGTTCACACAGCAGGTGCGGCGGAGCGCCGATACGCTGGAAATGCATACGGCGGCCCTGCCAATCAAACTTCTCTGGCAATCCGCAGGCATCATGCTGATGGGTATGGCTCTCTATCGCTGGCACGTCCTGAGCGCGGTCCGCAGCGATGTATTCTATCGCTATCTCGCGCTCAGCGGGTTTGGCGTTGGCGTGCCGGTCGTTGCTGTGGGTGCATGGTGGAATTTTGCGGCCGGATGGAGTTGGGAGCGCTCAATGTTTCTGGGCTCGCAGTTCAACTATTGGGGCAGCCTCGCGATGGCATTTGGCTACGTCGGCCTCGCTATGATGGGTAGTGTGTTCGTTTGAAATTACACAGGAGAGTGTAGGGCGGGCCGCTTGAACTAGGTGTCCCGGTTAGCTATCTTCAAACGCATGACGAGCGAAGAACAAAAGCAGATCGTTGCCGACTTGGTTTTTGAGGAAGATGCACTCAGGAAGCAACTAGTCTGCATAGAGGCAAAAATACATCGCGGGACCCAAGCCTTATCCATAACGAGCGATTATGTGTTCAAGGCGTACAAGGAAAAAGCCCGCTCCAAGCAGGACTTTTTGGTCTTTGAGGAAAAAGATGGGGACGAGTTGAGAGAATACCCGTCGTCGGAGGATCTAGCCGGATGGATTCAAGCCTACCAAGAGACCAGAAATCAACTAACACGGGTCTTGGGCCAACTAAGAGAATACGGCCTGAGACAATACCAATGAGAAGCGGCGCGGGTTTGAGTTCCCCGCGCCGCTTTCCGTCGCCGAATCTTGTGCTTATCCCTATTGAAATGCCTCTTTGAGTTGCTCCTCATAAAAGGCGGCTAAGTCCTCTGCGGACGCGTCTTCGGCTGATGCCGCGTCTAGGTCGTTGAGGGTAGCGACCCCAAGAACATAGTCACCTTGGGTGGCCGCCCCATACCCCCTCACTTTTACATAATACGTGCCCGGCGAGGCTCGATAATACACGAAAAAGTTGGGGTTGCCGGGGCCGAAGCCATCATCATTTCGATGCAAAACCTCCCCTGCGGCACTCTGTAGCTCTCCCACGGTGTCCGTCCCTCCCCTACTTCCCACGGCCAACAAGATCGGGCGAGTCACCTCAAGACGAAAATAATCCACGTCTCGGGCCGTCAGCCGATACGTCGGCGAAAACCAGCCGGCGGTGGCGGTCGATCCAGCAGGCGGATAGGGCACGGTAAGGGCTGTTGCCGTGGCAGGCGTATTGCCTACATCGTCGCCGGTCGGCGGTGGTGGTGGTGTCCCCGGGGTTGGAGTCGGGGTCGGAGAGCCAGGCGAGCAGTCGGCCCTGTACACGCGGCCGGCGATGGTGACTTGATCCGAAAGAATCAATTGGCCCCCCGACAAAGAAACGGGGATAGATAGGGTAATGACTAAGTCTTGCTGTGTGGCCGTTGGCTTGGCCGCCACGCGCCGGTAGGCCGCCCCGTTGATCGACACCGTTTCCCACGGCGCAATCTCTTCTTGAGCCGCTTCAGGGTTTTGGGCTGTTGGGGAGGAGCAGGACAGGACGAACACCGCGGCCGCGGCGAAAGCAATCAGGCGTGGCATGGGGGCCACCTCCTCTGCAAAGGGGAACAAGTGAGGCCCCCGAAGGGGCCGGGCCTGTTCCCACTTCCGCAGAGAATGCAGAACGGTTCTACCTATTCGCCAAGGCGAAAGGCGGCCAACCCTTCGCCGGGTCTTGCATGGCTATTGTATTCAGCAGCGACCCGACTAACTACGGGTCTCCACAGAAGTAGGAACGCTTGAAGGGTACGCACACGATGCGCAGAAGTCAATTTGAAAGAGAACAGGAGTTGCTTTTAAGGGGGAAAGGCGTTACAATGAAAAGAAAGCGGGTGCTGAGGCGGCTTCCTCAGCACCCGCGCAAGCCATCACCCTAAACGACGGAGAAAGACGATGGCCGAAGAGATCAGCAAAGAAGAACTGTTCGGTAGAGTCGAAGGCTTAAGGCTTCTGCTCCAGCTGCAAACGCTCTACTTCCTCAGTTCTCTTGTAGTCCCCGGTGGTGTCGAGATTCCAAAGGTTGTCATCGAGTCCATTAAGGATGACATAGAGAGAAACAAAGAAGTTTTCCGTCAAACCCATCCCTCAGACGAGGCTTTTCATGGATTTGACGTTACCCTCGATTCTTTCGACGCCGCTGTTCGCGATTTTTATAAGGGGCTTGACGAAGCCCGATCTTCCTAAGAAAGAAACCCGGTTTTCCGGTAAAATCTACGTGGATAGGAACTATCCGACTAGTCATACAGGAGCCTCCAGATGAAACGTCCTAAGCGTCCAACGGACATGAACCAACTCGGCAAACTGGTGGTCGATATGGCCACCGGGCAAGTGCCGAAAGACTATCCCGAAACGGTGGCCGAAGATGCCGATTTCAAAGGGAATAAATCTTGTGTAACTCGTGAAAAATCCGTATCTTATAAGCATGAATCGGCTACCGAAAAAGACTAGAGCTACCATACTAAAAATGCTCGTCGAAGGCAACTCAATTCACGCCACCGCCCGGATGGCGGGAGTGAGTGTCAACGCCGTGTTGCGTCTGTTTGCCGCGGCGGCTCGGTTTTCTTCGGAGTATCAGGACCGGATGCTTAACAACTTGGATTGTCGGCGCATTCAGCTTGATGAGATTTGGGGCTTCGTCTATGCCAAGCAGAAGAATGTTCCCACCGCCAAGTCTGCGCCGCCGCAAGCGGGCGACGTGTGGACGTGGGTGGCGATAGACCCGGACAGCAAGCTGGTCGCCTCGTGGCGTGTTGGCGACCGCACACAGGAGACGGCCACCGAGTTCGTCCAAGACCTCGAAGGCCGTCTTGCAGGCCGCATCCAGTTGACTTCAGACGGCTACCACGCCTACATCAACGCGGTCGGCTCGGCCTTCGGCGAGCACGTGGACTACGCCATGCTCGCCAAAATCTACAGCCCCGCCGAAGTCGATCAGCGCAAGGTGGTTCTCTCCGGCGATCCCGACCCGGACCACATTAGCACGTCCTTGGTCGAGCGCCAGAACTTGACCATGCGCATGTCGATACGCCGATTCACGCGCAAGACCAACGGCTTCTCCAAGAAGCTGCTCAATCACGCCTACTCGGTCGCGCTCCACTTCATGTATTACAACTTCATCCGCGCTCATGCCTCGTTAGACGGTCTCACGCCGGCGCAAGCCGCGGGCGTAGCGGATCGGCCCTACACAATGGGCTGGCTCGTCGAGAAAGTCGAGCGAGCGCAGCCCAAGCCGAACCGTCCCTCCTTTTACAAGCCTCGCCAGCGCCAAGTCGCATGAAGAAGTATAGCAGGTACGATCACCTTAACGCGGTTGTAAGCTACCTCGAAAAGGTTTGGTATCCAGGGGAAGACCTGGCGCAGCTTAGAGTTGATGCCGTGCACAGTGTTAGCAAGAAGCACGACGTTCGATACCAAACCGTCCTTTCCTGTTGTACACGAGGATTTCATAGAACAGCAGAGGAACTTGACGACTGGCTTGAGCAGAGACTTAAAGGCCCCACACCCACCCCTTCGCACACACCGAGGAATCCCATGGCCGAAGTCACGCTAGAGAAAGTCTATGAGAAGCTGCTTGAAATGGAGAGAAAGATCGACGAGCAGGGCAAGAAGATCGACGACAACGACGATCGAACGGAAGGTCGCCTTGCCGCGATAGCCCTGAACATTTTGGAGATCAAGCAGGACATCAAGGCGCTCGCGGCGGAAGACACCCCACCACACCAACTCGTGTAATTTCAAACGAACACACTACCCTATGATGGCGGTTCGACGCGGATGGTTTGCTGCGTTACAGATGTGCTTGGCCGCTGTGGGTCGGATGGCGTTTACCAATTACATCGCACAGACGCTGATCTGCACGACTATTTTTTATGGGCATGGATTTGGGTTATTCGGGAGCGTTGACCGCTGGCAACAGGCTATCGTCGTCATCGCCGTGTGGGGTATCCAGCTCTGGTGGTCGCCGCTGTTGCTGAGGCATTTCCGCTACGGCCCGTTGGAATGGAGTTGGCGGGCACTGACCTACTGGCGGATCCCAGGACGGTAGCGCGAATTTTATTATCCGATTTAAGGCAGCTTTTCCACGAAGCGAGTACTGAGGGGCCTGATGCCCGATAACGAAAAGGTTGACTTGGGTTGGGTGTTCGGCTAGTATCAGATCTAACTCCAACAGCAAAGTTTCTATTATGACTGAACAAATGGTTTCCCCGATGACCGCCGCCGAACTGCTGGCGATGCCGCACAATGGCTATCGCTACGAACTCGTACAAGGAGAATTGCGCCAGATGGCACCCGCCGGCAGACAGCACGGACGTATTGCCGCCAATTTTATTGGCAGCTTAATTGCATTTGTCAAAGAACATAATCTGGGGGAAGTGCATTCGTCGGAGACCGGCTTCATCATTGACACCGCGCCCGATACGGTTCGTGCGCCCGACGTCAGCTTTGTGGCTCGGGAACGCGCTGAGGCGACCGCAGAAGACCGAGGTTTTTTCCCCGGCGCACCCGACCTCGCCGTTGAGGTCATTTCGCCAAACGATCAATACAGCGAAGTAAAAGAAAAAGTGTCCGACTGGCTGCGGGCGGGAACGCAGATGGTCGTTGTGATCGACCCCTACCAACGCACCGCAACGGTGTACCGCGCTCCCGACGATATTTGTGTTCTCACCGAAGGCGAGGTGCTCGATGGCGGCGATGTGGTACCTGGGTGGAAGATGCCGCTTGCAGACGTATTCTAACGGATGAATCAGGATTTGGCGCTGTATAACGTGAGGGCGGCCATCTCTGCAAGCGAGATGGCCGCCTTTTTTGTTTTATTCCCTAGTAAGAGAACTTAAAATTCATACCGGAATCAATTCAGGCTGTTGGTTTAAACTAAGCACTACTGGATTCGACTCCTTGATGACTGCTTTTTCCTCGACAGCCCTCTTTATCCAAGCGTTGAACTGCTTATTCACAAGACCATAGTGGCCTTCCAACTCTGATTTTTGGACAGGCTCGTTGGCAAGCTGTTTGCGGAGCGACTGAATAAAGTGTCCGTATAGGCCAGCGCTATCCGATGGCTCCTGCTCCTGTGGACTGGGGTGCTCAGGCTGTTGGTTCAAACTAAGCATCACCGGCTTCGACTCCGTGACCACCTTTCCCTCGACAGCTCTCTTCATCCAAGTGTTGAACTGCTTATTCACAAGACCATAGTGATTTTCCAACTCTGATTTTTTGATAGACCCGTTGGCAAGCTGTTTGCGGAGCGACTGAATAAAGTGTCCGTATAGGCCAGCGCTATCCGATGGCTCCTGCTCCTGTGGACTGGGGTGCTCAGGCTGTTGGTTCAAACTAAGCATCACCGGCTTCGACTCCGTGACCACCTTTCCCTCGACAGCTCTCTTCATCCAAGTGTTGAACTGCTTATTCACAAGACCATAGTGATTTTCCAACTCTGATTTTTTGATAGACCCGTTGGCAAGCTGTTTGCGGAGCAACTGAATAAAGTGTCCGTATAAGTCAGAGCTATCCGGTGGCTCCTGTGGGCTAAGGTGCGCGGGCTGTTCTGAGACGTTTCCGGCACCGGAAGGAGCGGCCTCTACTTCCGGTGCTGAATACAAGGAGTCGTTATCCACCTGACCTGATGAAGCGGCTGATTGGTCCGGGGCACAAATCTGCTGGATTACTTCCTGCGGGGGACCTTGTGCATGATGGACGCTTAAAAGGGCCGTATTACCAGAACCATCGCTGTCTCGGCGGACCCAGATAGGCACCCATTGTTTTTTCATGTTCTCAATGGCACCTTCCCAAGTGCCACCTTTTATACCGGAACGAACGACTAACGCTTTATCAGACAGGCAGTAGATGTATTTGTTCCTTTGCATAGCCTTGCCGACGGTGAAGCCTGCTTCGGGGTTAAATGACGAGATCAGCACCAAATCCTGAGATCGAAGATGGGATCGGTACATCTTGCTTGACGACGCGCGTATCAGGCTGTCCGCAAGAATGCCGACAACAGTGCCTCCCTTATCCAGTGCTCCGAACATTGCGGCTTGGTCAATCCCCCGCGCTCCGCCCGATACGACAGAGTAACCGGCATTAGCTACAGCTTCGCCGAACGCCTGAGTCCAAGAAAGATCGTTCTCCGAGGCATCTCGAGAACCGACGACCGCGATTCCTCTATAGCTCATAGAGCAAAGCAGCGTTCGGCAGCCGCAGCCGTACAGCACTGCTGGGGATGCTCGGCCAAGCCGCTTCTTTAGGCGGGCTGGATAGCCCTCGTCGGCACTCGTCAACCACCACAAGCCTGCTTGCGCCCACTTATCCTTGGCAAGCCCCAAGGCACTTCCTCGGTCTAGAAGCCTTTTTATCCGCTCCGTAGTTCCTCTAGGGTCAGACCTGCCGCCCAAGACTTCATCCGCATTCTCCAAGAGGTTTTCTAAGGTTGCATTCCGTTCCTTGAGCCAATGTGCAAATGCCCACCATTCTTCCGTCGTTAAGGGTTTCGCTCCGCTGTCATCAGAGCCGGAAAGGTGTGCCGTCAGGAGCAGCACCGCATCGCTGTTACCAGATGTAGTCATTTCAACCTCCTATGCCCGCTGTTGCCAGTCCTACAGGATAAACCAAGCCGCTTCCAGAGCGCCGCAGGAGCGCCGCCAGAATAGTCATCGTCCAGCGTGAGTCGACTACGTCGTCAATGAGTAGGACGGGCGAAGCCGGAACTCTGCCGACGACTTTGAACGCGCCATCGAGATTTCTACACTGATGAAAGGTGTTCTCCTGTTGTTTCTGCGGCGGGGAGTCTCGTACTTTCTGTATAATATCGTAGAATGGCAGCTTGAGTTTATCTGCCAAGCGTCTTGCAAAATCAGGAACTAGGGTGGGACACCGAAGCGATGGAACGCAGGTAACCCATTGCGCAGGCGGGTCGGGCTGCCATCGCTCTCGGACCATTGCAGCTACTGCGTGGACCAGCTCGTCACGGAAGTACTCAGACTGCTTGTCTTCGGCGACGATCGCGCCCCAGCCAGCATCTCCCCACTGGGACAGAATTCTTCCCTCCGACGCCTGTAGCTCCGGTACTAAGCGATCATAGCGATCATCAGGGAACCCGTAGGTCGGCAGCGTCCCTTTTTCAATGCGCTTTCTCGGCTCGAACGGCAGTTCCGATCTGCGCAGAAAACGGACCGCTTCCACCTCTAGGGCGTGATTGACTGTGGTTGCGATCACGGGCTCTCCCATGCAGTTCGCGCACTTGCCGCATCTCTCAACTGTGGGATCGTCCAGCATGTATCCGAGGTATTCCATGAAGCAGTTGTCGGTATCGACATAGTCTTGAAACTCCTGCCACTCGCGTTCCCTCTGGCTAGAAAGTCGATGAATGCGCTCTCTGTCCAACTCGAATTCGGCTGCGGTGCGATGCCATTTCTTATCGTCCTTTATGATGGGTGAAGGAACTTCGACGCTGAGGACCTTCAGTACATGCTCAATCTGGCCTTGGCGCATGTTTAGCTGATTCTGTAGTTCAGCGATGGACTTGCCGTCAGATTCTTCCAAGGCATTGAGTACTTCCTCAACTGCACGTTCTGGTGGAAAAGCCGTTCCCCGAAAGTACTCGTGAATCTGCTCGTCTTCCTTACCTGCGAGCAGGATCCCAACGGCACTAGGGATGGCCCGACCGGCTCTGCCCACCTGCTGGTAGTAGGCGACGACCGAGCTAGGAGCCTGATAGTGGATGACGAAGCTGAGGTCTGGCTTGTCGTATCCCATGCCTAAAGCCGTGGTAGCGACTAGGACCTTGATCTCGTTGTTCAGTAGCATGTCTTCCAGCCTGCGGCGTTTATCGTGGCCGACTTGGCCTTGAATGCCTGCATGGTAAGCCCGAGCTGAAATGCCATGCCGAGACAGCCAATCGGCAACCTGTTCGGCGTCGCGCTTGGTGAGTACATACACTATGCCACTGCCTGGGATCTGTGGAATTGATTGGGCAAGCCACGCCAAGCGCGAGGCTTGATTGTCAAGCCTTATGGTTTGGAGCGAAAGCGAGTGACGCGAGAGCGGGCCGCGCTGGATTTGGAAATCAGCTAGCTGTGCCTTAATGTCGTCAATCACCCGATCGTTGGCAGTTGCGGTCGTGCAGAGGACCGGCGTATTGCGCGGAATCATTCCCAACACGTTGGTCAAGCGCCGGTAGTCAGGCCGGAAGTCATGGCCCCAGTCGGAAATACAATGCGCTTCGTCCACAACGAGCAGACCGATACGATCTGCAATTTTCATCAGTGTACTCTGGCGAAAGTCTTCGTTCGCGAGTCGTTCAGGCGTTATCAGCAAGGCGTCGATCTGATCGTTAATCACGTCCGTGATGATGGCGTCCCGGTTATCGCGATTGGACGAGTCGATTGATTCGGCGCGTATCCCGAGTCGCTGCGCCGCCTCTACCTGATTTCGCATCAGGGCCAGTAGCGGTGATACTATGATGGTTAGGCCGCGACCTGCGTCACGGAAGATTCTCGTGGCGACAAAGTACACTGCACTCTTGCCCCAACCCGTTCGTTGCACTAGGAGCAGCTTGGCTCTCCGATTCGACACGGCATCAATCGCTTCCCACTGCCCATCTCTGAACCTCGCATTGGGGTTGCCCACAGCTTTCTGTAGCAGTTCCTCCGCTTGTTGTCTATTCATCCTATTGTCCTCTGCATTTTTAAAGGAATAGTTTGTATTCATTTGGACTGTCCAATAAATAACTCGGATAAGGTATAATTCTTCGTAACTGATTGTTCCGTCAAACGCCTCAAAAACTGGGTTCAGATAGTCGGTGCCAAGCTCATCGAATATCTCCAGCACACGGTCTTTGATCTCGTCTGATAACGATGACTCGTCGTGTAGTCGCTCCACTGGCAGCGAATTCCCTGCCTTTACGTACTTACTCAGATGCAAGATAATTGTCTGACGCTTTATCTTATAGGCCCGCATCAGTTCGGCTATTGATTCTCCGGCTTGGAAGCGTTCACCAACTTGCCGACTACGAGATCCGAGATCGGCAGTCGATCTGCCGACACGAGCAGTCAATTTCGGTCGCTCTGTGAGTCCGTGCTGTTGGCAGTAAGTACTGATGATTGGTAGAAAGGGATAACCGTACTTTTCAGCTCCCATTTGGCCAATACCGTGCATTGTTTCAAATGATTCTTTTGAGTGCGGGAAATAGGTCGCCATCTCTTCTAAAGCGCGGTCGGAGAAAACCATGTACGGTGGAACACCTTCGGCATTGGCCAATTCTTTACGTTTGGCGCGTAGTTGCTCGAAGAGAACGGAGTCATATTCACTGGTTGTTTCTACCGGAATCCCCCACACCTGTTCCCCATTGAGGACAGCTCTCCCTTTATCCGTTAATTTGATGCTACCGTGTTCTATATTTTTCGTGAGGAGTTTTTGCTGAATAAACTGTTGTACCAGTAGATTCCACTGTTTTCTAGAATACTCTCGACCGATGGAGTAAGTTGCTAGCTTGTCATGTGCGTGTTTCAACACTGTCTTTGATCGCGAGCCGCGCAACACCTTGATAATGTGGCTTATGCTAAAAATCTCGCCCGTTTGTGACACACAATCGAGAAACTTTTGTGCTGGGATAGTTAAGTCAACCTTTTCAGTCGCTTCTATATTCTGTAAGGGCAAGGGGTCCGCTATGGGTGAGTTAGTAGAGCGTGAGTGCTCTACTGGGCCTTTGGGAGAGGAAGAGGATTCAAAAGATGGCTTGGAAGGCGACGTAGACGGCTGAGGGCTTTCTGGGTCTATGGTCGATTGCTCCGGTTTCCTTTGCAAAGACGCAGAGGTTCTATCCTTGCGTGCAGTATTTTTCTTTTTTGGAAGGTCGGTCTGGTCAATGGGACCCAACTTGTAAAGTTCCCTACTCGGAACAACGCGACCCTGCTGTTCCATCTTGTGCAGAATACTTCTCAGAAGGGAGCGCGATGGCAAGCGATTGTCTAGGTGGGTCAAATTGGCAAGCACCACAAAATGTTCCTGCGCTCTGCTAACCGCGACGCTGATCAGACGCGCCCCAGTATGGTCGGGCGGCACCCCCTTCACGAACTGCCCTAGATGCCTATGTCCACCGCTTTCGGGAATTTCCAACAGCACAATTCGACGTTCGTCACCTTGAAAACGATGAACTGTTCCGCAATGAACTAAATCGTCGGGACTATCTTCTTTGAGCAGCTTTTGGATCTGGCGCGCCTGCGCGGCATAAGGTGTGCAGATACCGAGGTCGTGGTTGGCTTCTACTACACCGTTCAGCCGAAGATGCCGCACAAAGTTCCGCACGAGCAATGCATGGAGTTTGTTCAAGCGTGAACCTTCATCCTGACTCTCGATTGGCCCAAGATCAGACGTGTCGATGATCGTGAGGGGCTTTTCAAACGGATTTGGTGGCAAACGACCGAGTACCTTTTTTCGTACTGGAGAGGTACTCAGTTTACCTTCGTACATTGGCTCAGAGATAAGTTCACAGATTTCAGGATGCATCCGAAACTGGGTGATCAGCATTGCTAGGCCGGGGGCATCGGGTTTTGTCCGTTCCGTTGCAGCGAAGGGATCAATCCCTAGCTCTAAGAAGATTGCCTCCTGCTCGGTCTGCACAATAGATGGTATTTGACGAAAATCGCCCGATATTACCACTCGCTCGCGTGCCAGACCAGCCGAGAACCATACCTCTGGCCGGGAAACCATTGACGCTTCGTCAACGATAACCAAGTCAAATTGGCCAATATCCCCTGTAAGGTATGTTGTGGTGCAGGTTGCTCCAACGATCCTTGCATCTCTTAGTACTGTCTTCCGAAGTACTGCGATATCCGCCTCTGTTTCGCGTATTTCGGCGACCAACCCATCGCGTTGCTGTTTGGCTTTGTCGAACTGCTCGTTCTGAGTTTGGGTCTCGATCTGTGCGATCTCTGTCTCGATCTGTGTGATCTCTACTGCAAGTTGACTCTTTTTTTCCTCTAGCTCGGCTAAGCGCCGCTCTACAATCTCGTCGATTGCCACATATTTTCGATATTTGGAATCCAGCTCGTAATCGGCGATTCGACCTAAACGAACAACTTTACCCCCCTCCATGGCTGGGTGCTCATGGGTAAGTGTTTCGCAAATCTTATAAAGAACTTGATCTACGGCCTTGTTCGTGTTAGAGCAGATCAACGTTCGCTTGCCGCTGTTGAACGCCGAGTGCACAATCGCGCCTAACGTCATGGTTTTGCCACAACCAGGAGGTCCCCAAATGAACGTTAGCGCTTCTCTAAGTGCAGTCTGGTAGGCTTCACGCTGACTATCTTCCAATTTAGAACCGTCATCCGCCCGGATTGGACGGGCTGGCCTTTTAGGCAAATCACCCGGCTGGACCACCGCGTCGGCGAGAGTGCGGTTCAGCTTGATTCCTCCTTTGTTGACCTTTTCGATTTTCTCCTTGAGTGCCTCCAACAAGTCATTCTCATTAATCAGAAGCACAGCAGAGTCCACTTCGTTGCCGATGTCCTTCTCTAGGGCCAAGACTAATTGGCCAGTCCCAATCGACACGATTGTTCCCTCGACTCGCCACTGACCGACTTGGACCTCGACTTGGAATTCCCGATCTATCTTATCGGTAAAAGGAAAATGGTAGAAAATGTCGCCACCTGCGGTCTCACCACGACGGCCCTCTTTAAGCGCATATCGTTTTTGACCCGTTCCATTTGCCTTCATTTCTTGGATTAGCTCTCCGAGTGCCGCAATGAAGCGATCGGGAAGATCCGCATCGGCTGATAGGTCCAACGAGACTTCTCGTTTAAGCGACCGTTCATATGCACTCGGCAAACCCGTCGTCCCGGGAGGGCGAATCTTGGGACGGGAAGAGGCCTCAGATGGTGGATTGGGAGGTGGGTCGGATGTCTGGAGCTTTTCCGGGTCTGTGGGTGGAGTATCGGCTCTGACTGGATCGTACTTGCGGGTCTTCTCCTTGCATTCCTCGGCTCTGACTGGTCTGTGAGTCGAGTTGGTTTTCTTGTTGCACTCTCTGCAGTAAGGATACTTTGCGGCTTTGTACACGCCGCATTGGGGGCACTCGTTAATAGCGCCTTTCTGTTCTTTCCCCCAGTGCTCACGGCACAGGTAATGGCTTTTCTTTATTCTTTCATTGCAGGATTGTTCTTTGCAGATGTTCGGTCTCGTCATGGGGATTTTGTCTCTTTTATGATTTAGCTGATGGCCGCTCAAATTCGGCTCGAAAGCCGTCGAGAAACAGCGGATTAATATAACTTGATGTAGGCGGGCATCCAGTCGCTAGCCGAGCAGATGCCTAAGAGCGATGCGGTTTTGCAGACCTATACGGTGCCACGGGATCGCCTATTCATAGTGTATAGTGTATCCACGGGTGGAGCACTAGCTTCCAACTCACCAGTCGAGGCCCCCGGCGCACTCCTCTACGGGCGTTTTCAGGCCCTTGATGATAGATTCACGCATTCTAGGAATGGCAAGCAGATGCAGTGTCTCCTGAATTGAACGCCACTCGTCCTCGGCAATGAGCACTGCTGATCCTCGCTTGCTGTGGATGCGAATAGGTTCGCTACCTTCGGCTACTTGCTCTAGGAGTTTGTAGAGTTCAGGATGTGCTTTGGTTACGTTGATCGTCGTCAAATCTATGACCTAGCGAGGCAAGATTTCGGATGGGGTTCCGGCCATGAGGTGAAGAATCGTATTATCTTAGATGGTCGTCTTTAGCGTGCTAAATATCGACGAGAGGACAAAACAGCGTCAACCCAAGCAAAAGGAGAACGCATGAATGATCCGCAGAAGGACGCAGAATAGTAGAAATGAGACGATTCGCCGCTAGAATCGTTCAATCATTCAGGATTGCTATATGAGCGGTCCGATTGGGCATCTTGCCAAGTTCGTGCGCAAGGCCGTAGAACCGATCGCGATCAAGGCGTTGCTGGCGCGGGAGCGGCTCGAATCGGGGGTTTCCTATCA
>JAPPEG010000309.1 GCA_028875345.1 Gemmatimonadota bacterium
TGGTCGAAATTTTGCACCGCCTCGGGACCGAGCCGCAGCGCAACCAACTCGAAGATGCGGTGTTCTCCGTTGCAGACTTCGATCTGGGCATTGGCGAACAAGTCTCCTTTGGTCCCGACCGTCGCCAAGGTCTCCAACGCGTGTACTACACGGTGGTCGATGAAGGCCGTTTTGTCCCCTTAGACGATTGGCGCGCTAGGTTTGCATGATGATAAAAGTCCAAAAGCTATTTAAGAAAACGCTGTTCGGCGTCTTTGCCCTATTTGGCTTGATCGGCCTATCGACCTCCATTGTGTGCGTCTATACGGTCGATACGCACCTGTCAGCTGAATACGAGAGCAATAGCCGCGACATTGCCAAGACCATCGCCGATTCCAGCGTCGATATTCTCTTAAATCGCGACTTGTCGGCCTTGCAGTCGCTCATCGATCAGTTCGTTGAAATTCAAGGCATCAAGTACATCTACATCACCGACGAATCCGGCGAGTTCCTCGCCCACACCTTTGTGCCGGGCATTCCCGCAGAAATTCGCGCCAGCGATCCATTTAATATGGAGACGGTGGAGCGCAGCCTGCCCGGGATGGGCGATTTCGTCGAAGTGGGCAGCCCGATTCTCGCCGGCGTTGCCGGGACGGTTCACGTAGGCATGGACACCGGTTTGATCGCACTAAAAATTCAACGCGCAATCGGCCAACAAGTGTATCTCTTCTCCATCATCCTCGTCGTCGGCGTCTTTGCCGCCATCTGGTTGGTCAATCTGGCGGCTAAACCAATGGGCGCGCTCTTGGGTTACGCCGTGGGTGTGGCACGCGATGAGAAGCCCACCGACGACAACCTGCTGGAGCGCGACGACGAAGCTGGACACCTAGCTCGACTCTTCCTCTACGTTGCCGACAAAGGCCAACGCTCGCCCGAAAGCGTGGAGTAGGTCCGCTGGCGAGTGCTCGGCCATTGAGGTCTAGGGAACATGGCGCAACAAAAAGTACTAATTCCGCGCTCGCTTATGGCGCTGTTTTGCACGGTCCTGCAGGTCTGTTTTGGGACGGTGTACGCGTGGAGTTTCTTCCAGACGCTCTTGGTGCGGCAATTGGGTTGGTCGTTCACGGAAACGGCTTGGGCCTTCAGCCTGACGATCCTTTCGCTGGGCACCTCGGCGGCTTGGGCGGGCGCGCTGCTGCCGAGGGTCGGGCCGCGGCGCTTGGCCGTGACCGGCAGCGTCATGTTCTCGGTCGGCTATATGCTAGCGAGTCTGGCGCTGAAGTGGGACATGCTCGCGCTGTTCTACGTGGGGTACGGCGTCATCGGAGGAGCGGGCATCGGGCTGGGCTACGTCACGCCCGTGGCGACAGTGGCCAAATGGTTCCCAGACAAGAAGGGCTTGGCGACCGGAATCGTCGTAATGGGATTCGGAGTAGGTGCCTTTCTGTTGAGCAAGGGTTTGGCCCCTCTGCTCGTATCCCATCTAGCAGGCGACCTGACCGATGTTTTCTTCGGGCTCGGGGTAATCTTCGCCTGTGTCCTGATCCCCTGTAGCTTGCTGCTGAGCAATCCCCCGGCCGCCGCTGAAGCGGTTGCCGAACAAACGCCCGCCGACGAGTCCGACTCGGCGGCACCGTATCTGCGCTCTTCTGAGTTCGCCCTCATGTGGATCGTCTTCTTCTGCAACATCGCCGCTGGCATCTCCGTCATCAGCTTCCAGTCGGAACTTCTCCAAGAAGTCTGGGGCCTAGCCGATCCAACCGTAGAACCAGCGACACTGGCCGAGTATGGAGCCACGCTAATCGCCGTCAGTTCGCTATGCAATGGCGTGGGCCGGCTGTTTTGGGGCTTGCTCTCGGATCGGCTGGGGCGCGTCAAGGTTTTCAGAATTCTGCTCGCCAGCCAGATGGTCGTGTTTGGCGTTTTGATGACCGAGCGCAATCCCTATGTCTTTTCGGTCCTCGTTTGTTATATCCTCCTGTGCTTTGGCGGCGGCTTTGCCACCATGCCCTCTTTCGTGCTCGATGTTTTCGGCCCGCAAAAGATGTCGACGATCTACGGCACCATTTTGACGGCTTGGGCAGCGGCAGGAATTTGCGGGCCGCTATACGTGGGGTATCTCAAGGATCAATATCCCGATCGGGCATTCATCTATTGCTTCCTGATTGGCATCCTAATGCTTGGGCTTGGCTACGTATTCTCGTATTTGTTGAGCGACGATCGAATTCGCCTCCGTCGGCCGACCTTGGAGGATACTTTGCGTCAGTATGGCATTTTGCCCGTAGGACAAAGTAACTAATGGGTGTACGTTGATATCTCAATGCGGCTGCGCGGTGGCCGTCGAACTCGATGTGCAGACAGGCGGTTAGCAGTTGCCCTTACCCCCCTTTTTCTATATATCCCATAAGTACAGTCCGTTAAAGATCGTTCACGCCGCCCGAAGGGGATCGTTCAGATGAGCCGAAGTCTGGTATTGCCGCTGATAGCCTTGGTATTTTGCGCCATTCTGACCGACGTGAGCCATGCGCTGACCATCTACCGCATCGGTGGCTCCGACCTACCGCCACCCGAGCGCGACGCGCCCTTCGACTTCATCCAACTAGAATGGGCCGATATCGATGCCAAGCAGCACGGCGGCACCCTACTGACGAAGGTCAGCACGACCCTCGCGCCCGAGCAACTAGACCCCACAGTCAACCTGACACCATTGCTGGATGAACGGGGCGGGAAGATCGAAACGCTGCGCTCGATCGTGGGTTGGGCCGATTTTCCCGCCCGCGACGCACCGATGTTCGACGGCGACCCCACCACTCACTTTCTCGGCGACGGCGATTGGGGCGGAGACTACGGCGCGATAGAAAATAAAGTGCTGGTATTCGACTTAGGCGGGTTATTCAACATCGACCGGGTGCGCTTCTATCCCCGAGAAAAGCACCTTGTAGATCGCTTTATCCAGACCGTTATAGTCGGCATCAACGACGGTGACCCGCTCAAGGACGGGACTCGGGAATATCTAGTAGGCGAGGGGTGGAGACGGCGGCCGCCAGGCGCGCGGAAAGATTTTGAAATCGTCCTCAACGCCACCGAAAACACCCGCTCCGATATCGTCATCGAAATGCCCGATCGGCCTATCCGCAACATTCTGTTCGAAGCACCGGCCAACATCCGCGGGGCTTGGGAAATCGCCGAATTTGAAATTTACGGCTCCGGTTTTGCACCTCAGGCCACCTACGTCTCCAATGTGATCGACCTAGGACAACCCGTCAGCTTGGGCCGCCTCAACTGGTCCGCGCAGGAGGACGAAGGCGCGGCGATTGATCTGACTATGCGCAGCGGCGACGATTCCGATCCCAATATGTACTGGCGCAAAACCTTCCGCGGCGACGAGACTACGCGCTATAGCGACGGCAAAGCCTTGGTTTTGTCCACGTACAACAAACTGGACAAAGGGGAGCGAGCCGGAATCACGCCGGACACCGAAAACTGGCAAACTTGGAGCCCTCCGTACGATCTGGTACTCGGCAGCGGCGACCTCGCCGGCAACAAGCCGCGGCAATTCGTCCAGTTTGCCGTCCAGTTCTCTTCTACCGCAGAAGCGGGCGGGTGGCTGCATTACCTGCAATTTGAAATATCCAACCCGCCGGTGGCATCCCAAGCCCTAGCCGAGATCGTCCCGGTGGAGGTGACAGCGGGCGCAGTAACGCAGTTTACCTACAAGATCCTACCGCGATTAACCGGCACTGATCTGGGTTTTGACAGCATTGAGATCAAAACGCCTGCTCGGGTCGCCAGCATCGATCAGGTCCGCTTGGAAGGCTTGCCAGTGGATTTTACCGAGGTCCGAGTGGAAGAAAATGAATTTGAGTTGCGAATTCCCCGTATGGACCTGCAGCGCACCAACGAATTGCTGGAAGTGGATTTCCAAGCCCAAGTCTTCCAGTTTGGTACTGTATTCGCAGCGCGGATTTTCGATAGCGAGCAGCTCCACGAGGTGCATCAGGAGGTCACGGCAGGGGATGCCGATCAATTGGTCGATAGCAACACCTTGAGTGTTGGTCTGATAGATATCGACAAAAAGGTGGTCAACGTCCTGCACCTGCCCACGCGGGCGTTCACCCCGAATGGGGACGGCACCAACGATCTGCTGCGAATTCAGTACGAATTGCTCAATCTGGGTGCCGTACCGGTGGCTATTGATCTATACGATCTTTCGGGACGGCGCATCGGCGAGATATACCGTGGCACCGCAGCCAGCGGCAGTTTTGAAGTGACTTGGGATGGTCGCGATGCCCAAGCCAACTTGGTGCCGCCGGGCCTCTATATCCTGCGCCTAGAGGTGGATAGCGACGGGGGGATGGAATCGAAGGAACGAGTGGTTTCGCTGGTTTATTGACTTGAGGACTCAGCAGGTGGTAAGAGATATGGAACGGATTCTTAAGCGCATAAGCTGGGCGGTCTTGTCGGCGGTTCTGGGTACGGCGGCGTATGGTCAGGGGGCAGGCCATCAGGTGACGGCCAACCAGATAGTGGTCGACAGAACAGCGCACTGGCGCAACTGGACCTTTCCCCAAGGGGTAGTGGAAATTTCGCCCAGCGGTGCCTTGACGCCGCATCAGTTGCACCGCGACATCAACGCGGTACAAGACATCGCCGCTTATCTGCAAGCCCGCCCGCCCGAAGGAGTGAAGAAGGCCCCCGAAGAAATTACTGTCTTGGACGGCATCCAGGCCGGAACCGCTGGCAACCGGGCGGATGTAGTCAACCTTTTTGACGGCGACCTAGAAACGTACTGGCAGCCCGACCCGCCCACGGGTGAGGGCGAGTTGGCCAGCCAATGGTGGTTTGTCGTCGATCTGGGTCGGCTAGTGATGGCCAAGAGTATCGTGCTGAAGTTCGTCGACGAGGAATTGGGCGATCCCTTCCTGCAGTTCGATGTGCTGGTGTCCCAGGGTAACAAGCCCCCGCGCTCGGACTCGTTCAAATACACCACTATGTGGCGGACCCTTAAGCCCAACAAGGAACAGCGGCTCTTCGAGATCGACATGAAGTTGGAGCGCGAGTTCGAGGGTGCCGGCATTCGCTTCATGCAGGTGGTAGTGACCGGCAGCAATTTCGGCCGGGGTCGAGAAGTCACTCAGGCCGAATACGACCAGCTAGCCGCCAACGAGCGGGGCGAGGTCGATTATTTCAAGCTCCATGCAGACGGGCGCGAGACCCTAGTGACACAGGAAGTACACCCCCAACTCGAGCCCGGGCAACAAGGCCCGGTGCGCTATTACCGGGCTGAGCGTCCACGGCTGGCCGAGTTGGAAGTGTGGGTGGAAGGCGACGAAATCCTCACCGGGGCGCTGGACAGGGGAGGTTTCGGCACGGCTACCCAGACGGCATCGATCAATAGCTTGATTGACGGGCAGATCGAAAGCAAAGTGCAATTCATCTACACCTATGGCCGGGGATCGCTCAAGTCGCCCGAAGGGGAGGTGTTTTTCGACTTAGGTGCCTTTTACTGGATTGACGCCTTCAGGCTGGCCTACGGCGGTTCCAGTTTTTCCGATTACCGACTGGATTTTTCGGACGGCACGCTGGCCGCCGACGGCAGCATCAAGTGGAACACCGCCGTTGACCGCGAGCAGCGGAGTGGCTGGGGGCCTTCAGCCTTGGGCCTAGGCTACGGACGGTACGAAGGTAACGATTTCGAGCGGCTTAAAGCCCGTTTTTTTCGCTTCGTCTGGAAGCAGTTCGAAAGCACCAGTTCCACGGGCAAAGGCGGAGCCACCGGTCAGCCAGCGGAGATGCAGCTATACGGGCGGGGTTTCCTACCCGAAGTAACGCTGACCTCCGACTTGATCCGTTTGCGAGGCAGCCGCAACCTGCTCTCCGTCGAGTGGGATGCCGACACGCCACCCGGCACGAGCGTGCTGATCCAGACCCGTACTGGCAATGAGTTGAGTGAAACCCTGCATTACTTCAAAAAAGACGGCACGGAAGTATCCAAGGAAGACTACGACAAGCTGCTATCCATTTTCCGCGGCGAGATCGTCGCCGAAGAAACCGCCGGTTCCGACTGGGAGCCGTGGAGCCAGCCGTACGAAGACCCGACCGGTTCGCCGGTGACTTCGCCCAGCCCGCGCGAGTTTCTGACTTTGCGGGCGACCTTGCTGTCGGACGATCCAGCGGTCAATCCGACCTTGCGCTCAATTTGGCTCAACTTTACCAATCCCGTCGCGCAGGGCCTCACCGGTGAGATCTCGCCGTTTCAGGTGGACCAACTGGGTCAGGAGCAAATGTTTTCGTTCTATGTGCGTCCAGACTTCGGGAGCCGGGATCCGGGCTTCGACCAGTTGCTGCTGGTGGCACCGCCCGATATGCCGCTGCGCTTCGTGGGACTATATGCCGGTGCCGAAGATGCCTTCGATCCCAGCGCTGACTTGTCCAGTCTGGCCATGGCCGACGTGGAGGTAATGCAGACGAGCGCGGACAGCTTGCAACTGGCCTTCCCGCCGGTGGGACCGAGCTCAGGCGTAGAAGTGCTACGACTCGATTTTGCGACGGCGTTGTTTTCAACGGGCGCGGTGATGCGGACGCTGTTAAAAAATAGCGGCGAGGGAGAGGGCAACTGGCAACGCGTCGATGCCGGCAACGCGCTAGACGGCATCGAGAGCAACACTACGACGCTGGTCGGTGCGGTGCAGAGCACCTCGCTGCTGACAGAGGTGGAAGTGATACCGCGAGTCTTCACACCCAACGGCGACGGCGTCAACGACCAAGCTCAATTTGCCTTCAAGGTGGTGCGGGTGGGCGACGATAGCCCGGCGGAAGTGGAAGTTTTCGATCTGGCGGGCCGTCGGGTGCGCCGGTTGGTGGAGCAGCGAGATCTGAGCACCGGATCCTACGCCATCGGCTGGGACGGCAGAGACGGCGCAGGGGCCTTGGTGCCGCCCGGAGTGTATTACGCTCGCTTGCGGATCGACACTGACACCGAAGGTGCTGGCATCGATGGCGAGCAGGTCCTGAAAACCATTGCCGTCGCGTACTGAGGGGATCAATCCAAAATGGATGAGGAACAGCGCTTCGCTTTTGACACGTGGGGCTTCCTCGCGGTGGAGGATGCAATCACCCCCGAACAGGTCGCGGACCTCAAGGCCACCGTCGATGCAAAAGGCCCGGAACTCCACTCGCAGCACGCGGATCGCGGCGGTTTCTGGTCGCAGGCTTTCGTCGATTTACTGGACATCCCGGTAATTTCGGAAATTCTAGCAGAGATCTACGGCGGCCAACGGGACGGAGGCTTCCCGCCCTTCCGCATCGACCATATCAACGTGCACACGCACGGCACCTTCAATAAAAATCTCGCCGGAGGGATCATCCACGGCGGCAACGGCCGCTTGCTAGATCCCAATCGGCCGCATGAGCTAGTCACGCATTACTTCGCGCGCGATCCCGCAAGCGGAACGTTCTCCAACGGTCTGGTCACCGTGGCGTACGAACTGGAGGATACCGTCTGTAACGGGGGTGGATTCGGCTGTTTGGCGGGATCGCACAAGGGACATTATCCCGTCCCGGAAGCGTGGGTTGATTTGTCCAAAGGAGTGCATCCCATGGTCACGCGCGTGCCGGCCCGCGCTGGCACCGCCATCATCTTCACCGAAGCCCTGTGTCACGTCACGCTACCGTGGACGGCACCGAGCACGCGGACCACGCTCTTTTACAAATACACGGAGCGCGGGGAAGCCTATTCCGGGCCGGATAATTTTTTCAGCCCAACCGACGCCGACCAATGGGCAGGAATCGACGAGCGCAAACGCGCGATCCTCACGCCCCCGCCGCAAGCGTTCGTCGAACGCAAAGCGGAACTAGCCAAGGCCGCTTCGCAATAGTCCGTCGGATCGCGCCTCACGCCACTGTTTGAAATCGCTCCCACGCCTCACCAGCGGCAGCCGCTTGGCGTTCCAACTCGCTGCGCCAACCCACGACCTCTCCGGCTTTAATGCGCTGGATATCAAATCCCGCGTACCGATCTTCGAGCGTATCCCCTAACTTCTGAGTCTCGGCCCAACGATCCCACGCGGTCTGCATCCAATCGTACGGCAACGCCTCGCGCACCGCGGAATCGAGCTGCCAAGCACTGCGCGCATCCGCCACTGACGGCTCCCCAGTGAACGGACCCGACCACTTCGACCAGCCGATGGACAAGGTGTTGCGCTCGCGCTCGGGGACGGTGTGCCCGGTGTGGATCGTGACCCCATTGCGGATGAGAGCTTCCCCGGGCTTGAGCCGAATCGACACTTGGCCCGGCAACGGGTCCTTCCTATTCCAACTAGGCGTGTACGGCACCCCTTGATCCTTCATCGATTGCGGTAAGAGTACATCGTGCTCAAACGGCGTGCGCCAGCGCTCGTGGCTGCCGGGAATGAGTTCGTGGCACTCGTCGTCCACCAGCGCCAAGAACATGCTCACGCCATTCCGCTCGGTGAGCGACTTGGCGTTATTGGCGCGGATTTCTGCCCAGCGAACTTTTTCGACTTCCTCGGAATAATCCTCCGGGCTTTCCCCTCGGTTGTCTCGCTGCGAAAAATAGGGCTTACCCTCGCCCCACCACGTCACGTCGCGGTGCCAACTAGGCCCATTCTCGTGGTGCCGGGGATTGCACCACAGCAGCAGACCACTCAGCGACATATCTTCAGGTCCAAGCCCATCGCACCACGAGGCGACGAAATTGAGGAAATCGTCCGAGCCGTGGAACTCGGCAAAGCAAGGCTCCTCAAAGGCGGGATGGACGAGGCCCCGAATCGCCCACGGCTCATTGCCGCCCGCGCGATGCACGTAGCCCTTTGAGCAGTCGATCTTGCTGTAACCATGCTCGGGTGCGCAGGCCTCGGTGATGCGGCGGCCGGCCTCGCGGAGTACGGGGATCCAAGGATTATCGACAAAATCGGTGATGATGACGAAGCCATGCTCTCGCAAGTGTTCCAACCGCTCGGGCGTGGCCCCAGGAGCGGCGAGTTCGGGCTTGGAGTCGGCAAAAGCTGTGGCGCGGTAGGTCTCCTTCGCCGGAGATTGATCGGTAGTCATTTTGCACCCTCTCTTTCGGCGGATGGGAAGGTTGGCCCTGTTGTCGGGCTTAAGCTACGTTTAGCCTTATTCGATTGTCAATGAATTTTAGCCACTGGCAGTTTTTTCGATAATTTAGATATATCAAACTGACAACCCGCAAAGGCAGCAGGATGCACAAAATCGCCCTTCTATCCCTTCTAATGCTAGGCAGTGCGCCGCTCTACAGCGACGAGGTTTTGCACCAAGCCGCCGTGGAGACCATGGTCAAAGCGACGCGCTATTTTCGCGGCCAAGTAGCCACCAACGGCGGCTATCTCTGGCTCTACCAAAGCGATTTTACCCGGCGCGAAGGAGAAGGTATTGCGTCGCCGACCACCATCTGGGTCCAGCCCCCGGGCACGCCATCGGTCGGCATGGCTTTCCTCCAAGCCTACGACGCCACCGGCGATACCCTCTTCCTCAACGGCGCAGTCGAGGCCGCGCAAGCCCTCGCCTGGGGGCAACTGGCCTCGGGCGGTTGGGATTACCGGATCGACTTTGACCCAGAGGCGAGCAAAAAATGGCACTACCGGCGCGATGTCGAACAGGGCGACCGCACGACTGGCGAACGCCGCAACCGCACCACCTTGGACGACGACAATACGCAGAGTGCCCTGCGCTTGCTCATGCAGGTCGATCAGCGCCTCGATTTTGCCGATGAGGACCTACACCGCGCCGTCCTCTACGGACTGGAATCCTTACTCAAGGCCCAATACCCCAACGGCGCTTGGCCCCAGCGCTACAGCGAATGGGCCGATCTCAGCCAATTCCCCGTCCAGAAGGCGCGCTATCCAGCGACTTGGTCCCGCCAGTATCCCAAACAGCGCTACCTCGCGTACTACACCTTTAACGACAACGCCATCGCCGACGTCATCGAAACCATGATCGAGGCGCACAAAATCTACGGCGACGAGCGCTGGCGTCGCGCGGCCGAACAAGGCGGCGATTTCATTATCCTAGCCCAGATGCCCGATCCGCAGCCAGCTTGGGCGCAGCAGTACAATTTGGCGATGGAGCCGGCTTGGGCGCGCAGATTTGAACCGCCCGCCATCACCGGCGGCGAGAGTTTTGGCGTAATGCAAATCCTGTTGGAACTCTATCTCGCATACGGCGAGCCGCGCTTTCTCGAACCTATTCCCCGCGCCCTAGCCTGGGCTAAAGCCGCGCAATTGCCCGATGGGCGCATGGCCCGGTTCTACGAATTGCAGACCAACCGGCCGCTCTACTTTACCAAAGAATACGCGCTCACCTACAGCGATGCAGACCTGCCGACTCACTATGCCTTTAAAGTGGGCAACCGCACGAACCGCATTGAAAGCCTGTACCAGCGCATCCTCGCAGAAGGCCGCGAAACCATCCTCGCCGAACGCGCCCAAGTGCGTCCGGTCGCTGCGGAACAGATCCAAGCCATTATCGGTGCCCTCGACGCAGAGGGTCGCTGGCTAGAAGAAGGCCGCTTGCGCAACCCCAAAGACCGCCATGCGCCCATCGTCGCCGAGGTCATATCCTGCCGCACCTTCAACCACAATCTCACCCTGCTATCTCAATATGTAACCAGCCAGAATCAGCCGTGATGCACACTGGCATCAGCTTTTACAAGACGGTGAAGCGGCGGATATGGTGGATTTGTCTGTTGGACTTTTAGGTAACTACACAACGTCGTCTGTCATTAAAAGCTATCCTCATTAAAGACCATATATGGCCTTTTATTTAATTTCGGCTATATATAGTCTTTTCCCCGAATAAAAATATCCCCAAATAAGATCCTCATATTGTAATATTTTATTGACATTTTCTTTGTATGAAAATTATATATGAGTATCCATGATCAAGTAGGCTGAGTACGTTAGGGTCGTTACCAACGGAACATTCTCATTAGACGACGCTTATCCCGAACTCACGTTAACTCTATATCATTCACGTCCTCAATAGACGCGGAGGCCATTATGAAATGTTTGACAGCAGTACTCATCCTGGGACTAGCCAGCCTCTTGCCCGCCGCTCATCCCGCCGTAGCCCAAACCCCAGAGGTAACGGCCAGTGAGGTGGTGGACGCGGAAACGCTGCAAGCCTTTGTCGAAGGCGCAAGAGCGTGGTCGGAGACTTTTACCGATCCCAACGATTTCGCCCCTTATATTGGCGCCATCAGTACCGAGGGTGATTGGAAGCACGGGAACACGTACCTCATTCTCATGTTGCCGAATGGCACGGTGATCTTTCACGCCGGTGACGCAACTGCCAGCGGCAAGAGCTTGTACGAGATAGAAGACGCCCGTGGGAATAAAGTGGTGCAAGACCTCCTCGCAGCAGCCAATATGGGCGGAGGCCACGTCGAGTACTACTGGGACGATCCAGAGCAGGAGGAGGACGAAGAGATCGCCAAGATCGCCTACGCCACCAGCTATGTCTCCGGAACAACGGCTACCACGGTGGTCCTGATTGGCGGCTATTACCAAGCCCCTTCGCAAGCCGTTGCGGCGACCTTCGATCCGTCGATCATTCACCCTCCCGAGGTCACGGCCGCTGACGTGGTAGATCGAGCAACCCTCAGGGCTTTTGTACAGGGAACGAAGGACAGTTATACCAATGCCCTAGAACAGTTCGGGGTCGATGAGCTCCTGCAACATCAGGATATCTTCAGAGTAGAAGGAGGGCCCTGGAGACAGGGTTCCATCTACTTCTTTATGTTCACCACAGAGGGCCATGTAATATTCCACGGTGCCGACCGGGCGCGAGAGCTGAGGGATGCGTCCGATTGGGAGGATATCAACGGAATCAAGGTCACCGAGGAACTCATCAAGCTGGCCAGGGCGGGCGGCGGCTTCCTTGAGTATTACTTCGACGATCCGGCGGTGACAGGAGACGAAGACACCGGCTCGCCCAAGGTAAGTTATGCGGAGCTAATCACGTTCCAGGGTCGGGAATATGTCTTAGGTGCCGGGTTCTATACTGGTGACCCCGACCGTGCCCTGAGGACTGTTACCCGCACGGAAGTAGAAGCAACGGTCTTGGGCGACGCCGTCGAGGGGTTGGCCGTCGAGTTTTCTCGCGCCATCGCCGGCCGCCGGTCCAATTACGCATGGAACGCGTTCACCGATGCTACTGGCCACGTGTCCCTGACTATCTCCAGCACACGTAGGGTGAGTGGCTACTATCGGGCTCGCGCCCGCAACGCTGCTGGCGAAATCGTCGGCCAGTGGTACAGCATTCCCCTCAATCAAGACCGACGCCAAGTTTTGGAATTGACGCTGGGCGGCGGCGTGAGGGTCGTACACGTCGAACAACTAGCCGCAGCCAAGGCCGTGGTAGCAACCAGCGGTCTGGCACCTAATGTGCCCAACCCCTTCAACAGCACCACCCAGATTGCCTACCACTTGTCCAGCCCCGGTCCGGTGCAGTTAGTAATCTACAATGTGCTAGGTCAGCCGGTGCGCATGCTGGTGGATCAGTTCCAAGCCGCCGGCTCCTACCAGGTCCAATGGGATGCTCGCGACCAGCGAGGCGTCTCCCTGTCGTCGGGAGTCTATGTCACCCGCCTGAGCTATCCCGGCGGAGTGCAGACACAGCGGCTGCTCTACCTCAAGTAGCCAAACGATTCAGGTAGGAAGCGTTAGCCTAAGAAGCTGTCTGGAGATCCCTAATAGGCCTTGAGCATGAGGCCTACGGGATTTTCAGGCAGCTTCTTTGTTTGTTGCAAATGCAAGACGACAAAAGGAGCATGTCTGATAGATTTATTCTAAGATCGGGCGTATCTTATTCTGAAATATCAATTATATTTCCAATAGAGAGGAAACCATTATGAAGCGTCTGATCGCAGTACTCACGCTGGGGCTAGCCAGCCTCTCGCCCGCCGCGGCCCAAGACCCAGAGCGCCCTAAGGTAACGGCCAGTGAGGTGGTGGACCGGGAAACATTGAAGGCGTTTGTAGAAACGGGAAAAGAATACCTAGAGGGCATCAGAACTCTTACCGAAACCGCGAAACTGCGGGCCATCTTCAGAGCCGAGGGGGATTGGAAATCCGGCTCCACGTTCCTCGTGATACTGCTCAAAAACGGTGCCGTTCTCCTGCACGGGGGCGATGCCGCAATAGACAACGAAGTCCTGATTGACGTCGAAGACGGCAAGGGCAAGAAAATCGTGCAAGAACTTATCGCCGCGGCCGGCCGGGGCGGCGACTTTGTCGAATACTATTGGGACGATCCAGCGGTAGAAGGGGACGCCAATCCCAAGGTAAGCTACGCGGTCGAGTACATCTCTGGTTTATTCGGCAAGCCCCTCGTCTTGGTCGGAGGCTATTATCAGGATGTGTCCAATGTGGTCACTGGAATACCGAAGATGGCGCGTCCCGCAGTAACGGCCAGTGAGGTGGTGGACCGGGAAACCCTGAAGACCTTTGTAAAGGCGGCGGCCCAAATCTATCGAGAGACTATGCTTGACGACTACGGTCAGCTCTCACACGTAAAGAACGCATTTAGGACGGAGGGAAGCGATTGGAAGTCCGGCTCCGTCTACACCTTCATCATGAGCAACGACGGTTACGTGCTCTTTCACGGAACCGATCCATCCAGGGAAGGCAGAATCGCACTGGACTTCGAAGATAGCTATGGCGTCAAAGTCGTAAGACGGATCATAGATGCAGCCATCGCGGGAGGCGGCTATGTCGAGTATCACTACAATGATCCGACGGTGGAAGGAGATGAAGCCTTCGGCTCGCCCAAACTGACCTACGCCGAAGGCTTCCGCCTGCCAGACGGGGACCAACTTTTTATCATTTGTGCCGGCATTTATCTGGACTCCCCTACGGCCGATTGAAGGCCGCTTGGGGACAGCTCAAAAGCCACTTCTCAAATCTGTAGTAAACAAAGAAAGGAGAACCGTCATGAAGCTCATGACAGTAGTACTCATGCTCGGGCTAACTAGCCTCTTGCCCACCGCGCATCCTGCCGCGGCCCAATCTCCGGCGCTAACCGCCAGCGAGGTGGTGGACGCGGAAACGCTAAAATCCTTCGTGGAAGGCGCGAGAGCGCGCATTGAGGAGATAAACGCGGGGACAGAACTGCTGACGCCGTTTATCGCCAGCCTCAGAGAAGAAGGAGAATGGAGGCACGGAAACCTGTACCTCATTCTACTGAGCGATGAAGGGACCGTCTTGTTCCACGCCGACGATGAGGATGCGGGAGACAAGAACCTTCTTGCGCTCGAAGACGATCGTGGGAATACCATCGTGCAGGATCTCATCGCCGCCTCGGAGACAGGCGGCCACGTTGAGTATTACTGGGACGATCCAGCGCAGGAAGGCGACGAAGACACCCCCAAGATCGCTTATGCCACCCAGTTTTCCGGCCGTCTCTACGACAACACGAACGTCCTGATTGGAGGATATTATCAGGATGTATCACATGTTCCTCCGCCCGTGTACGACCTCTCGCTCATTCCGACTCCGGAGGTGAGGGCCGCCGACGTTACAGACCTCGAAAGCCTCCAAGCTTTTGTAATAGGGGCGCTTCAGGCCTATGTCGCCGCAGTGCAGGAGCACGGAGCCGATCGCTATAGGGACGTCCTGAACGTCTTCAGAGCAGAAGAAGGAGATTGGCGGCATGGCTCCATCTACCTGTTCATCTTTACCTCTAACGGATACGTGATTTTTCACGGAGCGAATCGGACACAGGAAACTCGGACCGTGCTCGACTCTGAGGACATCAACGGGGTCAAGGTCGTCCAAGAACTCATCAAGGCAGCTAGAGCAGGGGGCGGCTACGTCGAATACTACCTCGATGATCCGTCAGTAACGGGAGACGAAGACACCGGTTCGCCCAAAATCAGTTACGCCCTATCCTTTACCACGAGAAATGGCCGGGAGATTATCGTCGGTGCCGGGATATATACGGGAACCGCTACAGCGGTGGAAGGAGGGTCCTGGGGACAGCTCAAAAGTGACTTTTAGCATTATGCAGAACACGTCTTTTGCAGGTGAGCTTGTCTGGTAGATTTTTTGCAGGGTCGGGCGTATCTTATTCTATAAATCATTACATGATTAGCGAAAGAAAGGAGATCGTCATGAAGCGTCTAATAGCAGTACTCATGCTGGCGCTGGCCACCTTCTTGTCCGCTGCACATTCCGCCACCGCCCAAGACGCGGAGATAACGGCTGGTGATGTGGTGGATCGGGAAACCCTAAAAGCCTTTGTACTCGCGGCGAAGGCATACGGCGATAAAGCCTCCACCCTGCCCGAATACCTGAATATCTTGCAGGAATTCAGAACCGAAGGACCTTGGAAGCAGGGCTCCATCTACCTCTTTCTTTTCTCCACTGAAGGTCTCTTCATCCTGCACGGAGCGGATCCAAGCCTCGAAGGCCAAAACTTGATTGACCTCGAAGACGTCAACGGAGTCAAAATGGTTCAAGAACTCATCGCCGTGGCGGCTGAGGGAGGCGGCTACGTCGAGTATCTTTGGCCCAATCCAGCGATAGCAGGAGACACTGGCTCGCCTAAAGTGAGCTACGCCATCCCCTATTCCGCTCTCGGCCAAGATTTCGTCTTGGGCGCTGGCTTTTTTCCGGAATCCGCTTCTACGGCGGTTGAAGACCAATCCTGGGGACAGCTCAAAAGTCACTTTTAGACAAACCACTTGAACAAGCGATAAGCAACTGAAATGGGGGCATCCGACCTGCGGATGCCCCCATTTATTTCCAAGGATAAGTACAGATGAGCGGTTAGTCTGCGAAACTGGACTTTATGCGAGCCCAGGCGGTCGACTCGACCGCGGTGGGGGCAGGGGCAGCGGCCTCGACATCGGGATCAACGATGAGGGTAAAGCTGTTCATGGAATCCCCGTTGCCAGTCGCTTCGCTCTCGTTCGAAGTAGCCCAGACCCCGTCCCGACTATCGCCGCCGTCCCAGTCGTTGCCCTGGAACATGAGGCGAATCTTCGCGTTCTCAGTCAGATCCATGACCGTGCTGGTCTCGGCTCCGCCTTCGCCGGTCGATACGGCCGCGTCGAAGAATGAGAACAAGGTCATGCGCCACTCGTAGTTAATGGTCACATTTTCATCGCCGTGGCTCCACGGCTTGCCGCTGGCCGGGCCAGTGGCGAAGACGAGGTGGGGCGGCTGGTTGGCCCAGAACTGGGAGTAGCTGTCGCTGAAGCCCTGCAGGGCGAACACATCGGCATCGCCGGCCGCCTGCAACGTCCACTCCTGACCGTTGCTGTACACCCCGCCCGGATCAATTGCACCACCACTGTGATCGGGGTCCAGCGCGAAGGTCCAGCCGTCGTCGCCAACCGTGCGGCTGCCGCGCAGCAAGTCGCGATCGTAGAAGTCGTCGAACGTATAGAGCGCGACCCAGAGCTGATTGCCTTCATCGACACCCGTCCACCCCACACAGATGGTGACGTCGTAGTCATTCAAGTCGAGCCCGTCCGGGCCATCGCGGCTGAGCAGCGCATCCCGAGTAATGATGGCGTAACTGGGGAACCAATACCAATCGACAAATTCCCCATCAATCTCCATTTGTTGGGCAATTCCGGCTGGAATGTGGATAGCGAAGTAATCCGGAGCATCGGCCGTGGCTGGCGCTGCCCCTAACAGGGCCGCCAAGCTTAGCACTAGGATAAAAGAAAATAATCTCATCTCGTTTCGACCTTTTCATTCAATATATTTACTCCCATCCTAGGATTCAACCAATATCTTGATACACCTATTTGCCCATCCTACTTTTCTTGCGCCACCTGTCTGGCCACTCTGAATCGAGGAAGCGAAAATGGGACTGGCTGTTGCGCCGGCGCACTGGGTCTCGCCCCGAGCACGACTCGCACTGATGACGGTTCTGCTGACGGCTTGCATCCAAGACCACGAGGGAACGGTCGTGGCCATAGTTGGTACCGAGGAAATCACCGCCGAGGAACTTCGCCACTTCGTGCGCCGTCTCGCGCCGAGTCTGATCAGTGATGAAGCAGGACAGCGGGCTCGGGAAGAGTACCTACAGACTTTGGTCGATCGGGAAATCGCGCTCCTTGAGGCCTATGAAAAAGGCTTGGACCAAGACCCCGATGTGCTCAAAACACTCGATGAGAAAAGGAGGGAATACCTCTTCTCCCTCTATCGCGGCCGGGAGATCCTACCCCGGATACAAGTGTCCGAGGAGGAGATCCGCCAGTTCTTCGATCAGCAGGATATGGCGCGGGAGCGTCGGACCACTGCCATTTTGGTGCGGACTCGGGAGCAAGCGCAGCAGATCCGCGCCCAGCTCGAAGCCGGGAGCGACTTCGGCGAGTTGGCCAGAAAGCATTCGCTCGACACTTGGTCGGCCCTGCGGGAAGGCGAGTTGGGATTTGTCTCCCGCGCTGCTGCCGAACGGCTCTTGGGGATCCCCGTGGAGGTATTCGACACGCTTGGC
>JAPPEG010000119.1 GCA_028875345.1 Gemmatimonadota bacterium
GCTGGTTCGATCCCGAGTACACCCTCACCATGGATGAGTGGCGCGACGAAGCGGATCGTCCCCTGCCCGAGCGCGATGACTACAACGTCACCACCCTCATGGGTTGGAAGGGCGGCGATGTCAACCGCTGGTACGTGCACATGGAAATTGTCGACGACGTCCTCTGCCATTGGGGCACCAACGTCGAGCAATGGCACGCTGACATGATCGAGTTTGCCCTCGATCCGACGGATCACGGTCGCGAATTTGGCACCGGTTGGGTCATGGAATACATCGCTCGCCCGGGCGACATGGTACCGCCGCAGAACGTGCGCTATCGCTGGACCGGCCCAGAAGGCTGGCTGGAAAACAACGAAGTCATCGAGTTCGCCGTCCGCGTCGATCCGCCCGAAGCCTGGGCCGCTGAAGTATGGGACGCCGGTGGGACCACGTATTACGAGTGGAACTACGAAGTCAAGCGGTTCATGGAAGACGGCGGGCCAGCGGCCAGCGAGACCGTCCAGTTGGACGACCTCGCCGGGGAAGACGGCGCGGGCATAGCCTTCAACCTGTGGGCTGAGGACAGCGAGCCAACAGGAGACGACGGCGACCGCGCCTCCTCAGTGGTCAACGACATGACCACGCGCGGCCCCGAAGGCTCAGCGCGGCAGTACTACGCTCATGCCCTGCTGTTGCGCATCGGCGAGTACGCCGCCGCAACATCCGTGGAAGAGTCAACTTGGGCGCAGATCAAGGACTCCTTCCACCGCTAAACCTTAAACATCTCGGAGCGACTCCGCGGCAAAACGCCGTCGTGGAGCTGCTCCACCTCATGTATTTAGGGCGGGTGCGCGTTATCGGTGCCCGCCCACTTTTTGTATATTCACCGGCGTCGCCTTGGTAGGGGGCGGTTTGAAACCGCCCCCTACCCGGGTGCGTAACATCAGTTAGGTAGAGAAAACGTACAATGCGCGGATACTTATGGATCGCGGTGCTCCTCTTCCTCGCGAGCGGCTGTGGGCGCTATTTCCCCCAACCCCTGCAACCCACGCTCCAACAGGCCGAGGGCATGACCGTCAACGACGACGGCTCTGTCACCTACGCGCTCGAGCGGCTGGCCATCACCCTAAGACCCATGACCGACGCCGAACTCAACCGGCAATTTCCCCAAGCCTCGACCGGAGGCCCTGCTGCGGTCAATCCCTATACCTTTGGTGATTGGGTCCCGCCCGGCGACGACTGGACGCCTTCCCGCTTTTTGGTGATGAAACTAGGCGTCGCCAATTACCAGTTCCCCAAGGTCGTCATCGACCCTCTCAAAGCCACGATCAAAGCGGCCAACAATCAAATCTACCGCGCCTTGAGCTACGCCGAGTTGTACGAATACTACCAATCGTATTGGCAGGCCAACTCCGGCCAAGGCCGAATCGAATTCAGGGCGCGCACCGACATTCTCAAGCAAACCATGTTCACCGATGCCTTTATCTTCAGCGGCCGCGACGAGGAAGGGTACATCGTCTTTCCCCGTTTGGACGACGAAATACAGCGCATCCAAGTGGAAATCGCCGACATCGCCATCCGCTTCAATTTCGAGGACAAACCCGTAGAGACCATTGACCTCAGCGTTTCTTTCGAGCGCGAGGTACTCAAGGGGAACGCGCCCCACAGCGCGGTTCCATTGAACTGATAATCATGCGGCCCCCCTGCTCCCTTTCGCTTGGCCGATTCGCCGCTGTCTGCATGTTGTTAGGGCTGGGGGTGCGGCTGGGGCTAGCCGAGGTGGAAACATACCACATCGGTCGCGGTGGCTTGTCGTGGGCTTCTCAAGCGGACATCCAAAACGGAACCGTAGGGGTAGAGGGTGCGCTACAACCGCTGGAACTGCGCAGCGGCCAGAACCTAATGGAGTTGCTGCGAGCCGCAGGTCAGACTTGGCTCAACGGCAGCCCCAGCGACTTCACCAAGCCCGGCCAACCGCGCACGTGGTCCAACGACGGCCCCTTCAATCAGGTAAACGGCCCCTTGCAGCTCGTTGACGGCGACCCTTCTAGCTCGTCCGAAGGCGCGTTCAGAACGGCGCGCAACCAAGCGGGGGCCACGTTTTTCTGGGATCTCGGCGCTCCTTTTCCCATAGAACGCGTGCGCTTCGCACCAGCGCCTGGTGAGCTAGATTGGTTCATCAAGGCATTTGAACTGCGGGTGAGCGACGGCGAGCAGTTCAACGAGGTCAGGCGACCCATCTATCGCCTGCTGAGCCGCGTCGAGAACAACAAGGACCCAGTAGTCGAGCTTTCCTTCGATGGAGTGCAGGGGCGCTTTCTCCAGCTCAAGGTGCTCTCGCGCAATCCCTTCAACCTCGCGGAATTCGCAGTGTACGGCGAGGGATTCGTGCCCGTGTCCAGCTATGTCTCGCAGCTCCATTCCTTTGGGCGGCCCGTGAATTTCGGGCGGCTCATGGTGCGGGCCGAGCGGCTGAGCCGCAGCGCAGCAGGCGACACCGCGATCGTGCGCTTACAGCTCCGCAGCGGCATGGACGACACGCCCATAGCCTACTTTCGCCGCGACCGCGACACGGGCGTCCGCGAAGAAGTGTCCCTGTCCGAGTACAACAATCTGCCCAGACGCGCCCTGTACCGCCGCGATCCAACCACCGGAGCCGTGCTGGGAGAAGTAACTCGGACCGAATATCTCTCGCTGCCGTTGGCCGAGGTCGGGCCAGCGCGCGACTTTGTGCAGGCCGACATCCGCGAAGACGTGGAGAATTGGAGTTCTTGGACCCCGCCCCTGCAACTCAATTCGTCGGCTACGGTAGTTATGCCATTGGAGCTGCCAAGCCCGCGCGAATTCTTGCAGTTCCGCGTCTTTTTCAACGGACATGCCGCGAGCACCATGCGCCTCGATAGCTTGGTGGTGGAATTTTCGCCCGAACTGGTCAGCACAGCCGTCGGCGAAGTCGCGCTGGCCTCCGATCCCCATCCCGTCAGCGGTGTATTAGCCGTTCCGAGCGGAGTCGATACCTCCTTTGTCTGCGACATCCTCACCCAATTCGACGAAGACGATCTAGCGGGCTTTCGCGGCCTCAAGCTCACCGCCTTTCCGCCACCCGTGTTTGAGCGGCTGCAAATGGGTGATCCCCTCGTCGAGGTCGCCGACATCGAGGTCGAGCCTATCGCCGAGGGCTTCCACGTCTTTTTCCCACCAGTGACGCGCCAAAACAACCAGCCCATGCGGCTGACCTTTAGGCTGCGGCTGCTGGAGTACCATACGCCGCTGAACGCCTTTTTGCTCGGCGACGGCGACGTGCCGCCGCATCCGATTGTGGCCGGCAATGCCAGTGCCGAGGTGGGTACGGGATCCATTCATATCTTCGCCACAAGCGCCACGCCCTCGGTCGAAGCCCTCCTCTCGACCGCCGTGCTCACGCCCAACGGCGATGGGGTCAACGACGAAGTCGAAGTCGCCGCAGTGCTGGCGCAATTTGCCGGCGAGGTGCCGCTAACTATCGAAATTTTTGACCTTTCCGGCCACCGAGTGCGAGAGCTAATTGCCGTGCCCCGAGCCGCGGGAGTCTATCGCGAAACCTGGGACGGACGAGATGGGAGCGGCGCAAGGGTCGCGCCCGGCCTATACCTATGTCGGATCGGAGTAAGCTCGGATATCGCCTCGACCACTGCGACGCAACTTATAGGAGTGGCGTATTGACCGCTTTCTCGCTAGTGTCACTGCTGTTGTATGCTGGGGCGGCTTGGGGACAGGCGTCGTCATGGGTCGTCGGCTCAAGTGGCGAACCCTGGGCCGACGTAGCCGAGCGCTGGATCGCCCTCGACGACTCCGTGCGCTCCGGGGCCGTCCAGCCTCGGGCCGTGCCCCCGGGGCGCAACGTGCTGCGCGGGTTGGTGCGCGCAACAGGTGTTGCCGCTCAGGTCAACATCTTTGACTACTCTTGGTCCTTTGCTAAAGACCCGGACCGGATGGAGATCAACAACCAACTCGTGGGATGGAATCCGCGCATGTGGGGAGGCAACGGAGCGGTGATGCGCGGCCTCATAGATGGCGACGAGCTGACCGCCTCTTTCGTCCATCCACCGCGCATCGACGGACGGCCCAATGCTGCGGTGTTCTATACGCTCGACTTAGGCGTGCCCATCGCCCTCGACAGCCTCGTCTTCTTCCCGCCCCAAAGCGGCTTTACCGACGACAACAGACGCCAGCGCAACGTCTTCCCCGTGGGCTACGAAGTAACGCGTACCAACACGCCCACAGACTGGCTCATTTTCGAGGACGAGGCCGTCGCGCTCGGGTCGCCCGGCTACCACCCGCTCGACGAGCTAGTCGGCAGCACCTTTTCCAATAACCAGAGCATTGTATCGCTGCGGCCGCCTTTGCGCTTTACGCGCTTTTTGCGCTTCAAGTTCGGCGGCGTCACGTCGCTGGGCCTCCTCGCCGAGATACAGGCCTTTGGCCGCGGCTATCCCCAAGTGGCGCGCTACTTGTCGCAAGTCAAGTCCTTTGGCGAGCCGGTGAGTCTCGGTCGCGTTACTTGGCACTTCACTCGCTACCGGCAGACGAGTTCCGGCCATATCGTCGAAGACCCAGCGGCCCCGGTGCAGCTCGTCATCCAGACGCGCTCCGGCACGGACGACGATCCAATAGACCACTTTATTTTTGACGAACTCAGCCGCCTTCTCAAAGTGGACCGCTCGACCTACGAAGACGCGCCAGCGGTCGTGCACGCCGCCTACCAACGCGCGCCTGGGTTCCAAGGGCGTCGAGGGGAGGATATTGAGAATTGGACGCCTTGGTCCATTGCCTACGTGGAGTCGGGAGACGAAGTGCGCTCGGCCGATGGCGGGGCGTTCTTCCAGTTTCGCTTTGAGATCGCCACGGAGCAGCCCTTTGCCTTTGGCGTGCTAGACAGCGTGGCCTTTGAGGTGTCGCCTCTGTTGGCCGACAGCGTGCTGGCCGAGGTCTCGCTCGCTGGGCCACTGCCCGACCCCAAGGTCCCACTGGGCGTAGATACTACGTTTGTCTATGACATTCGCACAGTTTTCGCCACCAGCGGCCGCGTGGGGTTTGACGCAATCGAATTAGACGTGCCTCCGGGCGCGCGTTTTCTCGGCTTGGAAATTGACGAAATGCCCGCGCAGGAAGGCGTGGATTTTTCCTTTGTCGCCACACCCAATAAATTCAGCTTCACTTTTCCGCAAATTTTTGTCTCAGACACGTCGTTTCGCGTGCGCTACCGCAGCGCGATCTACCAAGCGTCGCTCTTTTTAGAAGGGCAATTGGTTAACCGCGATCCACAGGCCGCCCTCCTGCCCCAGTCGATTGAATCGGGCGATGCGCGCGCAGATGTCGCCAGCAACAGCATCCAAGTGGTAGCCAGCGAGGAAGAGTTGAGCGTCTTGGGCGCGCTGCGGCTGTCTTCGCCAGTCTTAACGCCCAATGGCGACGGAGCCAACGACATCGTCGTCGCTGCCTTTGATCTGTTTGGCGTCAACGGAGCGCCGACCACCATGGAAGTGCGCGACCTCGCCGGACGCCGCGTCGCTACTCTGCTCAGCGCCACGTCTCAAGCCGGCTCCTACGCGCCGACTTGGGACGGCACGGGCACAGATGGGGAGTTGGTGCCTCCCGGCCTCTACTTAGTGCAGATAGAAGTCGAGATTGATTTGGGCGTGGAGACGCAGACGTACGCGGTCGCCGTCGCCTATTGACCAGTGCTGCGGAGAAAAGCCGATGCTTAGACGCTATCTCATCCATATCAGTCTCAAACGGCAGTATCAGAGCAAAATCACTGCTAAAAAACTCCCTTTACTGCTTTTCCTCGTCGTTCACTCCGCCCTATACGCCCAAGACATTGTTTTTGAGGGGACGGACTTTGCGGCGTGGAATCATCCGGCCGGGCTGGTCCAAATTGGCGCTACCGGGGTCGCTGTTAAGCGTTTTGGCACGACGTTTAACGCGGTCGCCAATGCCAACGAATTTTCCTCCGTTACCATTGGCGACTACGGCCTCTTGCCGGTGCGCGCGCCCTCCAATCAAGCCCAAGCCGGATTAGTGACCGACCAAGACCACAACACCTATTGGCAGCCCGACTTAGACGATCCACTCCAGAAGTGGTGGCTAGAGATCGATTTGGACCGCGCGGTCGTCGCCCGCAAGATCCGCGTAATCTTTCCCCAAACCGAGGACGCCCGTCCCTTTGAGTTCTTTTCGGTCCACGTCAGCCCAGGCATCCAAGTCGCGGGCGCGCCGGGTAAGCAAATCGCGTTTGAGCGCGTCGGTCGCCCGGTCAATAACAACACCAAGCAGGTGGTAGAGTTCGATCTCAGAACCGTCAATAAGTCCCCGCCCAGCGGAACGCCCAAGGGGCAGTACTTGGCAAAGAGCGACAGCTTGGATTTTTCTATCTTCCGCTTTGTGCGCTTTGAAGCGGCCGGCCAAACCGCCGGCGCAGCCCTCGCCGAAATCGAGGTGGATGGCATTGGCTTCAACCTCTCGACCCGGGTGTTTACCGAAGTGCGCGCGGAAAAGGGCGAGAAGTCATGGGGCGGCAGAACGTGGACCTCAAGGGCCCGCGACTGCGACGGCTGCGGCAAGGCCAGCGGCGCGGAATTCCTCGTGGATGCGGACCTGGGCCGACGGCTGTGGAGCATCCAAGCCTCTTCTGGGGATCGCGATTGGCGCGACGATGGCGTCTGGTCGGTGATCGACTTTGGCAACGTGTTCCGCATCGACCGGATCATCTTTGTGCCGCTCATCGGCGGCCGCAGCCCGTGGCTCTACGGCTACCAGCAGGGCGCGGTGGGCGGCTTTCCCATGTTCGACATCCTCACCTCCGACGGCAGTCCGAGCAACACGGCCGACCCGACGGCCGAAGGGCCGTTTGACTACGAGCTGCTGTCCGAAGTGCGTACCAGCTATCCCTTTAACGATTTCCAATTCCCCACGCGCGACACGCGCCTCATCCTCTGGCGCGTGATCGGCTTCTACGGACGCGACGCCAATGCCTTGCAGCTTTTTGCCTTTCACCGCGCGGGCTATCCCAAGCGCGTCGAGTTAGAGTCCGACGACCTCGACTTGGGCGCGGCGCGCAGCATCCGGCGCATCGAGTGGGACGCCGACCTGCCGCCGAGTACGCGCTTAGAAGTCCAGACCCAGACGGGCAACGGCTTTACCGAAGTTACGCGCTACTTTCTCAAAAATGGCGATGAAGTCACCAAGGAAGCCTATGAAGCGGCGCGCAAGCGCTACCGCGGCGACATTGTGCAAGAAAAGGTGCGCGATGCAACTTGGAGCACTTGGAGCCAGCCACACCGCTTTTCCGGCCAGAGTTTTCAGTCGCCTTCGCCACGGCGCTACCTGCGCACGCGCATTCGCCTATACAGCGATGATCTAGACGTGTCGCCGGTGCTGCGCTCGCTGCGGGTTGTGGCCAATGATCCGGTCATTGTTGCTGGCTTGAGCGGCTCGGTGTGGCCACGCGAAGCCGGGCTCGATTCGCTGACCGAATTTCGCTATACCATTAAGCCGCAGGCGTTCAACAGCCGCGACCCTGGGTTCGACCAAGTGCTGATCGCCTTGCCGCCGGGCAGTGCGGATGCCGAATTGATTGCGACATGGGTGGGGGGTCAGCAGGTGGAGGCGAACAGCTCGTTGCGCGGCGATTCCCTGTGGGTGCAACTACCGCCGCCGGTGGTAAAACGCGACTCCGTCAACATAGCGTTTGCAACGCGAGTTTTCGCCAGCCCGACGGTCTTTGAGACCTTCGTCTTTAACTCCAGTCAAGAAGACAACGCACAGGGCGTCGTGCCAGCGGAATTGGGAGCCGATCAAGTGTTTGTGCCCGAGGTGGTACAGGGCGTATCGCTAATCCGCAACTTGCGTCACTCCGAGCTGTTCACGCCCAATGGCGACGCAGTCAACGACCTGTACGAGCTGAGTTTCACCGTCGTCAAGACTGACAAGCAGCCGCACGTGCGCGTCTTTTCCCTCGATGGCCGCCTAATCGCCAAATTGAAAAACGCCACTCCGCGCGGTGCCCGGGCGACGTACGCTTGGGACGGCCAGCGCAACGGCCAGACCGTGCCGCCGGGTATCTACATAGTGCATGTCGAGTTGCAAACCGATCCTAAAGACGAAGTCGTCCAGCAGTACCTTCACGTCGTATATTAGCGATACATCGGAAGTAACAAACAAATAGAAGAACATGAAGATCAACTACTTTGAAGATACGGACACCGCATTTATCGAGTTCACCGCGCAACCTGTCGCCGAGACTCGCGAGTTGTGCGAGAACATCCACATAGGCCTCGACGAGCGAGGAAACCTCGTCTCTATGAAAATTGAGCACGCCAAGACGAGCGCCAACATCTTAGACTTCACCTTCGAGCGTCAAGAAAATCAACCGAGTGATGACAGTGTTTAGTGTTTAGTGGTCAGTGGCCAGTGATCAGACCCAACCCTTCCCAGGAAGCGGTGGGGACTGATCACTGGCCACTGGCCACTAAACACTAAACAGGAGGGAGGACGTGACACGTCTAACGATAGTATTGCTGTATTGTGGTTTGCTCCTCGGGGCACCACAGCCATCCGCGGCCCAGCGCGCCACCGGATTTGACAATCCCTATTACACTTCAGCCACTGAAGTCGCGCCCTCAACCCTCGTCCCTTCCGTGCGCAAGTGGTACCAGCCACAGCGCCTGTACGAACTCTACGACTGGCGGCAAGACCAGTACTCCAACTACGCGCGCAACCCCTACCAACGCTACAACGACGTCTTCTTAGAAGGGTCGCCCTTTTACGACATCTACGGCTCATACATCAGCCAAGGTTGGCGGGTGTACAACTGGACCGAGGACTATCCCACGGCCAGCGGCAGCAGCATCTTCAAAAGCCCGCGCTTCAGCTCGTGGTTTAGCAACGTCCTCATCTCCTCCAGCCACTCCGGGCAGTTCCACTCCTCGCTGATGGTAGGCGACGGCATCCGCACGACCCTGACGCCGCTCACCTTTTCCAAGCCGCGCTTCGACGGCGTGCAGTGGGACATGATGTCGGACAAATACGCTCTGACTCTGCTCACTTCGCGCATCAACAACACCGGCGTCGTCGCTGGCGTCGCCGGAGAGGCTGGCGTGAAGTTCAGCACCTTCACCAATATGTGGGCCGCCAAAGGCCAAGTCAGCATCGGCGACTTTTCTAATGTCGGCCTAACATTTGTCAACGCCGCCCACATGAACTCCAACATTCCCTTTGGCGACAATTCGCTCAAAGGCCAGCTCAGCGGGCCGATGAACAACGACTTCGTGCGCTCGATCATCGTGCGCATTTCCGACGACTCACCCGAAGATGGCGAAGGCGGTGCCCTGCTGTCGCGCTGGCGCATCTTCGCCAATGGCGTCGAACACACCGACGACATCGCGCCCGTGGTGGAAGGTGGCTTCCGCCGCCGCGGCGTGATTGAAGCGAGCGGCACCGACGTAATAACCCTCACGTTCAACATCGAAGATTTCGCGCCCACGGTTGACGACGAAATCGACGACTTCCGCGAAATTGAGCACGTGGAGATCGGCCTAGTACTGGCCAACGATTACAAAGTAGAAGTCGCTTCCAACAAACAGACCAACCAACTCGGCGCACCTGTGTTCCTGACCGTGTTGCGCGCACCGGGCAACGTCAAGGACGGCGCCAACCAAGCCTTCCACACCTTTCGCTACGGCCTGCCCACTGGCAACCGGCTACTCGGCTTTGACCTGTCAATCAACGACGTCGCCGGTTTTGACCTGCGGGGAGAATACGTGCGGAACTTCCAGTACCGCCGCTTTCCCAACGAAAATTTCATCCGCGAACAATCCCTCGCGACCAACACCGCCGAAGCCTTTTACTTGACAGCCCAGAAACGGCATTACCCGTGGACGGTTTTCGCCGAAGCCTTTAGCATGGACGCGGAGTACTCAACCCAAGCCTTTATCCCTAACTCCGAGGGCGAGGTGTACTACGGCAATGAGCAACAAAGTGTGTACGAATTCGTCGATGACAACGACGATCAAGACGAATTGCCCGACTGGACTCGGCGCTACCACGGCCCGCGCGTCAACACTCGCCAGGGGATAGGCCTACTGACCGACAGCGCGGTCTTTCCCGGGATCGACGAAAACAACGACGATCTCTCGGATTTCAACCGCAACTTCAACCGCCTACCCGACTACGCCGAGCCTTTCCTGCGCTTCGAGATCGATCCCCCCGACTTTCTCTTTGGCATGGACATGAACAACAACGGGGTCATCGACCGCTTTGAAGACGACTCCGAAGCGGACTATCCCTACAAGCGCGGGCACCGGGGATACAACACATACATAGGCGTTGAAATCGCGCCGGACATAAACCTCATGGCCGGTCGGCTCGATGAGCGCCTGCTGAAAACCGCCCGCGAAAACGCGACCACGTACCTGCTCTTGACCGCGAGCGAAAAATTCCCGCGCTACAACCTGCAACTGCGGCTGATCGTCAATCCGCGCAAGGTCGCAGACGACATTCCCGAGGACGTCTTTTTGTGGGTCGATACGCCCGGCACATTCGGGGAATCGCGCTTTATCCGCGACCAGCTCGTGGCGCGCAATGCGTTCGTCAACACCACGTATTTAGACGTGCGCTACGACCGCTACATCTCGTTTACCACCAAGTTCAAACACGAACAATACACGCAATTGGGATCGGCTACTGAAGAGCTAAACAACCAGCGCTTCCTCGGCGTAATCAACAAGGCCCAGTATCCGCTCCACCTGCGCTCTTGGGATTTGACCCTGAACTGGAAACAGCTATACAGCAATCGAGTGCCGGCGGACAAGGGCGCGTTGCAAACGTCCGATCTAACGGAGATTTTCTCGCTGCTGGCCGGCCGCAAGATCAACCGCAACATGAGCTTCACCGCCGGCGTCGAATACGAGATCGCCAACAATCTGGTCGAGCAGCCCGAGGGATTTCTAGAAGACGGCACCACGCTAGTGCTGGCTGGCCAAATCGCCAACCAATCGGCCTATCAGGGATATGCGCTTACTACCAACGTCGGGCTGCGCTGGACTCGCGAAGACCTCGACTCAGCCCCTGCATCGGCCAAACTATTCACCTTTATCAGCGTCTTCGCCGGGCTGGGCAAGGACCTGTAAGCTAACTTCGGCTAGCGTTTCAGTATTTATTTCGATATCTTCGCTGTATTGCTCGCGGAGCCGCGCGATAAAGGCGTCCATGGCCTTGGTCGCCGCCTGCTGCCTCAGCAGGGTTTTAATGCTGTTATAGACCAAGGATAGATCCGCAACTTTGCCGTCAGTGCGGGTAAACATCTCGACGTTGGCATCGTAGTACGCGCGAATGTCCTCTTCGGTGATGGGCTGCTGGCGCGCCACCTCCCTGCCCTCGGTGCGATAGAGCCACTCGACGATGAGCGCATCGCGCTTTTGCTCTACCGGCTCGCGCACCTCGGGGTCGCGGTCGTATTGCAGCTTGCGGCCCTCCGCCATCATAATCTGCACCCCGGCCAAGTTCTCGGCCGCCTTGTAGCGGGCAGCACTGTCGAGCCGGGTGTGACTCGCTGCTAGGTTGGTCCAGTACGCGACCGTGGTCAGTTGGCCGCCGCGCCAGCTAAAGAGCACTTGCTCTTCGCCATCGGGCGCGGTCAAGGCTTTTAAACCCTCTTCGTGGGCCTCTAGCCCGTATTCGCGGCGCAGGCGATGGACGTATTGTTCCATATCGTCGGCCCGCTTTTGCACGCGCGCTTTTTCTTGCAACCACTCGCGCTGGGCCGCAAAATCCACATGCCGCCTTTTGTCGAGTCGGAAGACGTGATAGCCTATTTGGGTCTTCACCGGATGCGGATAAAGTTGGCCCTCATCCATCGTCCGCAGTGGTTCCATCAACTCGGGTAGCATGTGGCCCATCTTGAACCACCCCAACTGGCCAGCCGGGCCAAAGCGCCGCTGGATGGTCTCCGTTGAATAGATGGGCACCAGCGACTCAAACGGAGTGTCCTCTTGCAGGGCCGTTAGTACTTCCAGCGCTTCTTCTTCGGTGGCGCAGACGATCTGCTGGCTCAAGACCTCGACATCGTATTCGCGCTCTTTGGCAAAAGCCCGCAACTCCTCTTCGGTTGACGTGTAATCGCCTTGCAGGGCCTCTTCCTCGTACAGTTTGTTCATCACGGCTCTTTGCTCAGTGCGCTCGACTTCGCGGGCAATGCTCGACTCGCGGTCGAGGCCACGGCGCAGCCCTTCGCGTACCAACAGCTCGCGGGCGATCACGCCGTTGAGCAGTGACAACTTGGCGTCCGCATTCATCTCCTCGAAGTGCTTGTAGCCCGTTTCCATCAACTTTTGCGCTCGCTCCTTAAAGTCTTCCTTTGATAAGGTGGTTTCATCGATGCGAGCGACGTAAGTAGGCTCAGGTTCTGTCCCACAAGCCACGAGCGTGAGTAGGGCGATTATTCTCAACTTCATACGAAAAATTTCTCCGTTATTCTTCAATAGTTTCCTCAATGACAATGTGTTGATTGGCCGCCACGTTTAAGAAGGTCTGCACAGCGCCGCTGGGCCAAAAAACTTGCAGTGAATCTACCTGGGCATGGCGGCCCAAGCCCAGCGTTAGGCGCACGTCGCTGCTGCCCATGTATCCGTAGCTGCGGCGGATTTCGCGCTTTTGCACGAGGTCGCCCGCCACGGCCCGAATTTTGGTGCCGAGCCCGTCGCGATTGCTTTGGGTTCCTACGGCTTTGACCGTCAGGTAATTATGACCGCTATAGTCGTTGCGCAACAGCGTGCAGTGGGGCGCGTCCGAATCCGACACGAAGAGATCGACGTCGCCGTCGTTGTCGTAATCGCCCAACGCAGCACCGTGGCTGACGCGCTCGACGAGCATCCCCGGGCCGCTAGCATTGCTCACGTCGGCAAAGGTGCCATCGCCCTGATTGCGGAATAGCTGGTTTTGCTGCGGATAGGTCGTGTCCGGGTCAAACTCGCGCACATTTTCATCGAGATGGCCGTTGGTGACGAAGACATCGAGCAAGCCGTCGTTGTCGCCGTCGAAAAAGACCGCGGCCATGCCCAAGTAGGGCACGCTCGGCGCGCCGAGATGAGCGGCAAACGTCAGGTCGCTGAAAAAGCCGCCGCCGTCGTTGTGGTAGAGCGTATTGGGCAGCCACTGGAAGGTGGCCAAGATAATGTCGAGCCGGCCGTCGTTGTCGTAGTCGCCAAAGTCCGCGCCCATCGCGGACTCAGCATACCCCTCCTCATTGTACGCCACTCCGGCGATGATGCCATGCTCTGCAAAGGTGCCGTCGCCGTTGTTGAGGAAGAGAAAATTGGGCTGCCGGTCGTTGGCAATAAATAGATCCGGGTCGCCATCGTCGTCGCAGTCGCCAAACACCGCAGCCAGTTGTCGCCCCTCATTGCTAAACAAGCCCGCCGCGAGCGTCGCATTGGCAAACGCGAAGTCGCCGTCGTTGCGATAGAGCACACCAGACTGGCCGGGGTACGCGAGGGGACCGCAGATGGAGCGCGCCGCGCCCGTAAAGCACTCCTTGTTCGCGTCCAAGTCGAACTCCATGTAATTGGCCACGTAGAGATCCAAGTCGCCATCGCGATCGTAGTCGGCAAAGGCCGCATGCGATCCCCAACCTGGATCGCCGAGGCCGGTCCGATCCGTCACATCGGCAAAGGCGCGGCCACGGCCCTCGTTGTGATAGAAGACGTTGGGGCCGTAGTTGGTCACGTACAGATCGGGGTTGCCGTCGTTATCCACATCGCCGACCGCGGCTCCCATACCGTACCCTGCATCGCCGGTGCGCGTCGCCTCCGTAACATCCACGAAGGTGCCGTCGCCCTCATTGCGGTAGTGGGCATTGGTGCCGAGCGGACCGTCATAACCCGGCAGGGCTGTACCATTGACGATGTACAGGTCGAGGAAGCCGTCTCCATCAGCGTCGAAGAACGCCGCGCCCGAGCCTATGGCTTCAAGCATGTACTTTCGGCCGCTCGCACCGTTTACATAGCGGAAGTCAATGCCGGCGGAGCGGGTCACCTCGACGAAGTGGGGGGCGGACTGGGCGCTGACACTAACTGCCACCAATGAGAGGAGTAGCAAGACCACGGTTAGTCCTGCGTTTGGCTTGCGGCGCCGAACTTGCGAGCCAAGGCCGCGCCGCGCTGTAAGCGGGCGTTGTCCGGCTCAAAGTGCAAACCCCGCTCATAGCTTGCCAGCGCCTGGGCGAATGCTTCTTGCATCATCAGCGCATTGCCGAGTGCGAGATGTGCGAGCACATACGTGGAGTCAACGCGTAGGGCCTGACGGAACAGGGACATGGCCTCGGCCACTTGGCGGCGGCGCAAATACAGGTTGCCCAAGTTGTGGTACGAGGGCGCGAAATTGGGGTTGCGGTCTAGGGCCTGTAAATAGTACAGGCGCGCTTCTTCGTACTGTCCGCGCTGGCCGTATAGCGCGCCTATTTTGTGGTACAGCTCGGCCTTGTCGGGCGTGCGGATTAGAGTAGTGCGCAGGCCGGTGAGGAGCTTTTCCTGCTTTTCCAATTCATTGTACAGAGCCAACTGGCGGCGGCCCTCTTCCTGCTGGCCACTGCGCAACAGGGCATTGCCGAGGTTGAAGCGAGCCCGCGCGAAGAGTGAATCGAGCGCCACGGCGCGCTGCAATTCAACGATGGCTGCGGCGTACTCGCGGCGCTTGTACAAGGCCGTGCCGAGACCATGATGGTACTTGGCCACAGTCGAATCGACAGCTAGAGCGCGGCCATACGCCGCTTCGGCCGCGGCGTAGTCGTTGAGCTTGAGATGGGCCTCGCCGAGGTTGTACCATGCCTCGCTGTAGTCGTCTTGCAGGGCGACGGCGCGGCCATACGCGGCAATGGCCTGCTCGTACTGAGCTTGGCGAAAGTACAGCAACCCGAGCGCCATCTGAGCCCAAGCGTAATCCGGGGTCGCGCGCGTGACCTCCTCTAACAGGGTGAGGGCCTCAGCGTGGCGATTGAGGCGAGTCAGCACAATGGCCTGTTCGGTCTGCGCCTTGGCGTAATCAGGTCGCAGCGCAATGGCCTGTTCGTAGGCTGCTAGGGCCTCGATCATCTTACTGTCACGTGCATAGGCGTCGGCTAGGTTGCGGTGAGCTACCGCAGAATTGGGATCGCGTTCTACGGCGCGTTTCGCAGCTTCTATGGCGGCGGCATAGGGGCCTTGGTGCAGGCGGCTTACGGGTGCCGCATCGCTTGGACGCGGTTGGCGGTCGTTGGGAGGTTCCTGACAGGCGACTAGGACTAGAAGCGATAGGTAGCAGGGTAGCAGCATATTGAAGGTGGAAGAGTATTCAATTTAAGATCTCAATAGCGTTTAAGTATGCCTTTTAGCCGTCGCCGTGTCCACTTCGGTGCCCAATCTGCCGGTGCCGCATGGCCGTTACTCGGCGACCAACCTAGAGCTAGAAGAATAATTCTTGTAAGTGGTTCGCCTCCGCTGTAAGTTCTATGTAGATACCCGCCGGCAGCGTGCTGTCGGCTCAAGGGCCGCTTTTCGGAGTGGCCCTTGCTTTTTCCGGGAGGTTCCTTCCCCTATCTGCCCTTGTGGAGATTCCCATGACTACTACCGACTTGATTACTGCCGACGAGTTGCTGCAGATGAAGGACGATGGCTTCCGCTATGAACTGGTCCGAGGAGAATTGATAAAAATGAGTCCAGCCGGCCACCAACACGGCAGAATCGCGCTCAATTTCACCACGCCTTTGGACCAGTTCGTCCGGGCCAATCAACTAGGTGCCGTCTATGCGGCCGAAACCGGCTTCAAACTGGCCGAAGATCCCGATGTAGTGCGGGCACCAGACGCGGCCTTCATCCGGCGCGAGCGGGTCGAAGAGGTAGGCCAAACCGAGGGCTTCTGGCCCGGTGCCCCCGACCTAGCGGTCGAAGTCGTCTCACCGGGCGATACCCACGCCGAGGTCCAAGACAAGATCGCCGATTGGCTCGACGCTGGCACCCGTTTGGTCGTGGTCATCAATCCAAGCACTCAAACGGTTGCTTTGTATCACTCGCGGAGCGACATCCGCATCCTGACCATCAACGACATACTCGACAGCGGCGAAGTAGTGCCGAACTGGACCCTGCCGGTGCGAGATATATTCATCTAAATACCCCTACAATACCCCCCGATGCCCCCTGCGAACGGCCTCGCACAAACGCATGGTATGCACGGCATCGTCCAAATTCGACCACGGCGTTCGATCCTCCAGAATGCAATCGACAAAGTGGACGACCTCATTGAAGCCAGCCCCACCCATTGCTTCGATCTCCTCGTCCTCTACGGTAAAAGGCTCCCTCTCTTCATAGCCCTCCACCTTCGGCCCCCGGGTCATATCCAAATAAATCGACAAATCTTCGCCGTGTACTTCGGCCCGCTGAATGCGGTAGCCCACGCCGTAGTGACTCATCATGATGCCGAAGGTGCCCGTATCGAAACGCACCACGGCGTTGTGGCGGTGACACCCAGGCCGCTCGCCGTCTTGCACCATCCCCTGCACCTCCACCGGAATAGCCGCTTCCTCGGCGCTGCGGCCAGCCAACCAGCGCAGCAAATCGACGTGGTGAATGGCGTCGCATATCACCGGATCGGGTGCTGCCGGACCCAACAGGGTCACCGGCTTGTTATACGTGGCAGCGCAATGCACCGCGCCGCCAGCCGCCTGGATGCGCTGCCGCACGGCTAGCACCTGGGGAAAGTAACGCCGATTAAAAGACACCAGCGCCTTGCCCTGGCTCTGCTGGGCCGCCTGCGCCATTTGCTCGGTCTCGGCCGCGGTCATACCCGGCGCTTTCTCCACGGAGGTGTGCAGCCCCCGCTCCAAGCAATCGAGCACAATGGGCAGCAAGTGGCCGGGCATGGTGACCACGTGTACTACGTCCGGCTGGCAGACATCGAGCATCTCCTGATAGTCGGCAAAGGCGCGTTCTGGCCCCCAGTCGGACTGATTTTTGCGCAGCCGCTCTTCGTCCAGCTCGGCAATACCCACCAAGCGCAAGCGCGACTCTTCGGCAATCATGCGGAAGTGCGACTGGGCATGGCCGCCGCAGCCGATGACCGCTACTTTCAAATCTGCCATGGAATTTCCTTTCCAAAGGGTTGAGTTCCAAAGCCAAAAACAATCGTCAATATACAGTGCTGCGTCTTCCTATGCTCGTTCTTCGTCGACAAATTTGACAGGGGATTGTGAGGCCAGTATAGTGTTTCAATTCGGTTCACGACATTCCAAAGGATATGCTCATGCGCGTCATTGCCGTCGGCTGCGAATACTCAGGCGTCAGCACCCTCATCGATCAGTTGCACCAATGGGGCCTGAGCCGCGGAATTAGCCACCATCTCGACGATCATTTTACCATCCCCGACGCCTATCACCTCAGCGACGAGGAGCAGCTAG
>JAPPEG010000072.1 GCA_028875345.1 Gemmatimonadota bacterium
GACTCAGCGCCGGAACCGAGGGGTCCAACTCTCCTCCAACGCCTCGTCAGAGTCTTCGTCCTCGTCCATATAGACTTCATCAACGAGATCAGGGCATGTGAGAACCGTCAATACACGCTCATAGCTCCCAAGTCCGATTACTTCCTCCCATGCGGAGACTGACCTTCGGCCGCCAAACCAAGTCGTGATATCGACCTCGCCTTCGGCACGGGCTTCACGCTGCTCTTCTTCCGATTTGTCCAGAATAGACTCCGTAACGGTATCTGACGGAATCAGTATACCTTTGCGCAACCAAGTTATTTCTTTCAACGACTCCATGGTCTCAGACATAAAGCAGTAGTCAACTCTGCCATTGCGACTGACGATGATGGCCGCAGCCGCGTCTGTCAGCCCGACATAGCGGATGGCCGCAGCAATGAGAGAGGCATTCGCTTTCTGTTGAACAGCCTCGATACCGCACAATCCTTCGGATGCCCCGTCAATGACTCCGCGAATGGGCGTAGTCGGCATCAGGAGACCAGCCGCAAAGTGGTCAGCCTCGCGTTCATAGCGATCACTAGAGATGAAGCCTGCCCGTGAGCTGTGCATATTCCCATCGAATGGGATTTGGTCTAAATGGCCGTTAATAAAGTAGTGGCCGAGTTCGTGGGCGATACTAAATCGCTGAAATCCTATGTTCGGAATTCGAGTAGAGTATAAAATCCCGAAGGTATTGCCATGACGCAGAAGCATACCCGAGACGCCTTCCTCGGCGGAATCCATCCTCTGAATGAGGATCCCACGGGTTTGGGCCAAGGCTTCAAGATCAATAGGCAACTCCAAAAGGTTTTCGTCTTGGAGCAACTGTTCGGCCTGGCTCACTAGCGACTTTTGACGGTAATCAAGTACTTGATTCATTGAGCGCCCTCACGCTGCTTCCGGTCTTGTTCAGCGAGAAAGCGTAAGAAGTCCTCAGCAGTCCTGCGGTTCTGGTCCGTGAGACTTGCAACACCCCGATAGAGCGGGTCGGCCGACTCCGCGATATTTGGATCGTCCGCTCGACCAACGAGGTAATCGGTCGTCACATTCAGAGCGTTGGCTAGCTTTCGGAGATTGTCAAATGAGGGCTTTCGCGCACCGCTCTCGAAGTGTGCGATGGAGCTTGGCGGCAAATTGATTGCTCTGGCAAGGTCGGCTTGGCTCATTCGACGGAGGTTCTCCCGCGCTGCCCGCAGACGGTCTTTGAAGATTTCGGATGGCGTGGCTGAATTTTTTTTTGATTTCATGTCGATTTAGGAAGTGAACAGGTTGACGGAAACGACGCGATAGCTTATGCTCTATAAATAGCACGGAGGCGGTATATGTGCAAGCGATTCAAAGGATAATGACCGCCAACTCGCGAACTTCGAGGTCGTCACCCTCAAGGCTGGCCAAGATTTAAGGCTATGATTTTCTAGTTACTAGGAGGAATAGAATCTGTGAGCACACCCTTCTATATCCTATCTATCGATGGCGGCGGATTCCGAGGAATTTTTGCCGCCCATATCCTAAAACGAATGGAGGAAGAATGGCAGATTGATTGGCAAAGCCGATTTGGAATGCTGGCTGGTACCAGTACAGGGGCAATTCTGGCCGCCGGGCTAGCCTGTGGAAAAACTGCTGTGCAGTTGGCAGGATTCTACGAGACCCACGGCAGAGAGATCTTCACCCCTCGCCGCTGGTCGCGTTTCGCCCCCTTCAGACTCTTCACGAGCCGATATTCAAGCGGGAGGCTGAAAAAACTCCTTGAGCAGGAACTAGGGGATACGCTCTTAGGGCAGATTGATATTCCCCTAATCCTGCCTGCTGTCGACATTGGCAACGGATGCGTACATGTCCTTAAGTCCAAGTATGATCCAACTTTTACACGGGATCATAAGGTGCGCGTGTCGGATGCTGTTTTAGCCTCCTGCTCTGCACCGACCTACTTTGATCCTGTAGTAGTTGACGATAAGTACCGACTTATTGATGGTGGTCTCTGGGCCAATAATCCTTCCCTAGTGGCAATCATTGATGCCAACTATCGACTTAAAATTCCACTCGAAAATATTCGAGTGCTCTCCATCGGCACCGGCAAAAGCAAAGCGTTCTACCCCCGGAGCGAAGGCAAATTCAGAGACTACTTACTTCGTAGCTGGCAGGGCTGGGGCTTTGTGACCCGCTGGCAACGTAGCAAGTTCATCGACTTAATCCTCAATCTCCAGTCAGAGAACGCCCACAACATGCTCTGTCTGTTGTTTGGCGAGAGTCCGATTGAGCCAAAACAGGTTCTCCGTTTGAACTTTGAATCGGATCGGTCTTTGCCCTTGGACTTAGTGAGCAAGCGAAACGACTGGATTTCAGAAGCGGACCATACTTTCACCCACCAATCACCTATGATTGCCAAATTTCTCTCTATCACAGGAGCACCTTAATAATGAATGAGCGACATCACCAACGATTGAACCAAATTTTCAGCGATCTCGCTGATGAAATCGCTGTGCCACCTTCACGGTACCGAGAGGCCAAGGAGCGTTATGACGCTGTCGGAGCATGGCTAGATGAGGCCGACTCTGAGCTAGCGCCCTACAAACCTATCATCTACCCGCAGGGATCGTTCGCAGTAGGCACCGCGGTACGACCACTCGGTAGTGATGAGTACGACGTAGATGCCGTGTGCCTACTGCAACTCTCCACCGCCCAAGTGACTCAGAAGAAGCTAAAGAGTCTCGTGGGAAACCGTCTCAAGCATCCGCAGAGCCGTTACAAGAACATGATTGACCCCCCTGAAGGCAGCCGCCGTTGCTGGACGATCCACTACGCGGAAAGCACCAAGTTTCATCTCGATGTGCTCCCGGCTATCCCGGACGATTACCGCTGGCTTCTTGATTTGGGGGTTCCATACGAGCTAGCGGAGAGTGCCATCTGCATAACTGACAGTAAGACCTGGGATATTGATCCAAATTGGCCTCGGAGTAATCCGAAGGGCTATGCGGCTTGGTTCAAGAGCCAAATGCAGATGCGCCTTGACGAGGCTAAATACGCCCATGCAAAGGCACTACTCAGAGGTATCGACGAAGCCAAGTACGCTCACGAAATGGAAATACGTGCAGAAGTGGAGAGGATTGAGGATTTCGACGTGCAAACTCCCCTTCAACAACTCATCCAGATCCTCAAGCGTCATCGAGATCTGCGCTACAATGGCGATGACGATAAACCCATCTCGATCATCATCACCACGCTCGCAGCACAGGCTTACAGTAACGAAGCCAACATCGGAGAAGCGATACTGAACGTCGTGCCACGTATGCGTGGCCAAATTGGGCAACGCAACGGTGTCTTTTGGGTGCCTAACCCGGTAAATCCGCAGGAAAATTTCGCCGACAAGTGGGCTGAAAAGCAGCGGAAAGCCCAGCTATTCTTTGAATGGCTGAATGATCTTGAACAGGAGTATCGGGAACTCCTCACCGATACAGGCTTCGAGAAAGTTAGCGGCTATTTGGTTGAAGCGTTTGGTCAGAGAGACGGAGAGGCTGCAATGGCGAAATTTGCATCCCGGGCCTCTCAAGGGTCGGCCACAACGGTCGTGCTCACTCAGCGCAAATCTCAGGAACCAACAAAATCAAGAATTGAGCCGCCATCGAGACCAAGTAGGCCATGGAGACCTTGACTTTATATGGAAGAGGGAATTGTGCAGTTGGTAATGAACCAAATGACGGAAGTCCAAGTTCGACACCCGGGTCTGGAACTCGTGATGACTTCGGGCGAACTGAGGATCTATGGCATGATTGGTTTCTGTATGGACCACAACTCCCACACAATCGAAGATACGTATCAGATTGAGATTCATATACCGAATGACTATCCAGAGTCGCCGCCAACCGCGTTTGAGACCGGAAATAAGATCGACAAGAGTTTTGAACACTTCATGACGGATGGGAGCCTCTGTCTAGGAGCTCCACTTGAGACTCGCAAGAACTTCTTGCAGCACAAGAGGCTCCTTCTTTTCATCAACGAACAACTCATCGTTTATCTTTTTTCTTATAGCTACAAGCGGGACTATGGTGAGACGCCATTCGGAGAGCTTGCCCATGGGGGGACAGGGATAATGCAATACTACCAAGACCTACTCCGTGTGGATGACCATGTAGCCGTACTCGGTCTCCTGAAGGTATTGGCCGACGATAGCTACCGAGGACATCTTCCCTGCCCATGCGGTGGTGGCTCTATCCTGCGCCGATGTCATGGCCAACAGTTGCGCGAACTATCTTCCGTTCAGTCGTGCGAACATTTCTCCCAAGATGTAATAGCTGTTCTTGGAAGTCTTTCAGAAAACGACCTTAAAGTAGTCTTTGACAGAAGTCTTTCGCCGTGTATCCCTACTCGTCGCCGTGGCCATCGCCGTCATACTAAAAAAACCCCTATATTCACTGACAGAGATATTCTGCCGAAAAGTGTACTGCAGGAAATAGACCGTATGGCCATGGCCACATCCAAACAGGACGGAGCAAAGGGCAAAGGGCAGAGGGCAAAGGGCCAATATAACGCATAGCATCGGTCCCGCCTCGCGCTGTGAAAAGCCCGCTTTCTGAACGTAAACGCCAGATTAAAATAAGGAGAGATGTATGGCGAAAAAACGCGCCTTTATCAGCTTTGACTTCGACCACGATGAGGACCTACGCGGTTACTTGGTCAAGCAGGCGAAGAATCCAGACTCGCCATTCTATTTTACGGACTGGTCGGTGAAGGAGCCCTTTACCGGCAATTGGAAAGAAAAGGTTCAGAGTCGGATACGCAGGACGGATATCGTCATCGTCATTTGCGGAACACATACCCATATTGCGGACGGGGTCGCAGCCGAGATCAAGATCGCCCGTGAGGAGGGCAAGCCGTATTTCCTCCTGAAAGGCCGTAGGAACAAGACTTGCACAAAACCTAGGACGGCCCTCAAGAATGATAAAATTATCAAATGGACATGGGAGAATCTAAGGAAGGAAATAGAAGGCAAGTATCTCCATGAAGAACTCAGCGATTGGCTGCATACTCCAACGGCGTGGATTCTTGCAATAGGGGGGCTGCTATGGGTTTTGAATCAAAAAGATCAAAAACCTAGCATCCAAGGTGGGATTTAATTTACCATTAAGGAGGGATTGATGGCTACCAAGAGTGCATTCATCAGCTTTGACTTCGACCATGATGAGGAACTTCGAGATGCTTTGGTCGCTCAGGCCAAGAATCCTGATTCGCCTTTCAACATTACGGACTGGTCAGTGAAAGAGCCGATAACCGAGAACTGGCGGAAGAATGTTCGAGACCGCATAAGCAGAACAGACCTTACTATCGTAATCTGCGGCGAACATACGCACGATGCGGCTGGTGTCGCAGCCGAAGTAACCATCGCCCGCGAGGAGGGCAAGCCGTATTTCTTGCTACAAGGCCGCCCAAACAAGACTTGCAAAAAACCTAGGATGGCGCTCCGAACGGATGAGATCCACAAGTGGACATGGGAGAACCTGAAGTCCTTGATTGCCGGGTCAAGATAAGCGTATGTCAGATCAGCCGGACAAGCCCCTGATTCTCCACTCCAAAGAGACCTACGGTTCTGACTTCAGTCGGGACCTCATCGAGCAATACAAGCTATACGTACAATCTGTAGATAACGTCAGTGCCCGGCGGGTCTCTTCCGGGAGGTACCTTTTGACCGTAAATGCCGCTCTCATAGCTTCGTATGCCTTCCAGCCGACGAATTCAGGGCAGATACTCTTGGTGCTCTTGGTTGCCATCGCCGGAATCGCCGTTTCGCTGCTTTCGTACAATATCATCAAATCACACCGTGATTTGAACGCTTTGAAATTCAAGGTGATCAGCGAGTTTGAACAGCATTTACCGGCAAATCCCTATGATTACGAATGGCAATTGGCGGAAGAGGGGAAAGGCAAGGCGTACCGATCCGTGTCCCAAATCGAGTTGTGGATTCCCATTGTCCTGCTGATTCTTCATGTGCTTGCGCCCGCACTCGTCATAGTTCTCAATACTACCACTCTTCAAACAACATTAGTTGCGGCAGCAGCAAAGGCTTCGTGATATTCCCTTTTGGCGACAAGGTGCTGCTCCAGCCGATCAATCAGCCCCATAAGCTCATCAACCTTGGCGACGATGCGACGTTGCTCGGCGAGAGGTGGAAGTGGAACAATCAACTGTTCCATTTTCTCCTTTGTCATGTGGACCATTGAAATACCATGGCCTGCATTCTTGATGTCCTGAGTCTTCTGGAGAAGAAAATTGTATAGAAACTGCTTCATCAGATTGGTTTCACTAAAAAGTGACAGTTTCCATATATGATAGTGATAAATTACTTTGGGACCACGCCAAATAAACGGCCCAAATGATGCGGACCACGCATAGATCAAATCACCTTCTTCGCAATATTTGTCTTCATCGAGGTCAAGATCCGAGTGGTACCATTGATTTGATGTGAAAAGGTTGCCAACACGCAGGACAGGCGTTCCTTCCGGAAGAAGTTCATTTTTTTTATAAGCTCGTCCGTTGAGCACTTGGGTAAGATCCGAAAGATGTGCTGAGGCCCAACTACTTGGCAAATGATAATTTAGTCTTGTTAACGTAGGGTCCACAACCTTTCGTACCTTAACTCGGCCCTTTCTTGCTGTTCGCGCTTTGACCGCCGCAATCCGTTTCAAAGATTCCGACGCCGGTTCGTCATTCAGATCTTGCGGTACAAGTTTACCCCGCACCGCAAGCTGAAGCACAGCCTCGCGTAGCGGAGCCAAATCAGCAGGGATAGCAAACAAGTCGTCCATCCGCTCGGTAATGCGCGTCCATGCAGCCTGTCCATCTTCAGGGGTAGCGGCATTGCGAAGCGCGGCGAGGACCGAGTCGCGTGCTGCGGTGCGGACGGCCTCTCGGCTACGCCGCGCAGCCACCAGTTGATCAATCAGCCCCATAAGCTCATCGACCTTGGATACGATGCGGTATTGTTCAGAGAGCGGCGGGAGGGGCACCATATGAGTCGCCAGCGCTTTACCAGTCAAATGCTTGATGGTAGCTCCTGTGAAGAGGGTGTTGATGCGCTGTGACCACGTGTCGCAACGAAGGAGATATGCAAGATACCAAGTGCTGATACCACACCAAGGCCGGACACGATGCAGAGCCTTCTGAAAGACCATTCCATCCACATCTGGCCCGCATACAGCCGCCCGACCCGGCTCGCCACCTTCACACACAATTAAGTCATTTTCTTTGACTGAATACTCCTCTAGCTCGGCATCTTCAAGCCGCAGTTCAAGAACATCTGAGAGATCAAACCGAAACCATTGGACATTCGCGTTCCGCAGATACCGACGGTAGGGGCCTTTGTTCTTGGATTTGTCGAGCATCTTTCCAAGACGGCTGTTTGTAATATCCCCCAAGCGAACCCATTCCCAGTGGTCAGGAATCTCAAATGGAGCCTCATCCGTTGCTATTGGGGGTACCGGCTTCGGAATTCTGAGCTTTCCTTCTCTGAACAACCGGAATTTCTCGTCCGCGATGCGCTCCAGAAGCACCGAGGCTGGCTCCTCATTCGCATCCTGCGGCACCAACCGCCCCCGCACCGCAAGCTGAAGCACCAATTCCCGCAACCGCTCAATTCCCTCCGGTGCCTCCGCAATCTCATCAAAGACCTCAGTGAACTCCTCCGGCGTCATGCCGTCCGTTCCAGTGCCTCAGCCAACGCCTGCTTCAACAGCTCCCGCACTTCTGCCACTGCCGCTCGTTCCTTCTCATACAACGCCAGCAGTTCATCCGGGTCGCCGTGGCCTCCCTCAACTGAGTTGGGGTTGGCGATGTTGAGGTTGAATTTGCGCTCGCGAATCTCGTCAATGCCGACCTTCCAAGCGAACTCGTTTTCAACCCGATTGTCCCACCACGCCTTCTCCGGCTCAAACTCCTCAATCCGCATCGGCTTGGTCTTGGAGTAAGACTTATAGCCTTCCGGGTAGGGATGCCCGTAGTACCAAACCTCAGTGGTGGGCCTCCCCTTCTCGAAAAACAGCACATTAGTCTTAATGCCAGTGTACGGCGCAAACACCCCGTTGGGCAGACGCACGATGGTGTGCAACTCGCACTCGGTGAGCAGACGCTCTTTCAGGCGCGTCTTCACCCCCTCGCCGAACAGGGTGCCGTCTGGCAGCACCACCGCAGCCCGACCACCGGGCTTGAGCAACTCGACAATCAGCACCAAGAACAGGTCTGCGGTCTCGCGGGTGCGGAACTCGCGCGGGAAATTGTGCTCAATGCCGTCCTCCTCCATGCCGCCAAAAGGCGGATTGGTGAGCACCACATCGACCCGATCGCGCATACTGATGTCGCGTAAGGGCCGGGCGAGGGTGTTGTCATGCCGAACGCCGGTCGGCACGTCAATGCCATGCACGATCATGTTCGTGGTACACAGCAGGTGCGGCAGGGGCTTCTTCTCCACGCCTTGAATGCTGGCCTGAAGCTGCGCCTCTTGCGCTGGCGTCTTCACGTCCTGCTGGCGAATGTGCTCAATGGCGCAGGACAAAAATCCGCCGGTGCCACAGGCCGGATCGAGGACAGATTCCCCAAGGCGAGGATTAATCATATCGACTGCGAATTGAGTCACCGCTCGTGGCGTGTAGTATTCGCCAGCATTCCCAGCACTCTGGAGGTCTTTGAGCAGTTGCTCGTAGATGTTGCCGAACAAGTGCCGATTCGTAGCGTCGTTGAAGTCAATGTCTTCCTCGATCTTGTTGACCACCTGCCGCAGCAGAATACCGGACTTCATGTACTGGTAAGCGTCCTCAAAGACGCCACGCACCAAGCGGCGACGACTCATCCGCGCATCCTCTTCCTCGCTCGGCGGATCAACCTCCATACCCTTGAGCGCGGGAAACAGAGTCCCGTTGACAAAGGTGAGCAGTCTATCGCCGGTGGCACCTTCCCGGTCAGCAGCCCAAGCACTCCAGCGCAGGTCTTCTGCCGTGCGGGTCTCGCCTTCCTCTATCCAAGTTACGTCAACCAACGGAGACGCGAAGTCATCTTCGAGCAGTTCCAATTCCTGCTCGCGGTCGTTCCATATCTTGAGGAACAGCAGCCAGACGAGTTGACCAATGCGCTGAGCATCCCCATCGACGCCCACATCCTTGCGCATTATGTCTTGGATAGACTTGATGGTGGTAGATAGGGCCACGGCTTAGGATCATCCTTTCTCTATAATACAAATGAACTGGTATCTGCTCGCACACTAAGCGGCGGTATCGTAAAGGGCCTCTGCAAGCTCCTGTACGGCGGCAATATACTCGTTCCTGCCGCCGAAGTGCCGAACCAACTCTATAGGTGTACCAAGGTCGGACAGCGGCTGCACGCGCAGGACGCCCAAGTCTTCGACCGAGACTAGCCCTTCGTCTGCGTACTTATCGAGTAGAACGTCGAGCACGGCGCGGGCTTGTTCGCCGTAGCGGGTGAACACGTCCCGCTTCTTCACATTCTCAGCCCGCTCGCGCCGGGTGAGCGGAGGCTGACCATAGACCACATGGCAGATCAGGTCAAAGGCGTCCAAGTCCCGACCGACCCGCTCGCGCAACGCTTCAAAGAACACGCCCTGCTCGCTCAGTTCGTCGATCACCGCCGCCTTCCGGTCTGCTTCAGACCAGCGCTGCAAGAAGTCGTCTAGGGTCGCGTACTCCGCTTGGACAGTCTTCCGGGTGTAGTCAGCTAGCGACTCGGTGACGAGCCGACCGTCCTTGCTGTAGTACTGAACGCGCTCGGCGATAACCTCGACCTCGACTCCGCTGACGACGAATTTCTTGGAACCCTCTGGCGGTGGGTCTGGGCCGATTTCTTCGCCTCCCCCGTTCCCTCCTATATCATCCGGCGGCATCGGACCACTGTCCTCCTCGGGCGCATAGACGACAACCGGCTCTCCGTCGAAATCCGGGTCGGCAAACAGTTCGGTCGCTCTCTTGAAGTCCATAATGGTAAACCACAACTTGCCCGCGCCCTCGTGAATACGGGTGCCGCGTCCGATGATCTGCTTGAACTCAATAAGCGACTCAATACGCTGGTCCAGCACAATGAGTTTACAAGTCATCACATCTACTCCGGTCGTCAACAGCTTCGAGGTAGTGGCGATGACCGGGTAGCGCCGCTCAGGGTGGATGAAGTCATCGAGCGCGAGTTGACCGTCCTCGCTATCACTAGTGATGCGAACCACGAACTTTGAGGCATTACCAGCTTCCTGCGGCAGGCACTTGGCGACCTCGTTGACCAGCGCCGAACGCATCCTCTCGGCATGGTCAATGTTCTCGCAGAAAACTATGGTCTTGCCGTAGGGGTCAGTCTCCAACATATACGCGACGATCTTCTCGGCGACGCGCCGGGTCCGCTCATTCAGGACCAGCACCCGGTCCATGTCGGTTTGGTTGTAGACGCGGTCTTCGATCTCTTGGCCGAGGTCGTCAGTCATGCCCGTCGGGGGTCTCCAGCCTTGCAAGTCCTTGTCGAGGTCAATACGCACGACTTTAAAAGGCGCGAGAAAACCGTCCTCAATGCCCTGCTTGAGGCTGTAGGTATAGATGGGATCGCCAAAATAACTAAGCGTACTAACCTCGGTGGTTTCCTTCGGCGTCGCCGTAAGCCCGAGTTGGATGGCTGGTTCGAAATAGTCGAGAATCTCCCGCCACGCACTGGCCTCGCGGGCACTACCCCGGTGACACTCGTCAATGACCACCAAGTCGAAAAATTCTCGGCTGAACTGCCGGTAGATGTTCTTATCCTCTTCGTTGCCGCTGACGGCTTGGTAAAGCGCGATATAAATCTCGTAACTCGGGTCCATATCGCGGTTGCGTACCTTGGTCATCACCGGGCCAAAAGGCTTGAAGTCGTTAGTGACAGTCTGATCCGCGAGAATATTCCGGTCCACGAGGAATAGCACCCGCTTAACCTTCTCGGCCCTCCACAGCCGCCATATAATCTGAAAGACGGCAAACGTCTTGCCAGTGCCGGTGGCCATGACCATCAGCACTCGGCGCTGCCCTCTCGTAATAGCTTCGACCGCCCACTGAATGGCAACGCGCTGATAGTACCGAGGCTCCTTGCCGGCTAGGTCTACGTAGTAGGGCTGACGGACGAGCCTATCAGATTCTTCGTCGAGTCCCTTCCAAGCCCGATACTGCCGCCACAACTTGTCCGGTGACGGGAACTCATCCAGGCCGATTTGCTTTTCTATGGAGTCCGACTGGCCGGTGCGGTCGTGGAATAGAAAGGCATCGCCATTTGACGAAAACACAAACGGCACGTCGAGAGCTTCGGCATAGCCAAGTGCTTGCTGCATCCCGCCGCCGATCGGGTGGCTGTTGTCCTTGGCTTCGACCACGGCGAGTGGTAGGTTCGGCTGGTAGAATAGCAAATAGTCAGCGCGCTTCTTCTTGCCGCGTGAGCCTATCTTGCCCTGCACAAGAACTTGACCATCAGTAAAGGTGTATTCTCGGCGAATCTGCGTACTCTGATTCCATCCGGCCCCGATTACCGCCGGGGTGATGAAAGCGTCACATATCTCCGCCTCGTTCAGGAGCTTCTTGTTCATTCCTAGGGCTCAAATCGCATAATCGTGTATATTGGTAATAACAATCTCGATACCGCTGTCGGCGACCTCGTCCATCAGCTTGAGGCATTTGGCCTTGAACTCAGATGCCTTGATCGTCCGCACATCGGCCCAGTTGTCATCGTGTGTAGCCATAGTACCGTCTCCGTAAGTTAGTCGGTATGTGTGCTGCTTATCACAATTAAGATGAAGATGTGATATTGCTCATTAATTGCAAGTGTATCGCGCACTATGCGGCTCCCTCATCCCAACACATACACCGGGCTCGACCAAGCCATCTGCCCGTCGCACTGAATGGCCTTGACGCAATAAGCGGCCTGCCCCTCCTCCGGCGACTCATCCACAGCTTCCAACGTCAATTCCAGCGCTTCCACCCGCTCGGGATAGCGCTGCACCACCAACTGCATGTCCAAGCCTCCGTAGCCGAAGCGCAACGCCTCGTGGCCCAGCCCCGCCAGATCAACCTCCGTCGTCCCCGCCGCCGACTCGAACACCAAACTGCCGACCCTCCCATCGTTCAACACCAGCTCAATCCCGTCGCAATCCCCCGTAGTCTGCGATTGAAAAGCCACAGCCTGCGGCTCAGTCTCGGTAATACCATCGGCCGCAGAGTCAAAGCTAACCGTAGTCGCCTCCAAGATGGTCGCCTGAGTGGTGCGGATAACCCCAGACCAATCCACTCGCCGCCCACGCCCGCGAATCCGCGAGCCAGACCACATCAGGCGCACCCTATTGGAATGTCCCAAATCCCGGAATTCAGGCGGCTGCACCTCGGCGAGCAATTGCCGACCGCGATATACTTGCAACGCCTCCAACGGTGCCGCCCCCACAACCCGAGCGCGAATATCCACCGAGTCCACATTTTCTACCACTGCCCCCATGAGCGCGCCAGCTATCTGTACATCTAGAAGTATGCGCGCACCAGTCGTACCGTAACAGCGCCGACTGCACAGAGCCTCCCACACGCCCGCACGCGACAACTCGCCAGCCAAAACGCATGTCAAACCACCAGCAATACCAAACTCACCAGCCCCCGGCCCTTCGGCCCCAGGCCGCCCCTTGTGGCCGTCGCTGTTGCACATGACCCCGACCACGTGGCCGCAGTCCAGCGCGTCGAACAGCATCCACTCGAACACGCCCCAGCTCGAGACGACCTCCACCAGATTGTGCGCCTCGGGGTCGAAATACGCCTTAACATCGGCCCAGCGCCCGCCCACGTGCGAGCCGATGATCACTTGGTCACGCGGCACCAAGCGAGCGAGCCGGGCGAAAAACACATCGGCCGGATGCGCGGGCGACACCTCGTCCTCGGGCACGTGCGGAATCTGCCAGTGGCTGTTGCGCACAATCGGCAGCCCCTCGGCAAAGTAAAAGACGTTGCGATCCCCGCCGGCCGGAGAATTGGCCGACCACTCGTACCCGGGAAAGACGACGAACTCGCCGTCCCGGTGAAAAGCCCGCACCGTCTCGTTGAGCCGCTGCCAGTCCTCGTCATCAACCTGGAAATCATTGCCCTGATGTGAGGCGAAATCCACCCTCGCCCAGTCGCGCGCAAAAGTGAAGTACTCCTCCTCCGTGCCTATGCCGACAGTAGCGTCGGACTGGGCGTGCAAATCTCCCCAGTAGCGGCACCACTGAGGCGCTGTCTCAGAAACGGCAACTGGATTGCTGTAACAGCGCAAGCCGTCCACCGCAGCCATCAGCCGTCCGCTACCCGGAGCGCAAAAAGACACCTTGCACCCCTCGACCACGACCTCCCCTTCCCCTTCCCAACTCAGTTCAACCGACCCTGCCACTGCCGTCGGATTGCCCCACATATCCTGCCCTTTGACAAAAACCTCCACCGCCTCGCCCACTACCGCCTGGCTCGGCGCTATACACACCAGTTCCACGGCCTCTCCAGCGACAATGGGAAACTTGGGCGAATCCACCACGGCCCGAGCCACCGCAGCATTGGTCGGATCGACGAAAACGCGGAATTCGTGGGCCGACTCGACAAAGGTCTGCACCCGAATCCCCGGCGAACCGCCGCTGCGCTCGCCCAAGACCACGGTCACGGTCTCGCCGGGCGCGAGGGACCCGTCGTACACATCAATCACCACGCACCAGATCATCCACGGCCGCTCGTGTCCCTTGGGGGCAAAGCGCGGTGCCAGCTTGGCCGCCCCATTGGTCTGCACCGTGCAATAAGCTGGCGCAGCCGGATCGCTGAACTGGGCCGGCTGCATATCGCAGGCAAGGCGCTGGGCGATCTTAATGGTGCCGCCCTCGTCAATGCCGTAGCTACCCACGATCAGAGTCAAAGTCCATTGCTGGTAGCTGCCGGCCACTACCGGCGCGCAAGGTTCCAGCGTCACCGTCCCCAGCCGTTCCCGCCATTGCTGTTTCATTCTAAACTCCTGTGTTCCTCACGTAGTTAAAGGCCAAGAATCTCCTCATTGCCCCGCCCCGCTTTTCTCCACAATCTCTTTTTTCGCTAACTTAACCGGCATTATAAAAAAATCTGCGCGGAATTGAAATCCGCCCCTTCAGAAAGGATCGCAGCATGAAGGTCGTACTGACATATGATATGGGAGAATCCTTCGTCGAAGAATTGCAAACGACGTTCCCCGAGTTGGACTTTTGCCCGGCGTATGGCGAGGCGGAGCAGATGCAAGAGGTGGCCAATGCGGAGGTTGTGTTTGGGCTGATGACGCGGCCCGTATTTTTGGCGGCTGAAAAACTCAAGTGGTTGCACTATGTGGGCATCGGCTTCGACTCGGTCGTGCGCAATATACCGGAGTTCCGCACGGGCAACGTGGTGATGACCAACGCGCGCCAGACGCACGTCGTGCCTATGGCCGACCACGTCTTCGCCGCAATACTCGCACACGCCCACCGCATCCCCGAACTGCTCGAAGACCAGCGCAACCATCAGTGGAATACCGCACGCTATGTGCAGCGCATTATCGAATTGGCTGGGACCAAAATGGGGGTGCTGGCGATGGGAGATATTGGCCGGGCCGTGGCCACTCGGGCTGCAGCATTCGGAATAGAAGTGTACGCAGTGGACATTTTACCGATGGAGCCGCCGCCGGGCGTGTGCGCAGTGTGGCCGGTCGAGCGCTTGGACGAGATGCTGGAGATGGTAGATTGGCTCGTGATAACGGCCCCGCGAACCGAAGCGACGACCGGAATGATCAACCAACAACGGCTTGCCCTGCTCAAAGAAGGGGCATTTGTGGTGGTTGTCTCGCGCGGAGGAATCGTCGATGAGGAAGCACTGGCCGAGGGCTTGCACGCGGGCCGAATCGGCGGGGCCGCACTCGACGCGACGGCTGTCGAGCCACTGCCGCCCGACAGCCCGCTGTGGGACGCGCCCAACATGCTAATCTCGCCGCACACCTCGGCCGAGTCCGTGCAACTGATCGAGCGCCGCAAGGCCATCTTCGTGGAAAATCTGCACCGCTATCTGGCAGGCGAAGCCCTATTGAACGTATGCGACTTAGAAAAGGGATACTAATGACGGCAAAACCCCACCTGCCTCCATCGCCGATTGACGAAGGCAAAGTCACCGTAACCGCAATCGAATCCGTGCAGCCGCTCGACCTGTTCCCCGACTTGCTGCTGGTGCGCATCCACACCGACGCCGGACTCATCGGCCACGGCGAAACGTACTACTGCGCCGAGGCCGTGCAGGCCATGCTACACGACTGGATGGCGCGCCGGCTGCTCGGCGAAGACGCGCTAGCCATTGAATCGCACTGGCGCTTCCTCTACGAGCGCGCCGCGAATTTCGGCGTCCGGGGCACGGAGATCCGCGCCTTGTCGGCGCTAGACGTGGCACTGTGGGATATTCTCGGCCAAGTCTGCAACCAGCCGATCTATCGCCTACTCGGCGGGCCAGTGCGCGACAAAATTCTGGTGTACAATAGCTGCGGCAATCCGCAGTACGGGCCGAGCATCACCGGACGCAAAGGCTGGCCGGGCTTTGGTGCCATCGGCGAGCCGGGGCCGCTGGGCGATTCGTGGAAGCTGTTCCACGAACCAGTGGCGCTGGCCGAGGAGCTAGTCGAACTGGGCTACAGCGGCCTAAAAGTCTGGCCCTTCGATCAAGCAGCCATCCAATACGGCCCGGCGCGCATTCCGCACCGCGCAATCGAGGAAGGCGTGCAGCCCTTGCGCGAGATCCGCGACAAAGTGGGCATGGACCTCGACATCTTCGTCGATGGCCACGCGCATTTCCAACTCCCAGCAGCCCTGCGCATCGCCGAGGCATTGCGCGAGGTCTCGCCGCTGTGGCTGGAAGACGTGATCAAAATGGACAACCTCGACACAGTCGCTGACTTCCGCCGCCAGAGCCGGATGCCCATTTCCGTGAGCGAGATGCTGTTGAGCCGCGCCGACTACAACTCCGTGCTGATGCATCAGGCCGCCGATTACGTAATGATCGACCCGACCTGGGTCGGCGGGATTTCCGAAACCGCGAGGATTGCCCATCTGGCGCAGACCTACAATGTGCCAGTCAGCATGCACGACTGCACCGGCCCGCTGACTCTCTTCGCCGGCTTGCACGTGGGAGCGGCGATAGCCAATTGCTGCTATCAGGAAACCGTGCGGGCGCAGATCCAGACGGTGTATCGAGAGCTGATCGACGTCGAGGTAGAAATCAACGGCGGATATGTGAGTCTGCCCCAAGGCAGCGGTTTGGGTGTCAGACTAAATCCCGATTTGTTCAAGCCGGAACGACCGGGCTATCGGATTTCGCAACGTTGAGGGAGAAATTTTCAATGGAAAAGGTCAGATATTCCGATTTGTTGCCGTGCGAGTTTCGCCAGCGGCTGGCAGCTAAGCCGGTTGCGTATCTGCCGCTGGGCACGCTCGAATGGCACGGCGAGCACTTGCCCTTGGGCAGCGACGCAATCCAGAGCGAAGGGCTGATGATCGAGTGCGCCAAGCGCTTTGGCGGAATCGTCATGCCGCCGATTCACCTCGGGCCAGATCGGGCGTGGGATTGCGGCGGCGGTAAAGTACTCCACGGCATGGACTGCGCCGACAGCACCAAGCCACACCGGCAATTAGACGGTAGCTGCTACTGGGTGTCGAACGGGTTTTTCGGAATGCTAATCGACGCGATTTTGGCGCAGATCAAGCGCGCGGGTTTCAAGTTCGTGTTCGCCGACGGACACGGGCCGAGCCGCCGGGCTTGGCGCGAGGCCATGGCCGAGCGGGAGCAGCGCTTCGGCCTCAAGCTGGCGGGAGTTACGGACGAAGTGGCGCAGGAATGGAAAAGCCAGATGGACCACGCCGCACGCAACGAAACGTCGCTGGTGATGCACTATCAGGAGGAGTTGGTAGATCTCGGGCAGTTGTCGGCAGACCGGAGCGTGTGGCCGCAAGGAGTCGGCGGCCAAGACCCACGCGACGCCACCGCTGCACACGGGCGTGAGTGCATGGAGCGGTCCGTGGAAATTGTCGGGCGACTCATTGCAGAAAGCGGGGTTTGACCACTGTAACCGGCGACTGCGGTCGCCATCTTCAAAAGGACGACGCATGAAAATCACCCAAGTAGAAACCATTCGCTTCAAAACCATCACCAATACCGAGCGAGACTCCGACGGCCACGGCCATCCCGGCCCCGAGCGCGAAATCACCCAAACCCTGCTGCAGATAGACACTGACGAAGGCGTCTCCGGCTACTGGTTTGGCGCTAACGCCCAAGTCATAGACAGCCTCGTCAAACCCGCGATCATCGGCGAAGACCCCTTTTACCGCGAAAAAATCTGGCGCGACCTCAACCATCGCC
>JAPPEG010000194.1 GCA_028875345.1 Gemmatimonadota bacterium
TATTCGTAATGGCCTTCGTCCAAGTCCACGGCTCGATCAAGGAAATGGAGCGCATATTTGGCATCAGCTACCCAACGGTCAAAAACCGACTAGATGCCATTGCCGAGCAGCTACCGTTGATCGAGACAGTGACTCGAACCACGGAATCGGCTAGCACCCCGCGCTCGAATCCCCAATCAGTGACGGTACTCGACAGCTTGGAACGCGGCGAGATCGACGTCGAAGAGGCGCTGCGGAGGCTCTCCTGATGCTGCCACCGATGTTCCTGCGGTTGCGAGTCCAGGGCGACAAACGGCGCATCCGGCTGTGGATCCCGCTCATAGTCTTATGGCCGCTCGTTGTCGTCGTGGTGCTGCTAGGGACGCCTGTTGCATTACTAATAGCAGCGCGTTCGGGACACCGCGCTCAGAGCCGTTCCGTCCTGCTGGCTGGCCCCTTACTTCTATACGTGCTTGCCTCGCTGCGCGGCCTGCGCTGCAACGTGGCCTCTGGCGAGGATCGCGTATTCATTTCAATCGACTAGGAGGCTATAATGAGTGAAGAGCGACGCAGAGTTCTCGACATGCTTTCGGAGGGCAAGGTCACTGTAGAAGAGGCCGAGCGTCTCTTGGAGGCGCTGCAAGACACCCACCGCGAAACCCGCAAGGGGCGCGGAATTGGGGCGCTGCAAGACACCCTCGAAGGACTCGGTGAAGAAATCGAAAAAGGACTCGAAAAAGGACTCAAAGGACTCGAAGAGTCCCTATCCGGGTGGTCGGAGAGCGAAGACAGCGACCGCGACAAGGACGGCAAGACCTCCATGCGCGACGACACTTTCGCCGTGGGCGACAACCCGCGCCTCGTGGTGCGCGGCTTCAACGGCCGCATCCGGGTCCTCGCTGGCGAACCCGGCTCAATTCGCGTGCGAGCGAGGCTGAAAAAACCTCGCGGAATCAAGTACAGCGCCGTACAGGAAGGCGACCTCGTCACGGTCGAGGCCAAGGATCAGCAATCCGAGGGATTCCTACACGGATTCTCTCGCCAGCACTCCGGAGCAAACATTGAGGTTACTGTGCCCATCGCGACCAGCGTTGACTTGGCGACTAGCAACGGGCCAGTGGAACTCCATGGAACGGAGGGTGGTGGGACGGTGCAGACCAAAAACGGGCCTATACGGGTCGAAAACTTCAAGGGCGACCTGAACGCGACGACCAAGAACGCCCCGATCACGGTCAAGACTTTCTCTGGCTCGGCAGAGCTTTATAGCTTGAATAGCCGCGTGTCCATTGAAGACGCACACGGCCGCTTCGATGCGCGGACGACCAATGGGACGATAAAGTTTCAGGGCAGCATCGAGCCTGGAAACAGCAACAAACTAGAAACCACGAACGGCAACATCAGAGTAGCCTTGGACGACGACCCGAGCCTCAAGCTGACGGCTGCAACGGTCAATGGACGAGTCCGCTGCGAAGTGCCGGGCTTCGTCGCAGCGGTCGAGAAGCGCCAACAGCTCAAGGGAACAGTGGGCGAAGGCAAGGCCGAATTGATCGCCAAAACCGTGAACGGCTCCATTGTCATTCAGTAGCCAAATGCAAACAGGAGGATCACCATGAACGAAAACAGCAGACGAGTACTTGAGATGCTATCAGAGGGCAAGGTGTCCGTCGATGAGGCCGAACGCCTGCTCTCCCTCGTTGACGAAGAGCCAGAGGCGACCACAGCGGTGCAGCCGCTAGCGCCCCCACAAGCGGGATCAGCCCGGCGATATCTGAGAGTCACCGTCGACTCGAACGATGATGAGCACATCGACGTCCGGGTGCCGCTGGCGCTGATCAAGGCCGGAGTCAAGCTACATACCTTGCTCCCGGCGCAAGCCACGACGGGAATCAATACGGCTCTGCAGGACAACGGCATCAACGTTGACATTGACAACCTGCGAACCGAGGATCTAGAGCCGTTCATCGACGCTCTAAGCGAGATCGAGGTCAATATCCAAGACGGGGACGAGAAGGTTCGAGTTTACTGCGAATAATCCAAACCGCGAGGAACATTGAGATGGAATTGAGTAATACTATGCGCGCATCAAAATGGATATTGCTGGTCGCCATCCTCGGCTTATGGGGAACGGGAACCGTCTGGGCGGAGGAGGCAAAAGAGGAGGCCGTCGAGGAAGAGGCCGCCGACAAGGAAAAGGACGAAGAAGACGAAAAGGACAAAGAGGACGGGGAAGACGAGGAAGACGAAGAGGACGAGGAAGACAAAGGCCCCAAATTTGCGAAAGTGATCAAGGACTTTGATAAGATCGAAGGCCTGTTCGAGCTGTACCGGGATCCAGAGGAGAACAAAGTGTTCTTGGCCATTCGTCCCGACCAGTTTGACCAGATCTATCTGTGCAGCATCACGCGCACGCAGGGCGACGGCTACTTCTTTGATTCGGCTTCGCTGGTCTCCATCGGTCGGGGCTCGGGCACGTTCCCCTTTGTCTTCCAGCGAGTCGGCAAAAAAGTATTCTTCGTCCACAAGAATGTGTATTACCGGGCTGAGCCAGACGCCGCCATCCGCCGAGCCGTGGACCGGGGCCTGTCCGACTCGATTTTAGGCGTCGGCAGCATTGAGGGACAGCCCCATCCCGAGACCGGCGCAGTGCTCGTTGACCCGAGCGATTTCTTCATTCAGGACATCGCCTCGGTAAGTTTCTTCTTCAGCAGGTACCTCAAAGAGGGTTCGTATAGCTTCGACAACGACAACAGCTACTTCGGCGCGCTGAAGAATTTTCCGCACAATACTGAGATCGACGTGGTGCTGCACTTTAAATCCAGTTCGCCTAGAATGGACATCCCCACCCTAGCGGATACGCGCAGTTTCCAGCACATCTACCACTACAGCCTGTCCAATCTGCCCGAGTCGGATTTCCGCCCGCGCTTAGCCGACGACCGAGTGGGGCACTTCACCACTCTGTACCAAGACTATACCTCGGTGCTCAAGGACGACCCGTACGTGCGCTACGTCGAGCGCTGGCACCTAGAGAAAGCCGAGCCCAAATTCGACAAGTCGCCGCCCAAAAAGCCGATAGTGTTCTGGCTGGAAAACACGATTCCACCAGAGTACCGGGACGCGGTGCGAGAGGGGATTCTAGTGTGGAACAAGGCATTCGAACCACTCGGCTTTGAGGGAGCGATTGTGGCCAAGCAGCAGCCGGACGACGCTGAGTGGGACGCGGCCGACGTGCGCTACAGCGTGGTGCGCTGGATGGTGCAGCCCGGCCAGGGATACGCAGTGGGACCGTCGCGTACCAATCCCTTTACCGGCGAGATTTTCGACGCCGATATCCGCATCAGCGCGGATTTTGTGCGCTACGCCCACTTGGAGTTCACCGAACTGGTCGATCCTGTGGGGAGGGAGCCTTGGGCCAGCGGGGACTTCACCGTGCCTTCGCCCGCCGCAGCTATGGGGCACAGCAGAGGATTCTGCGATATGGCCGACGGGCTGAGGCAGGAGGCCGCTTTCGGGTGGCACTTGCTGGAAGCGCGGGCCGCGGCCGGCGGGGGCGAGGTGGACGAAAAGGAGTTCATTCGCCAGCTAATCGTCGAATTGATCGCGCACGAAGTGGGCCACACCCTCGGCCTGCGGCACAATTTCAAAGGCAGTACCATCCACGCACTCGACGAGCTACACGACCGCCGCGTCACCGACAAGGAGGGCATCTCCAGCTCAGTGATGGACTACAACCCGGTCAATATCGCCCCAGAAGGCCACAAGCAGGGCGAGTACTACCAGACGACGCTGGGGCCGTACGACTACTGGGCCATTGAATACGCCTACCGGCCGATAGAGGCGGACAGTCCAGCTAGCGAACGGGCCCAATTGGCCAAGATTGCCAGCCAAGTCGCGGAGAAAGATCTAGCCTACGGCACAGACGAAGACGCCCTGTACTGGACCCGAGGAATCGACCCGAGCGCAGCGCGCTGGGACTTGCGCGACGATCCGATTGCCCACTACCGCGACCAGATTGCCTTGTCAAAAGAACTGTGGGCCAAAGTCGAGGACAAATTCGAGCAGAAGGGCGAGCGCTACCAAACCCTGCGGCGGGTGTTCGGCTGGGGCTTTAGACCCTACTTTTCGGGTGCGGGCAATGTCAGCCGCTACATCGGCGGTATTTATCACTACCGCGACCACGTCGGCGATGGACGGCTCCCGCTACAGCCGGTGCCGCCCGCCCGACAGCGGGAGGCACTCGACTTTTTGGTGGAGCACGTATTCGGTCCGAACGCTTTCCGCTGATCGCCGGAGTTGCTCAACAAGCTGGCACCAGAGCGCTGGGTCGACTTCACTTGGTCGGTGTTCAGGGTGTCGCGGATCGACTATCCCATCCACGATAGAGTGCTGAGCATCCAACGGCAACCGCTCGACCGGTTCTACGATCCAACTCTATTGAGCCGGCTACAGGATCTGGAGCTGCGTTACGAGGGTGAGGATACTTTCGCAATGGTCGATCTGTTTACCAGATTGCGGCAGGCCATCTGGGCAGAGTTGGAGACGGGCGGCTCCATCGACAGCTTTCGCCGCAACTTGCAGCGGGCGCAGCTACAAAAGCTGATCGGTCTGGTACTCAGGCCCGCCCGAGGCACCCCCGAAGACGCCCGCACCTTGGCCCGAGCGGATTTGCAGACCATCGCCGGACAGATCGAGACGCGACTAGAAGGCAGCGGTCTGGACGCGTACAGCCGCGCCCATCTCGAAGAGACCAAGGCGCGGATTGAGGCTGCGTTGGAGGCCGGTTTGGAGCGGAATTTATAAAAAAATACAGAGGTCGATTTATCGCCCTTGAGACGATAAATCGACCTCTATTGTAACCACTTGTCACCAAGCCATATACAGATCTATCTGACTATTTTTGGACGATATATCGTCCCATTCGATATGTAGTATCTTCTTTCCATATAGCAAGTTATCTATTATATTTCATAAAACGTCTCAAGTCCCCCCCCACGATACTGAAGGCGTTCGCCAAGCAATCGCCTTCAGGCTATCTCCTTTTTAAAGCTCGCAGTTCTCTCCGCTGATCCGGGGCCCTGCTTTGCTCGGCCCGCAAGAAGATACTAATGCGTCCTATCGATTATTTGCCGCATGGTCCCGCCATATCTACGCCGCCGAGCGAGCAAGCGCGCGACGGGATTGCCGCTCGGCACAGGGTCTCCCGCACGGGATTCGCGCTCATCATTTGCATTTTCGTTTCGCTGACATTGGCAGTACCCGCATTCGGACATAATATCCCGAAAGTCCAAAATGGAGATGAAATACACTTTGCAGGCAATCCCTTTAACCAAGAGACCGAGACCGAGAACTGGCAAAATTACGAGGACTGGAGAGAGTTTATAGCAACTCATCCAGACCCAGAGTATAGAACCGACCATTGGCATTTTGACATAGAGGACGACAGTATAGGCAGTTGGGATCCTTGTTTGGTGGACGTGTACAATGAAGCAACAGATAGTTATGGTTTAGTGGAAGGGAACTGTTCGGGCGGAACGTCAACGGATCCGATAACACAGCAGCAAAACAACCCAAACAACCCACCGCAAAACAACCCAAACAACCCACCGCAAAACAACCCGAATAACCCACCGCAAAACAACCCGAATAACCCACCGGTGTTCAACGGCCCAGTGAGCGCGAGCGTGCCGGAGAACACGCCCACGACGCAGAAGCTGGTGATGGTTAAAGCGACGGATAGCGACAGCGAGGACAATCCCGTGACCATCTCGCTGGGCGGAGTGGACGCGTCGCATTTCTCGCTAGATCCGTCACCAGGGGCACCGTTAGAGAGAGATCTGAAGTTCACAATAGTACCGGACTACGAAAATCCGCAGGACTCGAATGAAGACAACGTATATGTGGTGGTGGTGACTGCGACCAGCGGCACGGGAGACCGATATAGGGAGACCAAGAAGACGATCACAATAACGGTGACGAACGTGCAGGAGCCGGGCGATTCGGTAACTCCCATCGCGATCGGAGACGGCGAAGCAACCGGAGTGATCACCGACAATGACGAACCCGATGAGGTAGAGACGAAGACCGATACCGATGCAGTGACGCGAACCGATACAGATACAGATGTGGTCAAGAGCGACGTAACAGTGTCGTTTGCGGCGACGCGCTATGAGGCGTCGGAGGACGACGCGGCACTGAGATTCGCGGTGCAGCTAAGCACAGAGAGCAGCCAAGAGGTGACGGTGCAGTACGCGACGGCGAGCGGCACGGCGACGGCAGGGGAGGACTACGAAGCGAGGAGGAGGACCCTGACCTTCCCGGCTGGGACGACGGAGCAGACGATTCGCGTGCCCATCATCGACGACGATGTGGTGGAGGAAGAGGAGACATTCACAGTCTTGTTGCACAATTCCAACGCGACGATCGGCGAGAGCAGGGCAACGGGCGTGATCGCCGACAACGATATACTAGCAGAGGGCAACATCGCAGCAGACCCGACAGCAGTGTCAGAAGGTGAAACGGCAGCGTGTAGCCTGACGCGGGGAGGCAACCTGACCGCGCCACTAACGGTGCCAGTAAGCGTAATAGAAAGCGGTGCGTTCCTCGCGGACGAGATCCCCACCGAGGCGACATTCGCGGCCAATGCCACGACAGCGACGCTTCTGGTAGCAACAGACGACGACGGACGCATAGAGGCGGACGGCTCAGTGACGGCGACGATCACCGGCGGCGCATATCAGATAGGCGATGCGGCCAGCGCGACGGTGGCGATTATCGACAACGACGTACGCGGCGTGACCGTGACCCCAACGGCGCTGATGATTCCCGAAGGCGAAAGTGTCAACTACACGGTGGTGCTAGATACGGAGCCGACGGCCGACGTGACCGTGACCGTGCAGGTGCCCGAAGACGCGAAGGTGTGGGTCTTCCCGACGACGTTGACATTCACGGCGGCCAACTGGAGAACGACGCAGCTAGTTGTGGTGACCGCAGTTCACGACGCTGACTCGGTGCCCGACAATCCAGTGACGATCCGCCATGCAGTCAGCGGCGGCGACTACGGGACAGTGACCGCGGCCAGCGTTGTGGTGACGATCCTCGAGGACGATCCACCGACGATCCGGATCGCCGACGCAACGGCAGTGGAAGGCGACGGGGAGATCGCGTTTTCGGTGCGGCTGAGCCTAGCCAGCATCCAGACGGTGACGGTGGAATATGCGACTACTGACGGCTCGGCGACGGCGGGGACGGATTACGAGGAGACGACCGGGACGCTGACCTTCTTCGCCTTGCAGACAGAGCAGACGATCCGCGTGCCCATCCTCGACGACGACCTAGACGAGGAAACCGAAGCGTTCACGATCACTTTAAGCGGGGCGGAAAACTCGACGATCACAGATGGCGAGGCAACGGGCGTGATCATCGACAACGACCTGCCGGTAGTCAGTGTAGCGGCAGATCCAGCAGGAGTGGTAGAAGGCGACACGGTATCGTTTACCCTGACGCGAGTAGGCAGCCTGACCGCGCCGTTGACGGTGCCGGTACGCGTAACAGAGAGCGATGCGTTCCTCACGGACGAGGTACCCACCGAAGCGACATTCGCGGAGAATGCGGCGACGACCACGCTTCTAATGGCGACAGACGACGACGAGCGCAACGAGGCGGACGGCACAGTAACGGCAACGATCACCAGCGGTGCAACCTACCAGGTAGGCGATGCGGCCAGCGCGACGGTATTGGTCATCGACAATGATGTCCCCGGCGTGACCGTGACTCCAACGGCGCTAGCAGTGCCCGAAGGTGGCAGTGCCAGCTATACGGTGGTGCTAGATACGGAGCCGACGGGAAACGTGACCGTGGCCGTGCAGGTACCAGAGGACACGGAAGTCGCAGTGGACGAAACGGAATTGATGTTCACGGCCGAGAATTGGAATCAGGCGCAGACGATAGCAGTGAGCACGGCTCAGGACGCCGACGCAGTGGCCGACTCGGAGGTGATCCTGACTCATGCGGTCAGCGGCGGAGACTACGACACAGTAACGGCCGAATCTGTGACAGTCATCATCATCGAAGACGACATGCCGGAGGTGTCGATCACCGACGGGATAGCAACAGAAGGCGACGGGGAGATGGCGTTTCAAGTGCGGCTGAACATGGCCAGCAGCCAGACGGTGACGGTCGAGTATGCGACCACCGACAGCACGGCAACGGCGGGGACGGATTACGAGGAGACGACCAGCATGTTGACCTTCTCCGCCTTGGAGACGGAGCAGACGATTCGCGTGCCCATCATCGACGACGACCTAGACGAGGCATTGGAAGTGTTCACAGTCATGTTGATCAATGCTTCCAACGCGACGATCAAAGATGACAAGGCGACGGGCGTGATCGCCGACAACGATCTGCCGGTGGTGGGCGTGGCCGCAGACCCGACGGCCGTGGAAGAAGGCGAGATAGTGACGTTCGTGCTGGCGCGCATCGGCGACCTGACTGTACCGTTGACGGTACCGGTACGCGTAACAGAGAGCGGTGCATTCCTCGCGGACGGAGCACCCAGCGAGGCGACATTCGCGGTAAATGAGGCGATAATCACACTTCCGATGGCGACAGTGGACGATGATATAGACGAAGTAAACGGCTTGGTGACGGCGACGATCATGGATGGAGCAATCCACCGGGTAGGTGATATGGCCAGCGCGACGGTGCCAATCACCGACAACGACGTGCGTGGCGCGACCGTGACTCCGACCGAACTGACGGTGGACGAGGGCGATAGCGCCAGCTACACAGTGGTACTGACTTCGGAGCCGACGGCGGATGTGACCGTGGCTTTACAGGTGTCCGAAGACGCGGAGGTCGCGGTGGACGAGACAGAATTGATGTTCACGGTGGAAGATTGGGATCAGGCGCAGACGATAACAGTGACCGCTGCTCAGGATGCTGACGCCGTCGCTGACGAGCCGGTGACGATCCGTCATGCAGTCAGCGGCGGAGACTACGATGCGGTAGCGGCAGGTAGCGTTGAAGTGACGATTATTGAGGACGACACGCCTAGGTTATTGATCGCCAACGCGGCGGCAGCGGAGGGCGACGAGGAGGTGGCGTTTGCGGTACGACTGAGCGTACTCAGCAGCCAGACGGTGACGGTGGACTGGGTGACCGGCGACGGCACGGCAACGGCGGGAACGGATTACGAGGCGGCAACCGGAACGCTGACCTTCTCTGCCTTGGAGACGCAGCAGACGATCCGCGTGCCCATCATCGACGACGACCTAGACGAAGCGGCAGAGACGTTCACCGTCGCGCTGAGCAATGCTTCCAACGCAACGGTCGGAGATGGCGAGGCCACCAGTGTAATCGTCGATAACGATCTGCCGGTGGTGGGCGTGGCGGCAGACCCGACAGCCGTGGAGGAAGGCGAGACAGTGACATTCACACTGACGCGCATCGGCGACCTGACTGTACCGGTGACGGTACCGGTGAAAGTAACGGAGCGCGGTGAGTTCCTCGCGGCTGGGACACCCACCGAGGCGACGATCGCGGTGGGTGTGTCGAACACGACGATTCAGGTGGCGACGGTGGACGATGAAGTAGATGAAGTAAACGGCTTGGTGACGGCGATGATCGCGGTGGGCGTGACCCACCGAGCGGGCGAATCCGACAGCGCGACGGTACCGGTCGCCGACAACGATGTGCGTGGCGCGACCGTAACCCCGACCGAACTGACGGTGGACGAGGGCAGCAGCGCGAATTACACCGTAGTGCTCGACACCGAGCCAACGGCGGACGTGACCGTCGCCATACAGGTGTCCGACAACGTGGACATTGCAGTAGATCAGACAGAGTTGACTTTCACCGCGGACAACTGGAACGAGCCACAGACAGTAACTGTCTCCGCCGCCCACGACGATGACGCGGTAGCCGACGAGCCGGTGGTGCTGACGCATACCGTCAGCGGTGGCGACTACAAAGGCCTAGCCGCAGCAAACGTCGAGGTAACCATCACCGAAGACGACATCGCCGGCGTGACGATCTCAACCGCCGCGCTAGAAGTCTTAGAAGGCGAGGAGGGAACCTACACCGTAGTCCTGGACACCAAGCCGACAGCGGACGTGACCGTCGCCATACAGGTGCCCGACAACGCGGACATTACGGTGGCCCCAGCGGCACTGACGTTCACGGCGGACAATTGGCATACATCACAGACAGTAATAGTGACTGCCGCCCATGACGATGACGCGGTAGCTGACGAGCCGGTGGTGCTGACGCATACCGTCACTGGTGGCGACTACGAAGGCCTAGCCGCAGCAAACGTCGAGGTGACCATCACCGAAGACGATACCCCAAGCGTGACAGTCTCGGTAACGGCGTTGACTATCCCAGAAGGCGAGGAGGAAACCTACACTGTAGTACTGGACACCAAGCCGACAGCGGACGTGACCATCGCCATACAGGTGCCCGAGGATGTGGACATTGCAGTAGATCAGACAGAGTTGACGTTCACGGCGGACAATTGGCATACATCACAGACAGTAATAGTGACTGCCGCCCATGACGATGACGCGGTAGCTGACGAGCCGGTGGTGCTGACGCATACCGTCACTGGTGGCGACTACGAAGGCCTAGCCGCAGCAAACGTCGAGGTAACCATCACCGAAGACGACATCGCCGGCGTGACGATCTCAACCGCCGCGCTAGAAGTCTTAGAAGGCGAGGAGGGAACCTACACCGTAGTCCTGGACACCAAGCCGACAGCGGACGTGACCGTCGCCATACAGGTGCCCGACAACGCGGACATTACGGTGGCCCCAGCGGCACTGACGTTCACGGCGGACAATTGGCATACATCACAGACAGTAATAGTGACTGCCGCCCATGACGATGACGCGGTAGCTGACGAGCCGGTGGTGCTGACGCATACCGTCACTGGTGGCGACTACGAAGGCCTAGCCGCAGCAAACGTCGAGGTAACCATCACCGAAGACGACATCGCCGGCGTGACGATCTCAACCGCCGCGCTAGAAGTCTTAGAAGGCGAGGAGGGAACCTACACCGTAGTCCTGGACACCAAGCCGACAGCGGACGTGACCGTCGCCATACAGGTGCCCGACAACGCGGACATTACGGTGGCCCCAGCGGCACTGACGTTCACGGCGGACAATTGGCATACATCACAGACAGTAATAGTGACTGCCGCCCATGACGATGACGCGGTAGCTGACGAGCCGGTGGTGCTGACGCATACCGTCACTGGCGGCGACTACGAAGGCCTAGCCGCAGCAAACGTCGAAGTGACGATCACCGAAGACGACACCGCCGACGTGACGATCTCAATCACCGCGCTAGAAGTCTTAGAAGGCGAGGAGGAAACCTACACCGTAGTCCTGACTTCGCAGCCGACAGCGGACGTGACCATCGCCATACAGGTGCCCGACAACGCGGACATTACGGTGGTCCCAACGGCACTGACGTTCACGGCGGACAATTGGCATACATCACAGACAGTAATAGTGACTGCCGCCCATGACGATGACGCGGTAGCTGACGAGCCGGTGGTGCTGACGCATACCGTCACTGGCGGCGACTACGAAGGCCTAGCCGCAGCAAACGTCGAAGTGACGATCACCGAAGACGATACCCCAAGCGTGACAGTCTCGGTAACGGCGTTGACTATCCCAGAAGGCGAGGAGGAAACCTACACGGTGGTGCTGGACACCGAACCAGCAGCAGACGTAACCGTCGCCATACAGGTGCCGGAGAACGCGGAGGTATCAGTAGCTCCAGCGGCACTGACGTTCACTGCGGACAACTGGAATACACCGCAAACGGTCGTGGTCACCGCCGCCCACGACGACGACGCCGTCGCCGATGAGCCGGTGGTGCTGACTCACACAGTTAGCGGCGGCGACTACGAGGGGATAGCAGCGTCCGAGGTGACGGTAACAATCACCGAAGACGACACTCCAGCCCTGACTATCGCCGATGCAAACGCCACAGAAGGCGACGAGGAGATCACCTTCACCGTGCAGCTCAACGTGGCCAGCAGCCTTGAAGTAACGGTCGATTGGGCGACTGCCGACGGCACGGCAACCCAAGGAACCGACTACGCAGAAACCACGGGCACGCTAACCTTCGACGCCTTGGAAATAGAGCAGACGATTACCGTCCCGCTGTTAGACGACGCGCTGGACGAAACCGACGAGACCTTCACCATCGCCTTGAGCAATCCAGCGAATGCGACCTTGGACGATGCGGAAGCCACCGGCACAGTCGCCGACAACGATGCGGCACCGGCCCTGACCATCGCCGATGCGGAGGCAGCCGAAGGCGACCGGGAAATTAGCTTTGCCGTAACGCTAGGAGCAGTCAGCAGTTTTGAGATAACAGTCGATTGGACAACGGCCGACGGCACGGCGACGGCGGACGCAGACTACACAGCGGCAGACGGCCGTCTGACCTTCGCGCCCGGCCAGACCGAGGCGACCATCGCAGTGGTGGTGTTCAACGACATGCTAGATGAAAGCACCGAAACGCTCACGGTCGCGTTGGGCAACCCGACCAATGCGACAATAGCCAACGATACAGCCACGGGCACCATCACTGACGACGATCCCTCGGTGGAAAAGGCGTGGCTGGCGCGGTTTGGGCGGACGGCCACTAGCCAAATAATGGACGCGATCTCGGACCGCCTGACAGATCGGTCTGGTGGAGGCGCACATCTGACGGTGGGCGGTCAGCGGGTGACGGCGGCGATGTCCGAACGTGGGCAGGGCCCGATTGATCCGCCCAAGAATGCTTCCCTCTCAGATGTCCTCTCCCAGCATCCCTTTTATAGTCTGACGAGAAGTTCCTTTGCGGACATTATATCGCGGAGTTCTTTCCAATTGTCGGCCGCGACCGACCAAGAGCGGGATGTCCGCTGGACAGCTTGGGGCCGGGGAGCGACGACCCGCTTCAGAAGCGAGGAGGCCGATTTATCGCTTACCGGCAGTCCGGTGACTGCCCTGCTCGGCGTCGATCGGCAACAGGGCCGGATGCTGGCTGGCTTGGCAGTGGTGCATAGCGTCGGCACCGGCGAGTTCGACGTACACACGGCCGAAGAGGCTTTCCGCAAAGGCGAATTGGGAATCTATCTGACGAGCGTGCATCCCTATCTGCGCGTCGCAATGACCGAGCGGTTGTCAGCGTGGAGTTTGCTCGGCTATGGACGCGGTCAGATGGAACGAATAGGAGATCGTCCCGACACTGATATCGGGATGAAGATGGGAGGGTTGGGCACGCGAGGCACTTTGCTGTCATCGACAGAATCGTCCGATTTCGACGTGGCGCTAAAGTCGGATGCCTTCTTGGTGCAAACGGACGCGGATGCCGCGGTCCAGCCAACGCTAGAAACCATGACGAGCCGATTGCGCCTCCTACTGGAAGGAGGCCGCCCCGTGGAGTTGGACTCAGGCCGGATGACGCCATCGCTGGAAGTGGGGATGCGCCACGACGGCGGCGACGCAGAGACCGGGCTGGGTCTGGAGGTGGGCGGCAGCTTGGGCTACACCCACTCGCAGCGGGGCGTAGCGCTACAAGCGACGGCGCGGCGGCTACTAGTGCATCAGGCCACCGGCTATGAGGAATGGGGTGTAGGCGGCTCGCTCAATATAGACCCGGGCGCAGGTCAAGGGCCGTCGCTGCGGATGCACTCGTCTTGGGGAACTGCGACGAGCGGAATGAATCGCCTCTGGTCGCAGCGCAGCGCGGCGGACTTGACACAATCCACCCAAGCCGCCGAGGCCGGTCTATTCGACGCAGAGTTGGGGTACGGCCTAGACGCATTGGGCGGTCTGCTAACTCCGTATGCCCGTATCGCGTCGGGCCGAGATATGCACACCTATGGCGTGGGCGGGCGGCTGCGCGTGGAGCAGTCGTTGCGCGTGAATTTGGTCGCCGAGCGCCGCGAGCGCACAACGGCTCGGTCTAGTCACGAGTTCAAGTTGCGCAGCACCCTGTACTGGTAAGCCTTCCCTAGTTGCGCCCTCCTCCAGCAGAAGCGAGTATAGAGGAATAATCTGGAGGAAATAACATGTCCGAGACGCGCCTGACGCAGCAGCAACTCAATTACTTCAACACCTTCGGCTATCTGTACTTCCCCGGCCTCATGGCCGATTGCATCGACCGCATCATCGAGGAATTCGAGGCCGTGTGGGCCGCGCACGGCGGCGGACACCACGGCCAAGAGCACGCAGGCCGAGCGCGCTCATGCATTGTGCCCTTTCCCGACCAGAGCGAATACCTGAGCAGCTTGCTCGACGATCCGCGCATCCACGACATTGTCGCCAGCATTTTGGGCGACGACTTCAACTACACCAGCGGCGACGGCAATTTCTACGTCGGCAATACGCGCTGGCATTCGGATGGGTACAGCGGCGAGCGCATTCCCAGCATCAAGATCGCTTTTTACCTAGATCCGCTGACCCGGGACACGGGCGCGGTGCGCGTCATTCCGGGCAGTCATCACTGCGGCGACACCTATGCCGACGGCCTGCAAGAGGCCCTACCCGACAGCGAATCAGCGTGGGGGGTGGCACCCAACCAAGTGCCGTGCCAAGTGGTGGAGACCCAGCCGGGCGACATTGTCGTATTTTGGCACAATACCAAGCACGCCGCTTTCGGCGGCTCGCAGCGGCGGCGCATGTACACCATGAATTTCTACGAACACGTGCCCGACGAGCGCCTAGAGGATTTCCAGAACGCGCTGGCCAATGAGGGACGGTTCTGGATTGACCGCATCCACGGCGAAGCCATGCTGCGCACCGCGGGGCCAGAGCGCATGGTGCATTTGCAGCAAGTCATAGACAACGACTTCAAGATGGCAGAGGTGCATCAGCGGCACCGGCGGGAAAACGCCGAGCCATCGCGGGGGTGATTCACCCAACCTGTCGCATGGATTGGATTAGAGCGTATCCGGAGCTTCGTTCCCCCACGGAAACGACTCAACGCGGAGAGCGCGATCCGCTGCAGGCAGCGCAACCCGGACGCCTTCCCGCTCCGAGGAAGAGCAGATGGCGAATCCGATTTCAGTTGCGCGTCGGGCCTCGGAGATGTCGCACGCGGTGCGGCCACCCTCTTTGACGACGCGGACCAAGTCGTTCACCATGTTCATACCGGCCGGCCAACCTTCCGCCTTCGGCGGCAGGGGCAATAACTCTTCAGAGCCGTCCCTCCAGATGCGGGCTGCGCTCGCGTCAGCGAATACGGAAATCCTTCCGCCATCGCCCGCAACCTCAAAGGCGGGGCCTTTGGGGCCGGCGCAGGTTACATAGGCGACAGCGCCGTTGTCCATCCCGATCTGCGCACGGCAGGGCGGATCCATCCGGCGGCGCTCATCCGCGGAGTCTCCAGGATCTACAAAACCGCTGACCCATGCAGGCTCCGGATCTCCCAGCAGCGCGAGCACGGCGTCGTACCAGTGGCAGCCGTGATTAATTGTATTCGGGATGCCGTATGCCACCAAACTGGTCGCCTCGCCGATCAGGCCGCCAGCGATGGCCGAGCTTAGCGCCCGATAGGCGGAATCCCAGCGCCGGTCGAGGGCGAAGGCAAGAGGAGTCTCCGCACAGGCCGCGACAATGCGATCCATTTCAGCGAGGGTCGTGGCCAGCGGTTTGTCACTCAGAATCCCGCGGACGCCAGCCGCTACCGCCTTTTCGATCTGGTTGGCGTGCATCGTCTGTCGGGTGGCGATGCAGACAATGTCGGGAGTGGCCCCCTTGAGAAGCTGCTCGTAGTCGTCAAAGGCCGGCACCTCTCCCCACACATCCCGCCAGCACTCGACGAATTCTACGCGCTCCTGTTCGCCGTAGTCGAAGATACCGACGACCTCTGCATCGGGATGGGCGCAGAAGGCGGCAGCGAAATTGTGGCTCGTCGGCTTGCGCAGGACCTGGCGATGGCAGCCGACGATAGCGACGCGCAACATGGGCTCATACCTCCTTTCCTCGAGTCAGAAGCCGTAGTCGGACTTCAGCACCGACTCGTCCCTCCACCTCGGACTGCTCCGCTCGGCCTGCCGGATCCGCTTCGCCAAGCAGGAACAATGCTGGGCGAGCACCTCAAAGATGCGGTTGGCGACGATCCGGTGGCCGAGGTCGTTTTGGTGCACGCCGTCGTAGTGGACCATCCAAGGCGCTTCACCGCTCGCGGCCAGCAGATCGACGTACAGACAATCGAGTTGTGCCGCCACCTCGGCCGTGGCCGCGTTGAAGCGCCTGAATAGAGGCAGATCGGCGAGGCTCCAGGTCTTCCCCCCGACGGTGAAGTCGGTCATGAAGTAGGGCCCGAGCAACAGGATGAGCGGGTTCCCGCGTTGGCGCACGCGCCCCACGAGCAGGGCTAGGTCCTCGCAAAACTGAGCCAATGGCGTACCGCCCCGGGCGTCGTTGAGGCCGTAGGAGATCGCGAGCAGGTCGGGGTCGTGGGAAAGGACGTGTTTGTCGAGGCGCTCGTCGGCCGCCGGCTTGCCGCTCTCCTCGTACGCCGGGCTACGCCTGGCGATGAGATTGGCACCGATTCCAGAGTTGACGACCCGCATAGGCGTGGTCTGAAAGTCGTTGATGAGCGCGCCCAAGAGAGGCACCCAGCAGCGATCGGGGGCGGTGCTCCAGCCGCCAGCAGTGGTGCTCTCACCGAGGGCGACCATGCAGCGAAACTCCTCGGCGCACCAGTCCTTCTTCATCGTCTTCGCCTCACAGCAACTCCGGCCGGAATTCCACGGCATTGACGGCCTTTTTCCGGTCGCCATCGTCCTCCATCTCAAACTCGATGACCGCGCCCCGCATCCTCAACTGGGCAAAGTCCGCGTTGGACACCACCCCGCCTCTGGCCGTGCGCAGGTCGGTAATGTGCAGAAAGATATCCTCGCGTGTGGTGTCTAGCCCCAAGTCGGTCTGCGCGGTCAAGAACCCGTAGCCCTTCTCCTCGTTGACCGCGTGGAGGATGCCGCGCAGGCGCTGGGTTGGACCGCGCTCAGGGAACAGGATGCCGGGCACCAAGTACCCAGAAAAGTGGTAATCTACTTCTTGGCGCAGTTGGGTGCTGGTGTTCATAAAAGACAGCAGATCGACCCGCTTGCCCCGGTTTTGCAGGGCGCGCACCAAGCGCACAAAATCGCCATCGCCCGTGCCCAACAGCACGTAATCCAAATTCTCCGACTGCAACAGAGCATCGATCGCCAGTTCTAGATCGGCGTCGGCCTTGACGATGGTCTCGCCTTCCGTAGTCAGATAGCGCCGCACTTCCTTGAGTATGAGGTGGTAGCCCTCCCGCCGCGCGCGATTGCGATACGTTTCCCTTTTTTGGCGGTACTCTGGATCCATGCTTTCGCGCTCGCGGTCAACGGCCATATAGGCATTGGCCCGCACCACAA
>JAPPEG010000082.1 GCA_028875345.1 Gemmatimonadota bacterium
GGGCGTTTTCGATTCCCTTCCTGCACAAATACCTCAAGTTCCGCTGGGTTGCGGTTGTCATCGCGGGCCTTATATGGGGTTTCGCCCATGCCAACTACCCGCAGCAGCCCTTTTACATTCGCGGCATTGAGGTGGGCATCGCTGGTATTGTCGTGGGCTATATTTTTCTTCGCTTTGGGATCCTTGCCCCTCTCGTATGGCACTACACGATCGATGCTCTGTACACGTCCTTAATCCTCTTCCGCTCTTCCAACAATTACTTCGTCGTTTCAGCGGCCTTGTCCGCGGGTCTGATGCTCCTGCCCTTGGCGGTGGCGCTCATTCTCTACCTGCGGCAACGTCGCTTCGCCGACCCAACGCCTTTGCTCAACAAAAGCGCTGCGCCCCCTGCCTCGGAAGCCGCCGCAGACGAGCCTACAGCGCAACAGCCCGCCGCCCCGGCTCCCACGTTTGCCTATGCCCCGTTGTCCAAGCGACGTATAGGTTGGGCCGCTGCGGTGGTCGTGGTCTCGCTGGGATTTTTTGCCCTCGAATACGAGAAGCCGCTCGACTTTGTCGATGTCCACCTGACTCAGGGCGAGGCCGAGGCCAAGGCCGTTGAGTATCTAAAGGCGACTGGCGCGGATGCCTCGGCATACGAGGTGGTTACCTATTATCAAAACCAGCCGAATACGATGGCGATTCGGTACATCCTAGAGCGCGACTCAGTGGCCGTGGTCAATCGCCTATACCAAGAAGATCTCTTGGCCAGCTTGTGGGTGACGCGCTTTTTTCGCTATGGAGAAAAGGAGGAATACAGGGTCGCCATCCATCCAGAAGACGGCTCCCTCTATAGCATAAACCACCTGCTGGCCGAAGAGGCTGAAGGTGCGGATCTCGAAGAGGCACAAGCGCAGGCAATAGCTGTCGATCACCTGCGTGCCTACGGCTTTGACGTCGAGCAATTGGAGCTCAAGGAATCTTCTTCAGAAAAGCTGCCCAATCGCCGCGATCACCGCTTCGTCTTTGAAGCTATCGAGAGCGATCTGCGCAATGTCGATGAGCTACGCTATCGAGTGCGGATCAATGTCGCCGGCGACGAGCCAGTTTCTATCTATCGCTTCCTCAAAGTGCCCGAGGATTGGCGACGTGAGCGCCAGGAGAGTACTACGCTCAAAACCGCGCTTTCTGGCCTGCTCATCGTCTTGATTGCCGCGGTGGTGATCCACGGCCTGTGGCTGCTCGTGCGCCGCGTGCGGAACGAGGGCATAGTTTGGTCTCCGCTGATCAAAATCGCCGCGATTGGCGCGGCCTTCTTCTCACTCCACCTTATCAATGGCCTGTCGGTTGTCGAACGCCTCTACAATACTCACCTCACATTGTCGATCTTTACCATTACCCAGATACTCGGCATTGTCTTGGGCGGCTTGGGTATCGGCTTGGTGCTTCTCGCGGCTCTCGGCTTGGCTTCCAGCCTCTATCCAGACTGGCCGGCGCGCCTGCGAGCCGCGCGGCGCGTGCCCGAATTCCGCGACGCGGTCGTCGGGGTTGCGCTTATCCTCATCGCCAGAGAGGCGTGGCAACACTTGCGCGGCTATGTAGAGAGCCGATTCATTGCCTCCGACCCGAGTCTCGGCTTTGGGCTACCCTCTGGATTGGATCAGTATCTGCCCTTTTGGAATTTTCTGTCCGACGGCGTAATGGGGGCCATCTTTGCCCCGATTATTGCGGGCTTGGTGCTCTACTATAGTCGCGTCGTGGTGAAGAAGAGGCTCTACGGGATCTTGGCGGGTTTGGGGGTGGGATTGATTATGTCCGGCGGCAACGCCGTTCACTTCGACGAATTCCTCTTTGAGTTGTTGACGTTTGTCACCAGCATCGGCTTCGTCGTCGCTGCAATCGTCTTGATCTTGCGGAACAACCTCCTTGCCTACGTGTTACTGGGGTTTGTCTCGGTACTCTCGGCGGTCAAGAGCCTCGGCGCACTGTCCGCTCCGGCCTATCAGTTGCAAGCTGGCATTCTGTTGTTGCTGACTCTTCTGGTGGTCTTCTGTTTGTGGTGGCGTTTGGGCGCTGAGCGCGAGGCGTCCTAGGCGCGGGTGATGGAGCTTATTTCCCACGTCGCCCTGCTGTGGGCATCGTTCGAGCGCCTAGTGGCGGGGATTCCGCGCTTCCTCATCTTCGCCACGGCGACGTACGTCATCCTCTATTTTACAACGCTGGCCTTGGTTGCTGGGGTGCATCGGCACTGGTGGCGCGTCACTTGGTTTCGCCGTCTGTTCTACTGGCAGTTTCCCCTGACGCTATTAGGCGCGATGTTCTGCGTCCTGAGCCGCCACTACGATGTGCCTTGGCTGTGGACAGTCGGCACGAGCCTGTTCTCGGCTCTCACGCTTTACCTCGGGGCCTTCTTTATTGCCGTACTGCTGATGACGCCGATTGTCTTGGGCGTTTTGCTCTACGACCGCTGGCGGCAAGGAGGGGCAGAGGAACCTAGCTCGGTTGAGCGGCGGCGCTTCCTCAGCCGCGGCCTCGCTGTGGTACCTGCGCTCGGGGCGGTAGGCGTCAGCCACGGCATCTACACCTCCTATACTCGCACGCGGATACCCACAGTGCCGCTCCGCTATCCCGACCTGCCCGCCGATTTAGAGGGCTTGAAGATTCTCCATCTCAGCGACATCCACATTGGGCCGTACGTCCAACTCGCCGACCTCGAAGCCCTGCTCGCGCGCGTGGCCCAAGCGGCACCGGATCTGATAGTGGTCACTGGCGATATATGCGACCACAACCCGGATTATTTGGCGGCTCTGCGCCTGATCGAAAGCGTGCCGACTCGGCTTGGGGCCTACGCCTGCTTGGGCAACCACGAGTACATGCGCGGCATCCGCCGCATCCGTCGGCACTTCGACCAAACTGCGATTCCCTTGCTGGTGAACGAAGGGCTGACGGTGCCGGTGGGCGCGGCGACTTTCTACCTCGGTGGGGTTGACGACCCGCGTTTCCTGCGCAGTCCGACGTCCTACGCACAACTCCGCAACTCAGTGGAAAGGGCCGTAAGCTCATCGCCGAGCGATGCCTTTACCGCGTTGCTGAGTCACCGCTCGCAAGCTCTCGACTACGCCGCGCCCCTCGGCGGCACCGACTTGATTTTGGCTGGCCACACGCATGGTTTTCAGCTAGGCATGGCCGGGCGCAGCTTTTTTGAGCCGTTCTTTCCCGAGCGCTATATCTGGGGACACTATGAAAAGGGAACCACTCAGCTCTACACTACGGCCGGAGTTGGGCACTGGCTGCCCTTCCGCTTCGGCTGCCCGCCTGAGGCCCCGATTATCACCCTGCACCGAACTTAAAGAAAGGAGCGCACCATGCGCGTACTCGTAACCGGCGCGGCCGGCCGCGTCGGTTCTACTGTGGCCCGCGGCCTCAAGGATCGCCACGAGGTGCGTGGCCACGACCGCGTGCCCATGCCCGACCTCACTGATACGGTCGTCTCCGACCTCGACGACTTCGACGCCATGCTAGAGGCTACTCGCGGTATGGACGCCGTTGCCCACATTGGGGGTCTGCCCGGCGGCAACGAGTGGGAGACGATGCTGCAGAGCAACTTCATCGGCACGTACAATGTCTTTGAGGCCGCCCGCCAAAACGGCATCAAGCGCGTCGCCTATGCCAGTCGCGCCGGGGTCTTGAGCCTCTATCCGCGCAGCATTCACCGCACGGTCGATATGACTACCACTCCGGTGGGTATCTACACGGTCAGCAAGATTTTCGGCGAGGGTCTGGCCCACTCTTTTGCCCATCAGCACGACATGGAATTTGTCTGCGTGCGCATCGGCAACTTCAGCCTCGAGCGCGACCAGCCCAAACATCCGCACCATCTCAGCCACGGCGATTGCGTGCGGGTTTTTGAGCAGGCGCTGATTCATCCGGGCGTAAAGTTTGAAATTGTCTTTGGGGTGTCGGGCAGCAACTGGCCGCTCTACGATGTCGAACACGGCAAGAGGGCGATTGGGTATGAGCCGCAGGATTATTCGGAGGTGCCGGAGGAGGAGTGTGGGAGGTAGGGCTGATTAGACTGCCAATGAGACGCCGATAGCGGTAAAGTGTGTTGGACGCTCGAGCTTGAGACGATGGGGCACTTTCGCTTGACAGGCCCTGAGTCCCTGGTACATTTCACAACATCACTAATAAGCGACATTGGGCGGGTACTTCTACGATAGAGATACTCGCCTAAAAATATGCAATCGGACGTTACAGTAGTTAGAAGAAACGATATGACAAATTCGGAACTTCAGAAAAGTCGAGAGATTCTCGAAAGTTTGACGGTCGAGAGCTTACAGACCTCAGAAGGCCAAGGAGAATTTAATCAGGCGGCGGGCGAGTACATTCGCGACAAGATTAGAAAGACTTCGCTCTTTTACAAGGTGATACCCCCTCAACTCGTAACCGAAGACAAATTGAAGTCCATCCCTAGCAACGCGACGGGCGAGCAGCCTGATCTAAGATGCTTCATGCCTAGTGTACAGTTGCTTATATCGAAGCCAATCACGGCGATGTTGATGAACATGCGTGGCGAGCCGATCCCCGAATATATATACGATAAGCCGCAGCTTCCCATCCCGATACGTACCGTCGAGACCAAGTGGTTTGAAAAGACCACCGAGGAGCTTTTAGCCTCTGGTATCCTGAAGGTTGTCGAGGAGATGGCCTCTTGGGAGGCCGAGGAGCGTGACAGGAAATTTTTTAATTACTGCGAGATAGTGGTCGCGCAGTCGGGACAAGAGTTCAGGGAGAATGGCCCCTTACAGCGCAATCATTTCCACAAAATTAAGCAGCTATCTCTGAAGAATGAGATCGAGCCTACAAAGGTTAGCGACATGACGTGCATCTACCCAATCGAGACGGCTCTTTCTGATACCTTCGACAACGGTGTCTTTGCTTCGACCAATATATGGTCGTTCCCAGCTCCGGAATTCCTAGGATACAATCTGTATTGCGGGAATTACAAGGTCCAGAGCCAGAGGAAAGCAAACGGGTGGAGGTTCATAGGATGGGAGATGATTGGTGCGGGTATTGGCAATATCAATGGTATTACTAAACTCACCATAGCGTCGTCTCGCCGATTGGGCTTTATGGCTGGAGAGATTAAAGTCCCCGACGATTTCGACAATATGGGCGGTTCTGAGATAAAGAAAATGTTCGGGGGAGGATGAGTGACGGTATTACTGGATACCCATCTGTTGCTGTGGGCAGCGGGCGACCCCAGACGGTTGTCATCAAAAGCTCAGAATCTTCTCGGCGACCCCGCTACGGAGTTGATGTTCAGCACTGCAAGTATTTGGGAGGTCGTCATCAAGAGCGCACTCGGCAGAGACGATTTTCGTGTTGACCCACAGCAGTTGCGGGACGGACTAATACAAAATGACTACAGCGAACTAGAGATTCGATCCGAACACGCGCTTGCCGTCGGGTCTCTGCCGCCAATTCACAAGGACCCCTTTGATCGCATACTCATAGCGCAAGCGCAGGTCGAAAATGTCACGCTGCTTACCACGGATGACATGGTGGCCCGCTATTCCGGTCCTGTCCAAATGATCTGATGGATTCCCAACCAAGAGCAACGACTACTGGCTCGTAGGAAAACAAAGGTCTGATATGCCAGTATCGGCGGCAATTCCCGATGAGTACCGTGCTGATGTAGCTCGGGCGGTGGAAATCTGCAAGGCAGAGGGATGTCGAGACGTTTTTATATTTGGCTCAGTCGCAGCCGGACGGCATCGGCCGCAGTCTGATCTAGATATAGGTGTCCGTGGCTGTCCGCCCGAGCACTTCTATCGGCTACTAGGTCGATTGATGGATGAACTCTCCCATCCAGTGAACTTGGTTGATCTAGATATTGAGATCCGAGTCGCTGAATTCCTTGAGCAGGAAGGCCAACTCGTGCGTGTTGGATGAGGCCCTCAGCCAAGGGAGGGTGGAGTACAAGATCGGCCGTACTGTTCCCTTACTAAATTAGGCCCCTCGCGGCGATTGAGTTCCGCATGGCCTGCTTGACATCCAGCCCGCCGAGTACTAATTTCAGAATTGTTCCCTTTTTGGGATCATATTACTTAAAATCAAAATGGTAACGGCGTAGGACCTATGCGGATCATCGCCAAGAGGGCGCTCCGGGAGTTCTGGGAGCGGCATCCGAACGCCAAAGAGCCGCTTCTTGCTTGGTATCGGGAAGTCAAGCAAGAGGATTGGGATGCGCCGGCGAAGGTAAAGGCGAAGTACCGTAGCGCCAGTATCGTTGGAGGCAACCGGGTGGTCTTCAACATCAAGGGCAACGACTACAGACTCGTGGCGGAAATCAAATACAAGTACCGCATCGTCTATGTGCGCTTTGTGGGTACACACGTCGAGTATGACGCCGTGGACGCGAAGGAGGTTTAGAGATGGCGAATGTTAAGCCAATTCGGACAGAGAAGGACTACGAGACCGCGCTGGCCCGGGTTGACGAACTCATGGATGCGGCCCCCGGTAGCCCGGAGGGCGACGAGCTTGATGTCTTGGTTGATCTCGTCGAGTTGTATGAGAGCAAACACGAGCCAATGGGGTATCCAAGCCCCCTCGCGGCCATTGAATTCCGCATGGATCAAGGAGGCCTGAGCCCGCGCGACCTGATCCCTTTTATCGGGAGTCGTGCGAAGGTGTCGGAGGTTCTTTCTGGCAAGCGGGCCATCACGATGCCGATGGCGCGTGCGCTCCATGAGCATCTCGGGATCCCGGCAGATGTGCTTCTCCGGCAGCCGGGCACAGCGCTTGACGAGACATTGGCCGACCTTGAGTGGACCCGGTTTCCCCTCAAGGCGATGGCCAAGTTAAAGTGGTTTCCCGACGGCCCCGACTTAGCGGAGCGGGCAGAGGAACTCATCGGTGCTCTGATTGAACGGGCGGGTGGACGGGATGCGGTCGGTGCCGCGTTGTACCGCAAGAACGATCACCTGCGGGTAAACGCCAAAATGGACCCTTATGCGCTCAAGGCTTGGTGCTGGCAAATTCTGGCGAGGGCGAACGAAAACCAGCCAAAGGTGAACTACGTACGCGGTACTGTGACCTTGGACTTTCTCAAGGAGGTCGCGAGGCTTAGTGGGTCGGAGGACGGACCAAGGCTCGCCAAGGACTTCTTGGCAGAGAATGGCATCGCGCTGGTGACCGAGCGGCATCTGCCGAGAACATATCTCGATGGGGCAGCGCTCCGGCTCGGCGATGGTCGGCCTGTGATCGGATTGACCCTGCGCTATGACCGGATCGACCATTTCTGGTTTTGCCTATTGCACGAGCTGGCTCATGTGGGTCGCCATATGGACCACAACCAAGGTGTTGCTTTCTTCGATGATCTGACGTTGCGCACCGTGGAAGGGGAGAGGGAAAACCCGAGGGAGGCGCAGGCCGATGAATGGGCAGAGGAGGCACTCATTCCGTGGGCTGCGTGGGAAGCGAGCGCGGTTCGCGATCGTCCGACCTCCATGACGGTGATGAATCTGGCGAACGCGTTGCAGGTGCATCCGGCGATCGTTGCGGGGAAGGTCCGATACGAACGGCAGAACCATCGGCTACTGTCGCAATTCGTAGGGACCGGCGAGGTGCGGCGGCAATTCGGTATGGCGGCATGAGATTCTTACATTCGCAAAATGTCAGGCGAAATCGGCTGTACTAATTCATAGAGGTGATCCCCATGGACCCAAGCTGCTTGCAGTACTGCATGACCGAGGCACAGCGCGACCACTTTGAGCAGCAGGGATATTTGATCGTCGAGGATGCGCTCGACGACGACATGCTGGGCCAGTTGCTGGAGGCCGGCGATCGCGTCGATGCCGAGGAAAGGGCGGCGCGTGGCTTGGCCCCCAATGCCTTGCTGTCGAAGTTCAGGACTATTGTCGAGGATGATGTTTTTATCGAACTGCTCGATTGGCCCAAAACGTTCCCGCTGATTTGGGATATTCTCGGCTGGAACGTCCAGCACTACATCTCGCATTTGATCTACTACCCACCTGAATCCAAGAGTAGCGTCGATCTGAAGCCGGGAGGATGGCACCAAGACGGTGGCCGACCGGTCCCCGAAATGGAGCGCCCCCAACCGAGGTTGTCGCTCAAGGTCGGATTCTGGCTGACCGACATCAGCGAGCCGGAGAGAGGGGGAATCCGAATTGTCCCCGAAAGTCACAAGGAGGACCATCCGCCCGATTTTGCCGATGCCATGCAGGTTCAGGTGAAGGCGGGAACGGCCGTGCTGTTCGACCGACGGATGTGGCACACGCGCGGGATTAATACCTCAGAGACGACCCGGAAAGTGCTGTTTTTGGGGTATAGCTATCGCTGGCTGCGCGGCCTCGACTACAACCTGATGCCCGCTGAAATCCTCGCCAAGTGTAGCCCCATACGTCGGCAATTGCTCGGCGATGGGGTGGATGTCAAAGGGTGGTGGCAGCCAACAGAGGAGGACGTTCCCCTCAAGGGTTGGCTGACCGAGCACAAGGGAAAGGAATACGTCGAGCGGATCGGGCAAAAGCAGTGGGAACGGGAGAAGTGGGAGGTGCCGGGTGGCTAACCGTTGAAAGCTGGATGATGACACCTATATGGTGCCTAATGGAAGACGACCCGCCCTCAAAATAAAGAAGGTAAACAAGATGACCGACGCGAAGATACTGATTGTCGAAGACGATGAACCTAGCGCAGCGCACCTCGAAGAATGCCTCGAAAACCTAGGATACACAGTGTGTGCCTCGGTTTCGTGCGGGCACGAGGCCATTGAAAAAGCGGAGCACAAACGCCCCGACCTCACCCTAGTCGATCTCGGACTCGAAGGGGAGATTTCCGGCTTGGAAACAGCCGAGCGGATCGGCAGCAAGTTCGACGTTCCCGTGGTGTACCTGACCGATGGGGGCGAGGAAGACCTGTTGCAACGGGCGCAGGAGACCAACCCGTTTGGCTACGTGCTGAAGCCGTTTGAGGAGCGCCAACTGCATCTGAACATTCAAACCGCCTTCTCTATGCACGAGAGAGAAACCAAGCACAAAAAGACGGAGATGCGGTTGAAACGAATTATCAAAAAGTTGAAAGATTTCACCCGGCTGATGAAAACCGTATTCGACAGCATGAGCGAAGGCGTGATCGCCATCGATGAAAACAGGGAACTCGTATTTCACAATTCGGTCGCTCGGGAGTTAGGTGAGGAGCTTCCGATGGAACGAGATATCGATAAATGGGCCGAGAAATTCGGCGTTTTTCAAGCCGATGGGAAGGCGCTCGTCACGAAGGATGAAAATCCGCTAGAGCTGGCCTTGAACGGCAAGGCGACAGACGGTTTCGAGGTAATGGTGATCAATGATAAAATGCCGGAAGGCGTTCATGCTCATTTCAGCATCAGCGGCAGACCACTGCGAGGCAAAGCAGGGGCGTTGAAGGGGGGGGTCCTCGTCTTCCGCGACATCACCAAGCTCCAGCATACAGAAGTCGCACTGGAACGGACGATCGCCGAGCAGAGGGACCAAGCTCTGCTCATGGAGACTATTCTCAGCAGTATCAGCGACGGCGTGTTGGTCGCCAATGCCGAGGGGAAATTCACGTTTTTCAATCCCAGCGCCGAACAGATCACCGGCGGCATGCTGGATCTAAAGTCCGAACAATGGGCCGGGAACTATGGAGTTTTCTATTCCGACCAAAAAACTCGCATGACAGCGGCAGAGCTTCCCCTGGTGTGCGCCGTACGGGGTGAGGCGACCGATGATGTTGAAATGTTTGTCCGCAATAAGAAAAAGCCGGACGGCTATCACGTCAGCGTCAGTGGACGGCCGCTAAAGACGGATGTAGAAGGACACGGGGGGGGCGTGATCGTTTTCCGCGACATCACCAGACAAAAAGAGGCGGCCGCGGAATTGGAGAAAACGATAGAGGAACTGCGCAAGCAGAGTGAGCTGATGGAAACCATGTTCAATAGTATTAGCGACGGCATCGTCGTCGCCGATGTAACGGGACAGTCCTTTTACGTAAATCCCGCGGCCGAACAAATCACCGGCATGAACATAACGGATTGTCCCCCGGAGGAGTGGGTCGAGCGATACGGCCTCTTTTATCCCGACCGGGAGACGCCCATGAGAATGGAGGATCTACCGTTCCTCCGCATCATCAGCCACGGCGAATCGATGGATGAAGTAGATATGTTCATTCGCAACCAAAACAGGCCGGACGGCGTGTTTATCCGGGTGAGTGGACGACCGCTACTCGACAATCTCGGCGGGATCAGGGGCGGCGTGATCATCTTCCGCGACGTTACCGAGCGCATGCTCGCCGAGGAGGCGCTGGCGCAGGCTTTTGCACAAGGGCGGTTGGAGGTAATGGATACCATTCTCCACAACATCGGCAATGCCATCAACAGCGTCACCACGGGAATCGAGACTGTGCGCCAGCACCTAGGGAACGATCGCGTCGGACGCCGCCTCTTCGCATTGGCCACGGCGGTGAGAGAACACCAGGACGACTGGAGCGATTACATCGAAAACGACCCGCAAGGCCGCAAAGTGATGCCGTTCATCATCGAGCTATCCGAAAGTTTCTCTAAGCGGAACGAAGACCTGATAAAGACGGTCAGTCGCGTCAAGGATCGGGCCAATCACATCGCCGATATCGTCCGCACTCAAAAGGCGTTTGGCAGTCCCGCCATGGTTCGCAAGGACATCGACCTGCACGATGCGCTCTCAGCCGCCGTCAGGGTATTGAGGGATTCGCTCAACAAAAAGGGGATCCATACCGACATCGACTGCGAAAACGCACCGCGGGAAATTCGCATCCAGGAGAGCCAGTTTCACCAGATGTTGGTCAATTTGGTCAAAAATTCGATTGAAGCCATCGACGATCTCACCCTAGCGCAGGGGCTTGACGAAACGCCCCGCATCCAGATCCGGGCCAGTGCCGAAGACGATTTTCTCAACCTCGAAGTAAGCGACAACGGCATTGGCATCAAAAGTAAAGACACCAAGGTGATTTTTGCGCCCGGTTATACCACGAAAAGATTGGGGAGCGGGCTCGGCCTCCATTCAGCGGCCAATTTCGTCATTGCCTCTGGCGGTCGAATTCAGGCGTTGAGCAAGGGCATCGGCAAGGGCACAACCATGCGCGTCAGGTTGCCGCTTTCCTCGGTCGCGTCCGAAGCCAACGGTAGGGCAGGCTCATCAACCGACTGATAGAAAGAGTAGCGATGAAATCCGGGAATCACGAAAACAATCGCGTCCTAATAGTCGACGATCAGCACGAGATCCACGACGACTTTAAAGAGATGTTAAGGCCCAGTTTTGAGCAGCCATCAACGGATGATCTTGCGGGGGCCTTCACGCGCGAGGAAGAGGACGCTTGGCTCCCGGAGTTCGAGTTGCTGCACGCGAGCAACGGGGAGGAAGCATACGAAATCATCCGGGCGAGAAAGGAATCGAACCGTCCCATCGCCGTCGCCTACATCGACATCAGAATGCCTCCGGGCATCGATGGCATCGAAACGATCCGCCGGATAAGAAAAATCGATCGCGACGTCGAAATCGTCATCATGACCGCGTACACCGACAAGGCACTGCCCGAGATCGTCCACGATATGGAATTGCTGCACAAGCTACTCTACATCAGAAAGCCTTTCGCGCACGAGGAGATCCAGCAAATTACCCTTTCCCTAGTCGGGAAGTGGAACGTCGAACGGGAGCTGGCAGAGAATCGGCGGCAGCTCACCAACAGTCATCGCAGATTGGAAGCGGTGCTCAACGCTACTGGAGACGCCGTTGCGATGCACGACAGTGCCGGACATCTAGTTTTTGCTAATCAGGTATACGAAGAGCTGCTAGGTCTGGAGGAAAGCGAGCTGAAGAAAATTCCGCCGCGAGATCTCACAGCGCGCTTTGAAGAGCGGTTCTGGGAACCAGACCTGCGCGACGTGGAGGGAAGGTTTCTCCTCGACAGCGGCAACGTGGTGGAAACGACCAGCGCTGGCCAAGAGCCGCAGCAGCGGCTGTTCTACCGCTCCACAGCACCGGTGCGCGACGGTAGAGGAAAAGAAATCGGCAGCCTCGTCCTGTACCGGGACGTGTCCAAGGAGATCGAGGCCGAGCAGATGAGGGCCGAGGTCCTGCGGCTGCGCACCGAGCTGGAGACGGCCTCCTCCTTTGCCGGCATGGTCGGTACCAGCCCTAAGATGCAGCAGGTGTACGCGCTGATGCAGCAGGCCGCCGAAGGCGATATCGCGGTGCTCATTCGCGGCGAGAGTGGCACCGGCAAGGAGCTAGTGGCCAAGTCGGTTCACCTCAACAGTCCGCGCAAGCGGGGACCGTTCGTGGCTCTCAATTGCGCCGCCATTCCCGAAACGCTCATCGAGAGCGAGTTGTTTGGACATGAACGGGGAGCTTTTACGGGGGCGACAGAGCAAAGACGCGGGGCCTTCGAGCGCGCTGGTGGCGGCACGATCCTCCTCGACGAGATCGGCGACATGCCGTATGCCCTGCAGGGCAAGCTGTTGCGCGTTTTGCAAGAGCGAGAAATCCAGCGGGTGGGCGGGACCGCCTCCATTCCCGTCGATATCCGGGTGATGACGGCTACCAACAAGGACATAGAGTTCCTAGTGAGAAGGGGCGAGTTCCGCCAGGATCTGTTCTATCGCGTCGCCGCCTTCCCCATTGAGATTCCGCCGCTGAGAGAGCGGCGCGAAGACATTCCCTTGCTGGCTAGACATTTTCTCGATAAACATGCCGAACGCGCCGACAAATCTATCAGTGGCATCTCCACCGCTGCCCTGCGCCTGTTGCTCCAGTACGATTGGCCCGGCAACGTGCGCGAGCTGGAGAATGCCATCGAGCGCGCTGTGTTGTTGGAGACGGACGCGGTACTGCAGGCGGGCAGTCTGCCTCTTCAGTTGTCGCCAGCCGTAGCTGCTGGAGGTGACCTCTCGACGCTGGCAGCGGTCCTGCCGCTGGCCGAGATTGAGCGACGGGCCCTAGTCCACGCCCTTGAAGTCGCGGACAACAACGTTACACAGGCAGCTCGGGCGCTGGGTATCAATCGGTCAACCCTGCACCGAAAATTGAAGAAATACAACCTCTCCGAAGATTGAAACGAGCGGTCGATCCGGCTTACAACCGGGCTTTCCTTTGGCCTGTGATTCCTCTGTATTTCTGCAAACGATTGTTGCAAAATGCGACTTGCGTTGCAAATTGCAACGCATACTCTGTTTTTCCCCGTGAATTATTCCTATAACTCATTTATAAATATTTAGTTATAGAACCATACGTCACTGGGAGAAGGGGTCGCTGGAGCGGCTTATGACGCGCATTCTGCAACACCCGCAAAAATTTCCCCGTATTCCCGAATGTGCACTAACTCCTTCACCTGCAAGGAGTTAGCAATTTATTACAATTTGGTTACAAAAGTTGGCACGGAATGTGCATATTGCGGCATGGTAAACGCGGAGCAAGGCACTTCGGACGCGGCGAAATCGATACCAATAGAAGAACGCGGAGGGAGATAATAATGGGAGGACAGAAACGAGAGTCTAGGATAGGGATGTGGACGGTGATCGAAGGTCTAGTGCTAGTGCTTATCATAGCCGCTTCGGTACCTTCTCCCCAAGCAGATGAGCTGGTCTCGAACTTGGACGAGGCGAATGGAAGAGTCGCCAAGGTATGGTCCGCACAGCATCACGCCCAGACGTTCGCCACTGGGGAGCACGAGCCTGGATACCTAGTGGAGAGCGTAGAGCTCGATGTGGCGTCGTGGACCGAGGATGCAAACGTCACAGTGAGCGTGCATGCCGCGTGGGGAGGTCCGGGCGATTACCTCTATACGCTTGAAAATCCAACGCGGGGGACGGGCCGCAAGGTATTCACCGTGCGGAAGAGGGAGCGGGTGCGACTCGTCGAGCGCCAACCACACGCCATCGTCATTCGCAACACGGGTGGGAAAGACAGCTTCGACCTCAATACGACGTCGATAAACCCGACCGACGAATCGGACTGGCGAATCGAGAACGCGAGGTGGACGACGAACCCGACCGAAGCCTTGGACAGGTGGGTTGGAGTGGCTGGAGCCATCAAGATGCGGATCAATGATCGAGGCGCGCCGACGCTTGAGACTGAACTGGATCGCTGAAGGTAATGTCCCTATGCGGATATCAAAATGTGGGCTTGCGAATCACTTTCTGGTGTGGGAACGTCGGTGGCTATGCTTGGGGAGGGCTGGCCACTGACGCTGAGGGGCACCATTGCCGTCGAGACCGGTCTCGATCTGGCGATGGTGCCCCTCAAAGGGCCGAGCAAACCCGTGTCGGCGGTCACGCCGCACGGGTTTGCTCCGGCGGTAGATACTTCAATCCCACCACACTTCACCGGGAACTAGATGGGCGCGCAGCAGCTCTTCGTTTAACTCCACCCCGATCCCCGGTTGGTCGGGCACGGTGATGTACCCGCGATCGACTACCGGGCCACCCCAATCCAGCGCGATATCGTCCCACCAGGGACAGTCGAGACCGTGGTGTTCCAGCGCCAAGAAATTCGGCGCGTTGGAGCACACGTGCGCCGAAGCCACAGTGCCCACGGGCGTGCAGATGTTGTGCGGGGCAAAGGCCAGCGAATGCAACTCGCACAACTCGGCCACTTTTTTGCCTTCCTGCACTCCGCCAAAACGAGGGATATCGGGCGTGATAATATCCGCGGCCCGATCTTCGATCATGGGCCTGAGCCCATGACTCATCCAGTGATTTTCACCACAGGCAATGGGCACGGAGGTGTGGTCGGTGACGTACTTTAGGGCGTCGAGATTTTCCGGCGGGGTTGGATCTTCGAGCCACAGGATGTCGATGTCCTCCAACCTCCGGGCCACCCTGAGCGCGTCTGCTGGTTGGTAACTCCAGTGCATATCTAGGCACAGTTCAACGTCGGCGGGCAGGGCCTCGTAGGCCGCGTGACTGACGGCGCTCATGTACTCGACTTCGGGCCTGGACAGGGCGCGGTTATGGGGATCCTTGCGGTACTCTCCTGGAGCGCTGTTGTCGATATCGACCTTGACGACGGTGTACCCGGCTTCTACGCGCTGGCGCACTCCGTCGGCATAGGCTTCGGGCGATTGGTCGCCGGGCCGGGCCGTGTCGGCGTAGATGCGCACCCGATCCCGGTACTTGCCGCCGAGTAGCTGCCACAAGGGTAAGCCCGTCATCTTGCCGTGTAGGTCCCACAGCGCCAGTTCAACCCCCGACAAGGCCAGCACAATACTTCCTCCCGAGGACCCGGCGCCGATCAGGCTGCGATAGATATTTTGCGCCAGTCGGACTGGATGGCGGGGATCCTCGCCGACGATCAGTCCTTCCATGCGCTTGAGGATGTCTCGCACGCCGATGGGCAACTGCGCTTCGCCAATGCCGCAGATTCCCTCATCCGTTTCCACCTTGACCAGCGTCCACGTCCAGGGAATGCCCTGAATCATGACGGATTTAATCCCTGTGATTTTCACGTAGGATACGCTCCTCTAAGAAGGTTATTTGTCCTGACGGCTTCTAAGTGCGCAGTGCCCGCTCGAGGTCGAGGCGATCGGCCTCTAAGGCGGTGCGGAAGACTTCGATCGTATCTTGGACTCCCTGGACCAGCGACCGGTACTGAAAAGGTCCGAGGGCTTGGTTCAGGGCGCTGTCATCGGCGCTTGAGGGATGTGGCAGCGGCGTTGGGTCGAATCCAATTTTGCCCGCCGATTCGGGGATAACTTCCTCGATTGCAGCGACGATTTGGGCCATGGAGACCGTGCTGCCTCCCAGATTGTACACTGGGGCACCTTCCAGCTTGGTCCTGGCCGCGGCGATAAAGGCGGCGGCGACATCATCGGCGTGGTGATAGACGAGGGTGCCACCATAGGTGATCTCGTACTCGCGACCGAGCGCGGCGGCTAGCATGGCCTTGGTCGGAGTGGAGGTCCAGCCCTGGTCGCGACCCGGTCCGTACACTACGCACGGGCGCAGACCAATGCTATGCACCGATTGCTCCCGCCAATAGACCTGAGCCGTGCCTTCGTTGCACTGCTTGAACACCCCGTAGAGAGTCGGAGGCAGCAACGGAGCGTCGTGGGCAATCGGCCCGGGAGGGTACGCTTCCGGATCGCCGTACACTCCAAACGAGCTTGCAAAGACCAAGTTCTGAATTTGGTCGCGATGACGCGCGGCCGTTTCGAAGACGACGGTGCTCCCCACGACGTTTACCTTGGCCCCGCGTACTGGATCGGCCCGGACTAGGGGGACCTGCATGGCTGCCAAGTGCAGGATATGAGTAATACCACATTCGACCACGACGCGCTCGAACTCGTCCAGGTTCGCGATGTCTCCTTCGAGCAGTCGCACCTGGTCCAGTTCTTCGTCCGTCATGATCATCCGCAACCGGTAGGGATCGCCGCCTAGATCGTAGGTATATACCGGCACCCCCTCGCGGACCAGCCGGCGGACCGCCCATGCACCCACGCAACCGAGCGCCCCTGTCACCAAATACCGCTCATTCATATGTCGCCTTTATGGGAAAAATAAATCCGATTTTTATTGCCTTGCAGATAACATATTGCGTTTCACCTAGCGGTCAATCCACGAGTGGCTGGACGCGAAGTAGAAGTCGCAGGACAAAGCGGCTGGCTGCGCTCCTATGAAGCTGTGGGTGATTTGGACGACCGGCTGCAGTGCGGTCGATCAATTTCCTAGGCGCAGCCCGAAAAAGGGCATGATCGGCAGCATGTAGCTAACCAGACGGCGGTAGTCCTCGTCCCAGTAATACTCAAATACATTGCGGCGGTTGAGCGCGTTGATGATTTCGAGATAGGCCGTGAACGTGCGCCCACCGACTGCACCACGCCGCCAACTCAGGCGCACATCGAGGCGGCGGTAGGCCGGATAGCGCCGCGAATTGGTCGCCTCCCAGATGACGTTATTCTCGGCGTCGAACAGCGGCTCGCTGTCTGAGCCAATGGCCACTGGAGTATAGGGGAAGCCGCTGCCGTAGCTGTAGCGCACATCGAATGACGAGCGCTTGGTCAGGCGCAAGCGTCCGATCAAGTCCAAGGTGTGGCGTTGATCGACGTCGCGGTAGTGCAGCGGGTCTT
>JAPPEG010000285.1 GCA_028875345.1 Gemmatimonadota bacterium
CTTGGCACAACTCGATGATCCTGCGCTACGACTTTGCCACCGACTATATCGAGCCAATCTGCGGCACGGGCGAGCGCACCTACAGCGGCGACGGCGGCCCCGCCACCCAAGCGACGGTCAACCTACCAAGCGCTACCGCCTTCGACCCACTCGGACGCATGTACATCTCCGACCAAGAAAACCAGCGCATCCGCATGGTCGATACAGATGGCACGATCCACACGGTCGTCGGCACGGGCGAGCCGGGTTTTTCCGGCGACGGGGGGCCTGCGGACCAAGCCCAGATCTACGCTCCGATAGGCCAAGCGGCCCCGCCCACCAGCCGCATCGCCACCGACGGATTCGGCAACCTCTACATCGCCGATACCTTCAACAACCGCATCCGCAAGGTTGACTACGCGACCGGCATCATTACCACTATCGCCGGCAATGGAGCCTTCCCGCCCATGTCCGGCGGTGAGCACGACGAAGGGGCTGCGGCCATCGACGTTTCGCTCTACTGGCCCTGCGATGTGGGCACCGACTCCGAGGGTCGGGTCTTTTTCGCCGACACCTTCAACCACTGCGTGCGCTACATCGACCTCGATGGCGCGCTCTACACCGTGGCCGGCCGGTGTGGCAAATCCGGCGATATGGGCGACGGCGGCGACCCGCAGGCCGCCCTGCTCAGCCGCCCCTACGGCATCGAACTCGACCCGGACGACAACCTCTACATAGCCGATACGCGCAACCATCGCATCCGCCTAGTGCGGAAGTGAAGGGCTGCTAATCGTCCAGATTGTCCCCGACTATCACTGCCCCTGCAAATCCCTCGGCCACCATCCGCTCGGTAAAGGCCCGTACCTCGGATTGAGGTAGCAGCGCGTTGTTGCTGATGATCAAGTCCGCCCCTACGTGGCTGATACCGCGCAACCCGTCCAAGCTTTGCAGCGCGCCATTGCCACTGACTTCCAAAAAGTCCCGCACTCTAATCAAGTAGTGCAGACCTTCTAGGCTTTGCAGCGCGTCGTTGAACCAGATGTCCACGCTGCCTTCGATCTCCACGAGGCGCGGCATGTCCGTCAGGGACGCAAGCGACTCATTGTGGACCAGCGCCAAGCCCCCGCTGACAGAGGCCAAGTTCTCCAACCCTTTGAGCGAGCGCAGAGCCTTGTTTTCAAAGATCAACAACCCTTCCACCACGTGAGCGACTTTGCCGGCCGCAGGAGTAGGTAAAGGCGGTGATGCGTCCGCCGGACCTAGCCCCGCTCCGACGCTTTCAAGCCCTTCCAGTCCCGTTAGGCTTTCCAAGCGGTCGTTAAACCAAATCTCGACGCTGCCCTCGACGCGCTTCAGCCCTTCCAAACCCGTCAGCGCAACTAAGCTGCTGCCGGCGATCTGTAAGTCGCCATCGATGATGTACGCAGCGCCTCCTCTTTCCCGCAGGGCCGCGATGTCGGCCGGCGACGCAATGACAACACCCTCTTCCAAAACAACCGGCGCTACGGGGTCTTTGCCGCAGCCTGCCAGCGCGACGAGCAACGGCAGGATTGACCTAACACCCAGCTCAAAAATCCCGCGCACACCGGATCCCAATATCTATGTCAGTCAACAGCGGATCATAGGCTTCCCGATTCGCCGCAGGTAGAGACTCCTTCTCAAACCACCACGACCCACCCCGCAGCACCCCAAACTCCCCGCGCAACGGCCCCTGCGGATTGTCCCGTGGACTCTCTGCATAGTACGTGTCCCCGTACCAATCAGATACCCACTCCCACACGTTGCCCGCCATGTCGTGTGCTCCGTACGGCGACACGCCAGCGGGACGGCTGCCCACCGGCTCGGTCGCCCCGGCGATAAAGCGAAAATTGGCCTCGTCGCCTTCCAACTCGTATCCCCAGGGATATATGCGTCCGTCGGTTCCGCGCGCGGCCTTCTCCCACTCGGCTTCCGTCGGCAGCCGCAGACCGGCCCACGCGCAATAGTCGAGCGCGTGTTGGCGATTCACGCAGTTGATGGGATGCGTGTCGTCTATGTCCTTGTCCCAATTGCAGTTAGGGGCATAGGCCGGCTCTTCGCAGGCATCGTCCTCCACGCAGCGCCGGTACAGTCCTATAGTGACCTCGAACTGGTCAATGTAGTACGCGGAGAGAAAAACTTGGTGCGGCGGCTGCTCGTCTGGGTCGCCCGCGTCCCAACCCATCACAAAGAGGCCTTCGGGCACGAGGACCATGGCGTGATCGGCTTTATTGACCTCGGTAACTACAGTAGGGGAATCGTCTTCGGTAACGGGAGCCTCGCTGGACGGGGCGGGCGCCACCACGCGATCCTCGCTCACTTGCTCTGAGTTCCTTTGGCCGCAACCAAGCGCTAACAGGGCCATGCACACCAGTGCGCGACTCACCGTGCGGCTCCTTAGAACACGACCTGCGACACGGCCTTGGAAATCAGCGCAATGGCAATGGACGTCATGCCAATCAGACCCACGCCGCACGAGTACCCGGCCAGCACGATGGGCGCGTACGCGTACCAGCGCTCGGGACCAAAGCGCTTTTGCAAGTAGAAACGGCCCAACAAGGCACCGACGAAGTTGAGGATGGCAAAGTGCGGCCAGCCGCCGAGGCCGGCGACAAAACCATAGAAGATCCCCAGCGGCGCGCTGAGTGCGCTCAGCAACGCGTACAATGCACCGCTAAATACCAGCCCTATCCCGATGTAATCCCAGCGAATAATTTGCGTCACCAAACTCTGACCCGCGCCCGGCAGCGTTGACTTGGCCCAGAACGCCTGCATGGTGGCGTGGAAGGGCCACATCTTTTGCACGAATGGGTACGCCGAGGAGGGAATCGGCCCTAACTTCCATATCAGCGACCAGAACAGGAAGCTACACACGAACATCACAGCCAAGGTCAGGGCCGTCATCTTGACGATGCTGCCAAAGCGAGTGCGTGTCAGCTCTAGCTGCTTGAACACTTGCGCCTCATAGCCCCACTGGAAGATCGGCACCGGCGCGAACCAGATCCCGGCTCCTTGGTAGCCGGACAAATAAAAGCTGGCCTCGCGCAGATAGGGAAACGTCACCCCCTGCGGCGATCCCGTCAGGCCGATCATCCGCGTGCCGATGTACGAGTAGATCGGCGTCCACACAAAGCCGAAGAGCGCGGTGATCCACCAGGGAAAATCGGGCACTAAATAGTACACCATCAGCACGAAGCCCAGCGTGCTCACCGCCCAGATCCCCAAGGCCATGACAATGCGGATATCGCCGCGCTCGGAACTAGGTGCCCGATCCGCTTCTCGAGCCGGAGCGCGTTCCTTGCCGACGGCGAGTAAGACCTTGCCCGCCGTATAGAAACCCACAGCCGCGACTACTATGGCTCCGCCCAGCGAAAAGCTCAGCCAGAAGTCAAAGGTATTGGCAATCTGTGTGGGGATTGACGACATGCCCGGCTCCCAAGTGTGCAGTATGCCGTAGGCATAGAGGATGGGATTGGCGACCAAGTTGACCAAGATAGACGAGGCAAACACCCCTACTACGACCCAGAACGGCAACACGAGACCGAACAGCACGTGGATCAAATCCGTGGCCAAGCCGATGACCGCGGCGGGCAAAACCGCCTTTAGCGGCACGGTGAAGTCGATGAAGGGAATCGGCAAAATCGACACGGTTTCAGTCAGAAAAACCGACGACAGCGTCGGCACCACCACGTAGAATACGCCCCACACCGCCCCGATAAAAGCCCCGGTGCTGAACACGTGCCAGCGCCAGCCCTCCTGCTTGGCCGAGGTCTCGGCAAGGGCAGTGGCACCGCCGGCCTGCACATAGGCCATGGGAAAAGGCAGGCGCTCGACATCGTGGGTGATACGGAAGAGCACATAGCCCAACGACAGAGCATTGACGCGTTGCAGTGCAACGGCGCAGAGGAGAATGACGATGGGCTTGAGCCACGCGCTGTCTAGGAAGCTGCGCTCTAAGAGAGCCTCTGAACCACGTGGAGGCACGACCCAAGTTGGAATGTGTTCGGCCAGTCCGTCGGCCTGGGGCGATTGGATCAGATATTGATCCCAAATCAACACGCCGAACGGGCCGCCGAACAGGTCGGCCCCAGTGCCTAACTTGCCGCCCATCATCACCAAACCACCGGCCACCCAGTAGAGGATAATGATTTCCTGAGTCCGCAAGTACACGAAGGTGCGCTTGGCCATTTCGATAAAGAGGATGAGCGTCACCCATTCGGCACCGCCGGCCATGCTCATCCCGGTCACCAGCCCGAGGTAAATCGCGCCGGGCAGCATTACGAAGCCGACGAAGAGCGCCGCCCACAGGGTCTTTGCATTGAAGCCCGGTTCAAAGGGGGCGTCGGCGGGCATCACCGCAAAGCGCTCTTGAGCGTTGGCCTGTGACAAAATCACTCCCCTCGTTTACTCAGTTTTGCACCAACTCGTCGTCCAAATACCGCAGGTGCTCTTCGTACACGTCAATCTGCTCGGCGTATTTTTGGCGCAAATCGCGCAGATAGCTGTTGAAGAACTCCCGCTCGGCGCGCTCCCGCACATCCCGCTCCACTGAATTCCGCACCCGCGCTAGATCTAGGCCGTAGTAAATCTCTGGATATCTTTCGATAACTCGGAAGATCGAATACCCTCCCCTCGTCTGGATCGGCCCTTGGAGTTGGTTCAGCTCGGCGTTCATCACCACGTTCATCCAAGCCTCTCCCAAAAAAGGGGCCTGTGATTCGGAGACGTACAGGAGACCATCTTCGGCGTTGCGGCGCTGGCTGTGGGCGCGGGCCAATTCCGCCCACTCGGCGCCTGCCTCAATCTGAGCCGCGAGCTGGCGCGCTTCGCTTGGAGTCTCAAGCAAAATTTCCTCTAATTGCGCGTGAGGGGGGCTGCGGAAACGGTGCTTGTGCTCCTCGTAGAAGGCCAGCAGTTCGTCCTCTGTCGGCGCGGGGATCTCGGCCAAGATCTGCTCGCGCAGTTTCATCAGCATCAGATTGCCCAACGCTAGTTCATGCGACCGCGCGAAGGCTTCGGTTTTATCGAGGCCCTTGCGCCGGGCGTCGTGGGCCATGAGGCGAGTGGGAAAATGACTCTCAGATAGTTTCTCGTTGACAGCGTCGGCCGTGGCTTCCGGCCACAGTCGGCCCGATGGCCGCACGGCCTCTAGGACCTCTGCCACATCCATCTGCAAGCCCTCAAAAGCATAGACCGGGCGCTGGCGCTGGGTCTCGTCCAAATCCGCATAGCGGACCGCGCCCTGTAAGACGCTTACTACAATATCCATGCCCTCGGCGTCAAAAACCGTCTCCAAGTCCCACTTGAGGTGCCGCAGGTACGATTCGCGCAGTTGCTTTTGTTGCTCGTCGCCGAGCGCCTCGCGGATGCCGTCTTCGATCTCGACCAATTCGGCGCGGCGACGTTCTGCTACTTTGGCGATGACGAATCCTCCGTGCAAGGGGAGCGGCTCGGTCACGCCGCCCGCGGGCAGGGCGAAGACCGCTTGTGCTAGGTCGCGGGGACTATCAAAGGGCGAATAGGCTACCTGCCGCATTTCGCCGGTATGCACGCCGTAATAAAGGTCGGCGGCGAATTGACGGCCTACTTCCGCAAAGTCCTCGCCCTGTGCCAAAAACGCTTGCACCTGACGCGCCTGTTCCTGGTTGGGCACAAAAATCTCCATAGTGACGACCTTTTCTCCCCATCCCGGCCGCGCGTAGGCTTTTTCGATATCGTCCTCAGTTACTGAAACCTTAGCCTCAACATTGCGTCGCAGCATCGCGTCGGCGAGGGCCTTGGTCTCGCGCTTGGCGAGTTCGGCTAAGACCTCTTCGTCGCGCTGTAAACCCCGCTCGTTGGCCTCCAAAAGCAACACCTCGCGGTCAATTAGCGTCTGCAAGTTGTCCCGGTGCTGCGCGCGCATGGCGGCCGTTTTGAGATTGGCCTCAAGGGTGCGCAGATCGGCCGCGGTAATCTCGACCTCGCCGACCTTGGCCAGCAAATGGGCATTGTCCGGCCGCTCGTCGCCACAGCTAATGCAGGCCCCGACTAGCAGCCCGGCCAACAGCGGTTTGTGCATAAAAAGAGGAGCTAGACGGAAGGTCCAGCTCCTCGCAATGAGATATCCTGCCATACGTTATCCAGATGCGGCGCAGTGCTGGGGACTCAGCCCGCCCCGCCCGCGCTGGCCTTTTCCCTCGTTCCTTGGTCTACCGCAAAGCGGAACTCGACGTCGATGGTCTCTTCGGGATTGCCACTGGCGTCAAACGAAAGCACGAACTCGTGGAATGTGAGCAGCAACTCGTCGTTTTCCGGCAACAACGGATCGAAGACTAACATGCCTTTTTGGCTACTATCGCGGAAGATAGGTCGATGGCGATGAAAGACCGTCTTGTAGATAATGCCCATGCGCTCCAAGTTGATTTCGCGTTCGTTGCCCGAAGTGCCCAACTCCATTTTGTAGTACTTGGTGAAGCTGTTACCCCCTAACACGACGGCCCCCTCGCGCCCGGGATCGTAGTAGCGATGGGTCTCGCCGCCCGATTCCATGGTCGCCTTGGCCGGATCGAATTCGATCTTGGCATAGGTCTTATTTATGATCTCGACTTCAAAAACAGTAAACCGCGGAGGGATATAGCCCTTTTCAGGATCGATATCATCCCGGGTATAAGGGTTGACGTGGCGACCATCGTACAGGGGCGGGAAGCGCTCGTTGAGCTCGGCATCGCTCAGATGCCGCACCCGGATTAAAAGTCCCTCTTTACTAAAGACCGTTGAACTGTCGTCCGGATCGATGGTGTAATCGCCGCGGCCCTCGGGCAGGATGGACATCACGTGTAGGTCGTACGCGAGTTGGGGCGGCACCAGCCCCCCGCAACTCCAGACCAGCCCGAGCGCCACTAAGCCGATGAGTGCCATGTACCTCGCTCTCATAAAATTGCAACTCCCTTTTTGCTAGCTGTTGTCAATTGGTTGGTTCCTCGGTTTCGATGTCGATCTTTTCTATGCCCGCCATGGTGGCCGTTTCCATCGCGTCGATAATATGGCCGTGTGCAGCACCCGCGTCCGCAGTGATAATCAGCGTCGATGAGCCGCTGCGGACCTTCTCGCGCTCTAACCAACTCGCTAGCTGCCCCATAGCCACAAGCTGCCCGTTGATCTCGAGCTGCCCCTCGCTTGAGATACGCAGATTCAGCTTCTTTTCGGATTTGAGCTGGTCGTAGTGAACCGAGTCGGGCAGCTCGATCTTGAGCTGAGTGGCCTTGACAAAGACCGTGGTGGTCATAAAGAAGATCAGCAGCAGGAACACTGCGTCGATCATCGGCGTCAGATTCAGCTCAAATTCGCCGGCTTTTTCGGCCAGCGACTGTCTCCGTTTAGCCATGCCGCTTTATCCTTCTCCGCTCTTGGCGAAGGCGATGGCCTCAATGCCCTCGCCGCGGGCGATGTCCATCACCTGCACCACATAGGAGTGCGGTATTGAGCGCGCGGACTCCAAGATCACGTTCTTGGTATTGTCGGCCTCAATGACTTGGCGGATTTTTTCCGCCAATCTCGCCTTATCCGTGATCTCGCCGTTGACTTGGATCGTCTGATCCGGGTCAATCACGATGTTCATGTCCTTGGTCGCTCGCGACTCGCCTTCGCCACCGGGCAGATCTACGCTCAAGCCCTTGGGGTTGACGAAGGTGGTCGCCACCATGAAGAAAACCAACAGCAAGAACATGCAGTTGATCAGCGGAGTCAGATCCGGGTTTTCCGAGGTCTTAAAGGCGCTTTTGCCATATCCGCTTTTTCGTCTCTGCCGCATTGCCGCGTCTCTTTCTGCCTAGCCGGCCTCCTGCTGACTGGCTTGGAAGCGCACCAGCAGGGTATTGGCGAAGGCGTGGCAGTATAGCTCCACGCTCTTGAAGACCTTTTCCGCACGGCCGGAAAGGTAGCGGTGGAAGATGATGGTCGGAATGGCGACGATGAGGCCGCTGGCCGTCGTGATCAGGGCCTCGGAGATGCCGCTGGCTACAGCCGCCGGATCGCCAGCCCCGGCGCGGGCAATCGCGTCGAAGGCATTAATCATACCCATGATCGTGCCCAACAACCCCATCAGCGGAGAAAGGACGCCGATGGTTCCGAGCGCGTTGAGCAGGCGGCCGAGATACATCTCGCCAGCCTCCTCAGTGGCCAAGATCAACTCTTGGCGCATGTCCTCTAGATCCGTGCGATTTTCCAGCACTAAGGTATCGTAGCGCTTCACCAACGCGGCGAAGATGAAGTTGAGCACGCCACTACCCTGGCGAAACAGCTCAATGGCCCCGCCTTCGCCTTGGCTTCTGAGCACTTCCTCGGCCTCGTTGAGCTGCTGTTCGGCCTCCTCTTCGCCCGGGACCGTCAGCAGACGCCACAGCCGTTCTATGATGATGGCTAGGGCGATCAGCAAGCAGAGCAACAAGGGCCACATGATAGGCCCGCCTTTGAAAAACTGGTCAACTAAAAAATTCTGCTCCATTACAACCTCCCGGTATTGTGTCCTACTTTGCGTTGCGTTAAAAGCTCACTAGAGCCGGTTTTCCACAATCCATTCTCGGTGCAGCTTGGCAAAACTGACCACGTCGGCGTTTTCCGGCTTGTCTCCACCCTTTTCTTCCACTACCTGATAGTTTTCCACCGCCTGCGACCACTGGCGCGTGATTTCATAGACCAGCCCCAAGTTGCAGTACGCAGCCAATTCCGTATAGGTGCCGGGATAATCGCGGATAATTTTCTGTAGAGCTGGCACGGCCTGCTCGTAGTCTTTGGCTTCAAAGAGCTTCATGGCCTCGTTATAGCTAAAGCTGGCCTGGATCTCGCTTAGCTCTTCCACTAAAGTTGTGGCCCGTGACGCCTCCTCGGAGTTGGGATATAGCTTGAGTACTTTCTCGTAGGTCGCCATAGCCTCGTCATAAGACTGGATATTGTAGTAGTAGTCGCCAATGGTAAACTGCGCTTTGGGAGCGAATTCGCTCTCGGGGTAATTGGCAACTAGGTCTTGCATCGCGCCTACTGCTTGCTCCATCTCCTCTTGTTCGACAAAGGACCAAGCCAACGCGTACTGCGCCGATCCGCCGTATGGCCCTTGGGGATATTTGGCCAAGAGGGCTTGGTATGCGGTCACGGCCTCGGCAAAGGCTTGCTCGTTGTAGTAGTTTTCGCCAATTAGAAAAAGCGCTTCTTCCTCGTATTGGGATTGGAGATAGCGCTCGACCAGTTCGGTAAAAGCGGTCGCGGCCTCCTTAAAGCGCGTCAGGGCTTGGAGGCTGTGGGCCAGATAGTACTGGCCGTGAATGCGGTTGGCGTTGCGCGAATATTTGTCAACAAAGGATTTGAAGCTCTTGGCTGCTGTCTCGTAGTCGCCGTAGCTGATTTCGGCAAAGCCCTTGGAGAAGGCCAAGTTGCCGCTCTCGCCCGAATTCGGATAGCGCTTGAGACCTTGGGCAAAGATGCGGGCGGCTTCCTCGTACTTCTTTTGCTGCAGCAGCGCGTTGCCGATGATGGAATAGGCGCGTTCTTTGCGGTAGTAACCGGCCTGATTGTCGTCTTCAAACTGCATGTCGAGGAGCTGACGAGCGAATTTTTCGGCTTGGACAAAGTCCTGCTGATCGTAGTACAGCTCGGTCAGGAGCATGCTAAAGGTCGCCTGCTCTTGGGGATCGTCCGACGCGGCAATAAGCTCTTGATAGTAGCTAGCCGCCTCTTCTTGCCGCCCCAAGCGGATCATGCCCGCCCCCAGCGTGCGGAAGGCGCTGTCCTTTATCTGGGGCGCGGGATCGCTTTCGAGCAGGGCCTTCATATCCTCCAGCGATGCCTCATAGCTTATGCGGGCTTGGGCCGTATCGCCGACGGCGTCTTGCTGTTTGGCGACCTCGTAGTACGCACCGCCGCGGGCCAGAAGCGAATTTTGCAGGATGTGCACGGGCGGATTCAGCGCAATGGCCTGACCCCAAGAGTTGATCGCACCCGCGAAATTGTCCTCGGCGAAATGTACCCGAGCCAAGGTGTAGTGCATTTGGCCTCTTAGGGTGTCGTCGTCGGCCCGATCCAAGGCACTAGAGAGAGCCTTGCGCGCCTTTCCGTACTCTTGTTTACCCATGTACAGCTCAGCTAACTCGACCTGCACGGTAGGCCACTTGTCCCAACCTTCTTCCACCGTCTCATAGGCGGCGATGGCGCTATCTGTATCCTGGAAGCGCTTGTAGGTGAGTCCCAGCTCCATCCGCGTCGTATTGCGCAGTTCCGAATCCGGGAAGCGGTTGAGGAAGGACGTATAGATCTCCTCGGCCTGTTTGAGTTCGGATGCGGCATAGGCTATGCGAGCCAACTGCAAAAGGCCGTTGGGAGCCGCCGGATGGTCCGCATACTCATCGACTAATCGCTGGTACAGCGGCTGCGCCGCTTCGTCTTTCTCTAGGAGTTGGTTGGCAAAGCCGGCGTTGAAAAGCACGTCCGGTATCAGGACATTGTCCTCGCGCTCGCTCAGGAGTTGGTCGTAGCTTTCGAGCGCCTTGGCGATTTCCTCGTCCGCTCTAGCCGGGTCTTCGCTGCGGACCTGCCGCCCGTATTCTTGGTGGCACTGAGCGATGCGAAAGAGAACCTTGTAGCGATCGAAGCCGATGCGCTGGGCCACATCGCCGTAGGCCTTGAGATATATCTCGTATTCTTGGGCCGACTTGAGGTACTCCTCCTGATCGAAAAGCATCAGGGCGACCGTTAGCTGCGTGCGGGCTTGAAAGAGTTTGTCCTCAACCTTTTCGATGGCGTCCTTGTACGCGGCGATGGCCGCTGTCGTGCCCTGCTCCTTCTGCACCAACTCGGCGATGCGGATATAGCTATTTTGCACCAAGACTGGCTCAGCCGCGTATTCGGCCGGAAGCACGGCATAAGAGGCTAGGGCCTTTTCGACCTCGCCTTTATGCACATAGATATCGCCCTTTTTCAAGTGAGCCTTGGCGACTAGCTCGCGCGCTGTCTCCTTGACCAAGCCCTTGAGCTTGAGGGTGGTCATCTCGATGATTTCTTCCTCGGTCATCTGCGCGAAGTCGTAGCGGGCGATGAGGCGGTCGAGGAACTCCAGTGCATCCTCGTATTGCCCCAGCTTGTCGTAGCTCTCGGCGATCTGGAAGAGCGAGCGATCGGCGTTAGAACCTCTGGGGGCCAAGATTAACACCTGTTTGAAGCTGGCGATGGCTTCCTCGTAGCGCTCCAATTCATAATAAGACCACGCTCGATCGTAGTGAACGGATGACTCGTAGAGGCTGTGAGGAAAGCTGCGCAGCAGCGCGGCCCCTTGCTCAATGACCTGCTCGTACTCCTTGAGTTGGTAACTCGTCTGGATCATCTGGTACTGCGCCATCACTCGGGTGCGGTCATCGACGCGCTCGTCTGCAGCTAGCGTGCGGAAGTGGTCGCGGCTCTTGTTGAGATCTTGCAGCGCCTCCTCGTAGCGAGCGTCAGCCTCGGCTTCTTTTTTCTCTGAGCGCAAAAACTGCGAGCGCTGCAATTTTTCGAGACCTAGCTTGTTGTAGGTATTGCCTAGCTGGTAGGTGGCACCCACGCGCACCGGCAGAATGAACTCGTCAACCGCTACTGTTACATCCTCCACGTTGATCATGGCGTTGCTCTCGGTGGAGAGAATGACTTCATAGCGCTCAATGGCTTTGTCATAGTCCCCGAGCGCATAGAGCTTCTGACCTTCCTCAAAGCGGTCTTGCAATTCCACCGGCGAGAAGAAGCGCGTACTCAGGCTGGCGGCCGCGCCAACCGCCGCAATTAGCAGCAGATTTACCAGAATCATGGTGTCAATCTCCTAAGCCTAGAACCCGGCCACAATATCAAAGAAGAGGCGCGAGTTGTCGAAGCTATCGGAAGCGCGAGTGGCATCGTCGTACTCCCGGCTGGTTCTGATAAGGCCGAACTGGGAGGCGAGATTGTAGCCGTAGTGATCTGAGCGATTGCTCATCATCAGCACGAGCGTCCATTCCTTAAAATCGTTGCTATCATCCACCCGGTCCAAGCTAGTGTGCCGCCAGAAAGGGAAGCCCTGAAATCCGAGTTGCAGATTGGACTTGGTCGTCAGGTCGAAACGGGTCCTGATGATCGGCGCGTAGATCGAGCGGGAATCAATGCGTCCATCGCCAGTGGCGTCTTCGAGTACACTAGAATACCTGCGCAAGAACAGGTGCTTGAACATCGGGCGGATGTTCAGATTACCGGCGTTAATCGTATAGTCGAACCGGTTGACCATCGTAAAGGTCGAGAGTACACCGGCTTCCTGTTGGGTGCCATCGTCGAACTCATCCTCGGCTTGGCTGTTGCGGATCCACTGGATGTTATTGATGACATTGAGATTGGAAAACTGCCGAAAGGTTGAGCTGATGAACAAGGTATTGACCAAGCTATTGCGCATGTTCAGCGGATCGACATCCGGCGGGAAAACCTGGGAATTGAGATCCCGCGCCTCAATCATCGGGCCTTTCAAGTGCGGGACGGGGCTAGGTATCCGCTGGGTAAAACCCACGTCTTCCCAGACGTACACGTCGTCGCGGATATCGTCTTGGACCTGCTTAATATCCTCGTTGATGCGAATTTTCCCCAGATAGGGCGAGGTGAAGTTGTGCTCGTAGCGGGCGTAGATAGCCTTGGCCTTGCTTCCGCCAGCCGGCTCCTTCATGGTGTAATAGCCGACAGAAGCCCATTTGCCCCAACGCCCCAAGCCTTTCTTCGTGGCCACCAAGTGAGCCCCTCGGCGGTCCCGTGGGTAGGGATAGTCGGGCAATGCGTCGTTTTCGCGGTAATCGACTACGCCGTTGTTGTTGAAGTCGATGCCGTAGATGAAATCCGGCGGATCGGCGTCGTAAAAGAGGATCGGCTCAGTCCAGTCGGGAATGCCGTTGAAATTCTGGTCGCTGTCTGGGATTAGGTCGTTGTTTTCGTCCAGCCCGGGGAAAATGCCCGAATCCGACTTCTCCGCACTGGGCAACTCGTTGATCATCTCGTCTGGCCACTGGTCGTTGTCGTCATTATCGGTCATGACGGACATTTCCTGCGTCTGAGGACACACAAAACAATTGTCGCTGAAGAAGGCCACGCCGCCACGGGCGCTGTCGTAGTTACCGCTGTAGTCCGGGTCTAGGTTGAAAAATTCACCGCCTATCTCGATCGGGCCTACTTCCTTTTGGGCCGTGAGGAAATAGCCGAGAGCTTGCTTGTCAAAGCGCTTGCCGGCATTGCTGCCCACCGGGAAGAGGAAGTATTGGGGATTGGTGGCTAACTCGCCCTTTATTTTTAGCCCTTTGAAGTCTAGGTCCCAATCCAACCCGTAGAGCGCCTGACCGGTGGGGATGCCGTAGTCGAACTCGACCACCTTGCGGCCCGAGTCGCTGCCGTCGGAGCGCATGACCGTATAGCCTACTCGGGTCGGATCGAGCAGATCCCACTTGTATTGCAAAAACGGCTGAGCCTGGGTAGTGGCCGGATCCGGTACCACCGGCCACTGGTAGAAGGCTTCGGGATTTTCTACTATCACATCTTCGAGGGACTTGATTGCGTCGTCGCCTTTCAGCCCGGTAAAAGGATTGACGTAGCTCCTGCCGCCCGGAGCGTATCTGTCGTCCCCTTCGGCCACTTTGTCCACGTTCTTTTGGTGAGCCCGCTGGTCGAAGAACAAATGCTGTTGGCGCACTAGAATGCGATAGTCGCCTTCGACATCGGCCAAGAAGCGCACGGATTTCATCGTCAATCCCGGCACAAAACCATCGGGATCTGCGGAGTACGCCTCGGCATCCGGGAGGTTGAATCGCGGCATTTGGAAGCGGAAGACGACTTGGTCTTCGCCGGCTATGGTCAGCCCACCCTCGGCCCCACCGACGGGATCAATTATCTTCAGGCTCGAGTCGTACTCGGAATCGCCTTCAATGCTGGTCAGGCGCACCCGCTGTCCCTGCGACTCGCCGATGACCACCACATCTACGTCGTACACAGTGGCCACCCGACCTATATCATCGGGCGAATCGTCTTCGATAATGACTTCGATAAAAGAGGGCGGCAGCATGCTATAGGGGGTATCGCCCTTGAGGAAGGAACCGTTCTCATCGGCAGTATTGGCCATGTGCTGATTGAAGTACGTGGCACCCATGCGCAGCACATTGCCCAGCTTGGTCTCCCAGTGGCCGCCAAAAATCAACACCGGTGAGGTCTCCCGGGTCGCTTTGAAGGTCGAAAACTTGGCGGCACCCAACAGGTCGCCACCTTGGCTCAGCATCAGAGTGAACCTGTTGTCCGAGGAAGCGCCATCGAGCAGGATGCCGAAGAAGCGCGGGTCGCTAAAGGTCAGATCTGAAAATTTGGCGCGGATGTCCTCGCCCAAGGTCACTCGGTAGTTCCAGCCCTTGTACGAGTCGTTGAGCATCACCAAATTGGCGAACCATCCCAAGTACTGGGCAGTACGGGTGTTGATATTACTTTCCCCAGGGCGAGAAAATTCCCAAGTGAAGACATTGAAACCGCGCGACAAGTAATTGCCTAAGCGGTCGTAGCGATTGCGTGCGTTGATCACCGAAGGATAGGGATCGTACTCCTTGCGCCCGTAGTTCAAATACGGTTCGGGATGGCCGAGGTTGAGGAAATCCCGGTTGCGCAGAAAGGTCTGCGCTTCGGCTTCGGCACCCAGCATTCCCAATCCCACAAGCGCTAGTAGCGCGGCCCTTACCATTCTCTTTCTCGCATTACTACTCATGGCAGCTATCCTCATGCAGTGTAGAGATTCTGTCTTCAGTCGCATTCCAACATTCCAACTCAGTGCTGGCGATACCCAACGCTGAACCGATGCACGCCTCCATAGCCGGAGAGGTGCAGTGGGTATGAATAAGCATAATCGAAATGCCATTGCTTATAGTTGTGCCCAAGCCCCACGTTGAGCTCTCTCTCGTCAAAACCCGAACCAACTGCGGCTCCCCCCATGCGGAACCGAGCGCCGTTGAGGCTCACCGTCCGCGTCTCATATCCCACTCTGAACTCGGTTCGCCCATCGCGGCGTTCAATGTCGAGCAGGACTTCTCGCCCCGCCAAGTTGAGCAAGGCGGCCGCAACCACGGCCGGCTTTTCTTTACCTGCGACTTGGCCGCCCGCAGCGATATTCGCGCCGTTCAAGTCTTTGACGACCAAGGCCAAGCGCAGGTACGACTGCGGATGTATGAAACCCACTTCCCAAGTGGCACCTACATCAAGGTGCCAAGCCCGATGCGACAGGTCGCCAGCTTTCCAAGCGCTGGTGCGCAAGCCGCCACCTAAGGCGAAGCGCTCGTGCAACGGCCGCCCATAGCCTAGGGCAATCACTTCTTCGCGCCAGCCATCAGCACCTAAAAACGAGACGCCCAATTGGAAGCCGCCACCTCGCAAGGGCCCAGTTACCGACAAGCCGTTTAGGGCTGGGCTTTGGTCCAACCCAGGATAAATCAACGCGTGGGTCGTACCTGCCCGCCACTTTTGCTGCTGGGCATTACCGGCCGGATTGTACCAAACGGCCTCAACCGTCCGAATGCTGGCGGCGAAAGCGCCGCCCAATGCCGTGCTCTGAGCCCCCCGTCCCACAAATTCAAAAGCAGCGCCAACTGGGGGGACGAGGATCAGCAATAGGACGCTAGTACGCCACCACAAAAGTACCTCGGCGCGCCTTATCGCTTCCTTCTATCCCAACCTCATACAGATAGAGTCCCGGCTCGACAACCCGACTGCTCCCATCGCGACCGTCCCACTCGAACTGATAGGTCCGGGCGCTTCCAGTCTGCGCCAACTGGCGAATCGGCCGACCGGTCAAGTTGTAAATTTTTAGCACGACTTCCCGGCCCTCTTCGATATTGCCAACGACGAAGGCAAAGCGCGCATACTCGTCTGCAAACGGCGAAAACGGGCGCGGCTGCACCTGCACTTCGCCCAAGAGCTGCAACGGCGTTCCCGCAGCCAGTACCGTCCAAGTGGCACCCGGCATTTCTCGCCCCTGCTGCCAGTTCACGTAGCCGTCTCTGTCGCCTTGGGCCTTGTTACCAGCCTCAAAGCGCATGGCGGTCTTGTCGCGCACAAAGAGCGCTTGCCCCTCAATTTCGACAGTAGCCATCGCGCTGATTTGCTCGTTAGGTGCAAGCTCTATCAGCACCCCCTCCCGATCCGGCGTTGGGTCCCACGTGTAATCCTCTGTGGGCACGAGTTCCCGACCATCGACGCGCACGGCTGTTACGCGGAGCAAGGGGCCTTGTACACGCAAGAAATCAACCCCGTAATCATCGACGCCAGCCGCGATCTCTACTCGGTAGATTAGCGTTGCTTCCTCGCCTTTGCGCAGTGAATCGGATACGACCACCTCCGCCAAGAGTTGTTGGGCGACCAAGACGGGATCGTAGTCAATGGCAATGCGCTTGAGCACCGGGCTGACAAAAGGAGCCGAGTTCGTCAGACGAGCCCGGTACGCCAACTGCGCGACCGGCTCGTCCCCATTGTAGAAAAATTCCCCATCCGTGTGCGCCGCAACCCTTCCCCAAAGCTCCTCTGCACTCTCTGCGGTAGTTCCGCGCACCTGTAACTCAATGCCTGTGCGCTCCAGACGATCTACTTGCCAGCGGATCAGCCCCACGTTGACCGGGGTAGGCGGAGCGAAGCTATCCTCTATGGAGCCTTCGCTAACGTAGCCCACGCCGAATACCTCAATTTCGCCGATGGCAACCCAGTTGCTGCGGTCTTGGCGGATTATTGTCAGCCGCACGAAGCGACCCTCGCGCGGGATCGCCTCACCGCGCTCGTCGGTCGCAGCCCAAGTGGAATCTGCGCTTGTATCTACATTGAGGACGAAATTGTCCGGCTGTTCCGCCAAAAGATGCCAAACTTGCGGTGCCACCTGGGAGGCAGTCTCGAGCCTGTAGCCACGCACGAAATACTCAGGCTGGTTCAGCGCCGTCTCGCCGGCTAGCAATCGCACGCGCTTGATCGCCCGGTCCAGCCCGAGATCGACAGTAAACTGCTTGTCGAACACGT
>JAPPEG010000280.1 GCA_028875345.1 Gemmatimonadota bacterium
AGGTCGAAGAAATACTTTTCGTCGTCTGTCATACGCCAATTTCCCGTAAACAGTGAGACTTAGGAAGGTGGGCGATGACCACGCCGAACTGGGTGTGGCGATAGGCGTTCACTGCATCTGCTCCTGCCATGGTTTGATCCACAGGCCCGTCAGCTTGCCGTCTTGTTCGAGGACAACGCGCACTTCGGGTGATGCGGTACTGTACCGACCTCTGAAGCGGTGGATCAGCAGGTTCGGCTGGCTTTCTATGGAGTGGGTTTCGACGAAGTCTAGGCCCTCAAAGGTGCCGAAGAGTTGCCGGAGTTGTTGGTAGCTGTGGCGCTGGATTTCTGCGGTGAAAGCCTTGCGAAAGCCTTCAGTGGCCTCTGGTCCTAGGGCTTCAAAGCGACCCTGTTCGTGAGCTTGGAGGATCTCGGTGGCCAGTTGTGCAGCCAGATGGCGTTGTTCGGACTGGACGGGTGCGCTGGCAACGGTCTCGGGGGTTGCGGTCCCCGGCAGCAGGCGTCCCGCCGCTCCGGTGGCGACCTCGCCTAGGGCGACAGCGGCGATGAATACGGCAATGGCCCGACCACCGGCGACATTGCACGAAACGGCAAAGGCGCGGTACATCAGAAACACCATCCAGATTAGCAGCAGTATCAGCACTATGGCTACCGAAGTGAGGAGGGCAAGCTGGGCAATGGAGAGATGCGAGATGCCTCGGGCGATCAAAGACGTGGTGAGGTCGCGAAAGGGTGGCGATACCACGATCAGAGCTATGAGCAGTCCGGGAGCCCGGGCTAGGGCCTGGGTGCCGAAGACGTCAATGGGGCGCACGCGGCTGCGACTGATTAGGCGACCGCCGATGTAGAGCAGGGCGCTGGGGATGGCCCAGGCTATGATGCCTTGCGCTATGGCGTGCCAGAGTGGGGCCGGGGCCGTGCGCTGGAAGGAGATCACGCCTGTGAAGCGGAAATCGAAGATGCCGCCGAGCCAAGCAGTCAAAGCGATACATGCTAGGCCCCAAGCTAGGGCTTGGCCGCCGGCTAGGAAGTGAAAGGGATTGAACAGCCACAGGTGATAGGCTGAGGTCGTGCGGGTTTGGGGAGCGTCCATGGCGAGCTTCTTTCTATGAAATGTGCGTCACTCTTGTTCGACTTTGCCGAGCGTGTCCTTTGGGCTTTCCGCCTCTTCTAACGGCCCCAGTTGCTCGACGAGGGCATCGAGGCGGTTGCGCAGAGTGGGGTAGGAGACGCCGTAGAGTTTGGCCATGTGCTTGAGATTGCCGCCGGTCTGGAGGAAGCAGAGCACAAAGGTCTGATCGTCTGGGGCAAGGCGGGCTAACGGCGACAGGGCAAAACCGCCTAGCACGGCCGTATCGCACTCGGTGCAGTCTAGGCGGGCGACCTGCAGAGCCGCGGAACAAGCCGGGCAATGGGTGGGCAAGCGTGGGTTCTGCATTGGATCAGTATGATTCATTTTTATTCAAAAAAATTTTAAATAAGTTAAAATAAAATTATCTTTTACGCAATAAAAATTTGTAAATATGCAAGCATTCGCGTCTGAAGCAACAGCGATTCGACAAGGGATCTGTCGCTTACCGGGAAACCCTTGCCACGAGGGTAGGTTCATGGCATCTTACCCGAACTGGTGAAGCGGAGTTATCTGTAACTGCTACCGCTCCACGCTAATAAACTCCTTGAATCGAGGCTTTGTGACCATGAGGAAGCTAACGCTCGTTTTCGTTGCGGTGTTCATGTACGCGCCTTCTCTTCAGGCCCAGGATCAACGGCTCGAACTTCCAACCTATCACCTGACCGTCGATCGCGCCGATCTGAGTGCTCTCTACCAGTCCCCTCACAGCAATGTCCGTTATCCCGCCCAATTTTCCTTCGCGGGAGAGGATCTCGAGTGCGAGGTGCGATTCCGGGGCGAGACGTCCCGCAGGTACCCAAAGAAAAGCTGGAAGGTCTGGTTTGAGGATTCAGCCAATCCGGTTGGAGTCAGGGAGCTCAACCTCAACGCGGAATACTCGGATTTCTCGTTGATGCGCAACGCGCTGGCCATGAGGTTGTATCAGTTCATCGGCCATCCAGCGCCGAATACCGAGCACATCAGCCTGATGGTCAACGATGACTTCATGGGCGTCTTCGTCCAGATAGAGGAGCCTGATCAGGACCTTCTGCGGCGGTACGACTACGAGCGCGGAAGTCTCTACAAATCCGAGAATCACGGTGGGAGTACAGCGCCATTGCTGGATTACGACACCTACGTTTGGTCGTGGAACAAGAAGGTGGGAGGTGAATCCGACTATATCGATGGGCAGCGGCTATTCAATCAGCTTCTCTATCTGACGCATGAGGATTTTGCAGAGCGGATTTCCCTGCTGGTGGATGTGGAGAATGTGCTTCAATTCTTCGCGATCGCCTATGCGATCTCCAGTCTAGACGCCGTGACGAAGAATATGCTGCTCTATTTCGACCCGAGCGGGCGCTTGCAGCAAATCTTCCCTTGGGATCACGACGCTTCCTTCGGCAATCACTGGACCGGAGAATACCGGCCCTACTTTGAAACGACCTCCGAATACCCCCATTTGCACTACCATCTTCTATTTCAGCGGTTGATGGAATACGACGCTTGGCGCGAGTCGTTCTGGAGCAAGGTCAGCTTCGTCATCGAGCACGGATTCGCCGCGATGGAGGCCGAGATCGATTCAACGTACGAGTTGATCAAGTCGGACGTTTATCTGGACAGAGCCAAGATTGGCACCAACGCCGAATTTGACGATGAGATGTCGCGTCTGAAAGGCTTTCTGGCGGCTAGGAGATCGTTCCTGACGAATTTCTCCTTTGGCGAAAGGAAAAAGAATCTTCTAGCGGACTTGTACTGCTCCGATCCGTTTCCCTCGCCCAATGCCGATGATCGCGGCGTGGTGTTTCGAGCCACTTCGCGCAGTCCCCAGGCCGTCGTGGTCGAATACATCACGGATTTGTCGTCCTACAAGACATGGGGAGAAGGGATCACGGTCAAGGAACTCGCGCTGTTCGACGATGGGCGACACGATGATCTGCAGGCGGGGGACCTCGTGTACGGCAATCGTCTCGTGCTGCCCAAAAACTACACGGGCCTCGTGCCCTATTCTTTCAGGGCCGAAGACTACTATAGCTATCCCTCCAACGGGCTATACTACATCAATTACGCGGCCACGAAGACGTTCGCTTTGAATGTGAATCACGCTGGTATTGAGGAGTATCGACACTTGCAGATCGGAGACGTTCATCGGATACGCGATGAATATTTCATCGAGATCATCAATGCCGGTGAGTTGAATCTGAACCTTTCCTACTGCAGCTTTGAAGCCGGGGAGTATTTCAACCGCTTCATGTTCCCGCCCGGGACGAACATCGAGGCGGGCACCAGTCTGATCCTTTCCTCGAACAGAGATGCCGCCGGGGACCTGTTTCCAGATTCGCCCGTCTTCGGCAACCTTTTTTTCGATGTCTCGCTGGGCGACACGATGCAGCTTTTGACGCCCACACTGACGGTGATGACGGCTCGCGTCAACGAGACCTACAGCGCTGTTGATCTTTCGATACCATCCATTGTGATCAACGAAATCAACTATCATTCAGCGGATGATCTGGATACGAGAGATTGGGTCGAGCTGTACAATCCCAACGATGCTTCCGTCGATCTTTCCGGTTGGAACTTTCAAGACGACGATGACGACCATTCCTTTGTGCTGCCCGGTGGGACGCTCATTGAGCCGCGCGGATTTCTGGTGTTGTGCCGAGATGGTGCGGCTCTCGAATCCCTCCTCGGGGTCTCTTGTGTCGGAGACTTCGATTTCGGATTGAGGAACAGTGGAGAGCTGGTTCGCCTCTTCGACAGCGATGGATTACTGGTCGATTCTGTCACCTACCTAGACGAGAGTCCGTGGCCGGTGGAGGCGGACGGCGACGGTCCTACGCTGGAGTTGCTTCACTATAGCCTGGACAATGCGGACCCCATGCACTGGCAGGCTTCCATCCCGGTGGGGGGCACTCCGGGTCGGGCCAACAGCGTGTTGGCACCACCTACATCTGTAGCGAGCGAGACGGACGAGGGCACACCGCGGTCGTTCAGCCTCTTGCAGAACTATCCCAATCCCTTCAATAGCGAAACCCACATCGCCTTTCACCTACCGCGAACGGAGCATCTTTCGCTGGAAATCTTCAGCGTGACCGGCCAATTGGTGGCCACCCTGATGGAGGGCGTTTATCGAGCGGGCAGACACCGGATACCCTGGGACGGCCGGAATGATCGCGGAGAGTCCGCTGGTTCTGGGATATTCTTCTATCGGTTGACGACGGAAACCTTGCAGTCAACGCGAACCATGGTCCTCGTCAAGTGATGAGGGCGTTAGGACACGACTCACACCGCACGAAGCTTAGGCATCCCGTTCGCTGGCTGACAGGCTGCTGACGACCAGTAGCGCAGCCTTCTCCTTCTCCAGTCCCGCCTTTTTAATATTTGACGATATACAGTGAATAAGTGAATGTAGCGCACCAGAACTAAGTCCTGATGCTGGCTCGCTCACTAGGGCAAGAGTCTGGAGAGGAATGATTATGAACGAACTCGCATTGGCAGAAGATTTCCAGTTCGACGCACAGGGTTTTCTCATGCTGCGGAACGTCTTTGACGCCGAGCGCTGTCGGCGCTACCTCGAAGAGCTTGAGCGGCTGTTCGAGAGCAAATACGATGACCCTTGGCTGCACGACGGGGTTCGTGGGCAGACGACAGTGCAGATTTCGGAAGGCCAGCGGCGGATCAACGGTCTACCACTGTGGACGGAAGCGTTCGACGAGGTCATCAGCTTTGCGCCGGTGGTGGAGCGCTTGCGGCGTTGGATGCAGCATCCCCAACTCGTCAACACTTGGGCCATTGAGAAGACGAAGGGCACGCCTTGGGGTGGGTGGCACCGGGGGCTAAATCCGGATGATTACACTGTGCGCCGAGGGCAGATCCGCACGCGCATGTTGAACTGTGTGTACTTTCTGACGGACAATGGTGAGGAAGATGGCTGCCTAACGGTGGTGCCCGGGGCGCACAAGTCGGAGATCGACCTGCCCATGGCCGAGTACCGGAGCCGCGATTTGCCCGGGGCCGTGCGGGTCACCGGCAAGGCGGGGGATATGGTCATGTTCTCGGAGACGCTGCTCCACACCGGCGCAACCAAAAGCTCTTCCCGCCAGCGCACGAACCTCTATTTCAATTACATCGACGCTACCTACAACCCGGCGATGCGGGAACTGCTGGCCGGGAATCAAGGCAATGTGAATCACTATGTGTTCCCACCGGCGGTGCGCTCTCGTTTCGACGAGACTCAGCGCGAGCTTACCGAGTGGATGGAGTGGCAGCGCACGGCACCGGCGTCGAGCGGCTAAAGCAAGCGATTAGCAGGCGAGAAAGGAGAATCGCTTGACGAATATACCGCCTTCCTCGCCAGAGGAAGTCTTGGCCGAAGGGGAAGTGCAGGAGCGACGAGACGCTCTCCGGCGCATGGTTCAAGAAGCCTTTGCGGCCGAAGATTTAGGCACCCTGCGTCTCATTCTCAACGACCATCATCCTGCGGACTTGGCTGATTTGTTCCGCCATCTAGACGATGAGGAGCAACCCGTAGCATTGCAGACTTTGGCCGAGCCGTTGGCCGCTGCGGTCCTGGCTGAGATGGACGCGGATGTCCTGCGCGAGGTGGCCGAGGATATACCTGCGGACGATTTGTCGGGATTGGTCGATGAAATGGCTCCCGACGATGCGGCCGATGTGTTGGGTGACCTGTCTGAGGAGCAAAGCGCCGAAGTTCTCGATTTGCTAGGAGGCGAGAAAGCGGGTCAGGTGCGAGAGTTGTTGGCCCATCCCGAGGACACGGCTGGCGGGCTGATGACCTCGCGTTTTATCGCCGTGTCCGAGGATATGAGCGCAGCCGAGGCCATAGAGCAGGTGCGGGCTTGGGCCGAAGACGAAGACGAGGTGTTCTATCTCTATTTGATCGACCAAGAGGGGCTGCTGAGTGGCTTGGTGCCGCTCAAGCGGTTGTTGTTGGCCGCGGCCGACGCCCCGGTTGGCACCTTGGCCAATCGCAGTCCGATTGCGGTGCGGAGCGATATGGACCAGGAGGAGATCGCCTATATCTTCGCCGAGTACGATCTGTTGGTACTGCCGGTGGTCGATGATGCGGGGCGCTTGGTGGGGGTAGTGACTGTGGATGACATCTTCGATGTCATTGAAGAGGAGACCACCGAGGATATGTACGAGATGGCGGCCATTTCCTCGGAGGAGCGCACGGATCGCCCGGCCGCGGGCGTGGTGCGCCTGCGGCTGCCGTGGCTGTTGGTTTGCTTGGGGGGCACTTTGCTTGCGGGCGCGGTGATTGAGGGGTTTGACGACACCCTTTCTAAGGTTATTGCTCTGTCTTTTTTCGTGCCGGCGGTCATGGCTATGGGCGGCAATACGGGTATTCAGACTGCTACGGTGACTGTGCGCAGCTTGGCTATTGGCCAAGGGCAATGGGGTTTGGTGGGACGCGAATTGCGGGTGGCTTTGGGTTTGGGGGGTATTCTGGGCGTTCTGTCTTGGGGGGTGGCTAGCTGGTGGACTGGTGATGCGCTTTTGGGGGGATGCGTGGGAGCGGCGATGTTGGCGGCGGTGGTGTTGGCGGCGGCGATGGGTGCGGTGGTGCCGTTGATTTTCCGCCGCATTGGGGTCGATCCGGCTGTGGCTTCGGGGCCGCTGATTACGACGCTCAACGATGGGTTGTCGCTGCTGCTGTATTTTGGGATTGCGGCGTTTTTCTTGTAAGGGTGGAGTGGTAGCGGTGTATTCTCTCGCTTAGTAGCGGGTTGATCTTGAGATGGGCTGACAGAAAACAAACCGTACTCCGGACACTCTTGAGGTTTTGCAAACGATCATCGGGGTTTTACCTGACCCTTGCATGCGCTTAGCGCCTCACATTTTACCTGTGCGATCCAACGCAATTATTGAGGACAGTGCATGTGAGCTAATCTTCACACTCCTGTATACTACCCAACCCATTTATAGAGTGAGTTCATACAAGTGTATCAGAGGTGGGAACCGGTGGCCCGCAAATTGCAGTGGTACCGGCATCTTTGCAATGCGCTCAGCGCCTTGACAGAGAATCCCCCAAAGGGCCTTATTTTACTGGATACGTTAGTTATGCAACCTAGGCAGCTTTCTCTATTTCCCAGATCACCAGCCATTATGCCAAGCACGATCCGTGAAAAACTTATCACGCTGCTCGCCGAGGATCTCGATTTCCATTCGGCCAACAGCAACTATGCGTCACATCAATTTCATTCATTTCCAGCAAAATATCCGCCTCAACTGCCCCAGAAATTCATCACCGCGTTGACCGAACCTGGAGATGCGGTGCTTGATCCTATGATGGGGTCCGGCACTACACTGGTCGAAGCATTATTGGCAAAACGCCAGCCTATCGGTTTTGACACAGACCCCTTGGCCATTCGGATCACAAAGGTAAAGACAACACCGCTCGATAAGCGGAAAGTACTGGAAGCAGGTAATGCAATCCTTACCAAGGCGCACCTACTGTCTCATGATCAACGTCATCTACTAAGAGAGGAATATCGTCAAGATTGGGACGTCAGTACCGCCAAGTTTGTAGAGTATTGGTTTGACAAAGAGACCCAGAGCGATCTCTGCGTACTCATGAAAGAGATTCGTCAAATCTCGGATGAATCCGATACTCAGTTGAGTTCCGCCGAAGCTCTGGTGGCATTTTTCGAAATCGTATTCTCCGCGATTATCATCACGAAGTCAGGTGGTGTTTCTTTGGCGCTCGATTTAGCCCACACCCGACCACACCGAGCGAAGATTATATACAATATGAAAGGTGATCTTCTGTGGGGAAAAGAACAACTACATCAGCAGCGCTCTCGGCTCCAATTCGTATCAAAGAAACTACGGTCAGTATTTAACGAATTTTCTGATCGATTTCATAGAAATATCGCCAATCTACCACTCCCGGAGCCTGATTATCTACAACCCGTTATCGAATATGGTGATGCGCAGAGATTACCTTTATCCGACGATTGCATTGATTTGATTGTTACCTCTCCACCATATGCGTCCAACGCGATTGACTATATGCGCGCCCACAAATTTTCTCTGGTCTGGATGGGATTTTCGGTGAATGATCTTGGCAAAAGGCGGAGCCAAACGATTGGTGGAGAATCAACCGCTGGTGTGGTTTTAGACGACCTGCCTTCTGATACTCTTAAAGTAGTAGAGGAAGTTGCCAAGCTCGATGCCAAAAAAGGTAAAGTATTACACCGGTATTACTCCGAGATGACCCGTGTGCTACGTGAGATGTATCGCGTTCTCAGGCCTGGGAAGGCCGCAATTGTAGTAGTAGGAAGTTCCGTCATGCGTGGGCGCGATACCGAAACGGGTCATTGTTTAGCCGACATCGGACGCGCGATAGGGTTTGATGTTCCCGCTATCGGGATCAGAAATTTGGACAGAAACCGTCGCATGCTCCCGGCTGGCGCTACGCTCAATCAGTCTTCTCAGATTCAACAGCGTATGCATCAAGAGTATGTAATCGGCTACATCAAACCCACAAAGGCTGAGATCTAATGGATGAAATCGTAAAACTGCGTGAGCAATTTCAACGGACAGTCTGTATAGAAGCGATATTCTTGAAGCTTGGTCGAACGCCTAGTATTGCCGATACCAGTAGCAATCTCAGTTGCTCGTTGGCAAGTAATGTTATTAATGCATTCGGTTATCCCGTTAGCCCTAGCCCAATCAGCGGCCAGACTGCTGGCAGTAAGTTCGAAACAGCCGTCAGAGACTATGTTCAATCGGCCATGGAGATCCTTGCTCATCTGCGTCCAGCCGATTGGATCTATTCTGTCCATAGCGATATCTCGGAATTTGTCCAATATCGGCATTTAGCCACGCTGAAGGAATTGATCCAGAAAAATAAGGATGTTCATACAGCGCTGGGTGATTATGTAGTCAAACCGGATGTCCTTGTTGCGCGCAGACCTGTTACGGATGAGAGGATCAACGAGTATAACGATATTGTGACTCAGAAAGATATAGCGTCCTTAACGCCGTTACGTCAGACGAATCATCAGATCCCTACTCCGATATTGCATGCTAGTATTTCATGTAAGTTGACACTCCGCAGTGATCGGTCACAGAATGCCCGTACGGAAGGCTTGAACTTGATCCGGAACCGCAAAGGGCACACCCCCCATATAGTTGTGGTGACGGCCGAACCGATGCCGACACGGATTGCATCTCTGGCATTAGGGACCGGTGATATTGACTGTGTCTACCATTTCGGCCTTAATGAACTTATTCAGGTCGCCAAGAATAGTGGAAACGAAGCTGTGCAAGAGTCTTTGGAGACAATGGTGGCAGGTGATCGCCTCCGTGATATAGCCGATTTACCTTTCGATCTGGTCGTTTAGGCTGGTGGTGATGGGTGCTGTGGTGCCGTTGGTTTTTCGCTGCCTCGAGATTGATCCGGCCGTGGTTTCGGGGCCGCTGATCACGACGCTCAATGATGGCTTGTCTCTGCGGCTCTATTTGGGGATCGCCACGTTTTTCTTTTAGGTTCAGCGCGGAGGACACGTACCAATGAACAAAAATTATACTGGCAAAATGCGCAACCGGACGAATCTGAAGAGGCTGGATAGCCTCACCGACGAAGAGATTGAACAGGCGGCTCGGTCCGATACCGATACCTTGCTGTTGGAAGAGTGCGATATGGCGTCACTAGAAGTCCAACAACGCCAAAAAGAGGTCTGAGTATCAAGGCTGGGGCGCGTATTCCCCCGCTTGTCTGCCTACGCTACCGTCGATGGCCGCTCGACTTTGATTTGGTTGACCTGTTTCATCGCTTGGGCTAAGTCATAGGCCGCTTGCAACCGGTACCATGTGTTCGCTCCGCCGCCGAATGCCTTGTCGAGGCGGATCGCCATCTGCGGCGAGATCCCCGAATGACCATTCACTACATTGGATAGCTGCTTCCGGCTGACTCCAAGTTTTTTTGCTGCTTCTGTCACGGTTAGCCCTAACGGCTCTAGACAGTCATGACGGATGGATAGTCCCGGATGGGGCGGGTTCTTCATCTGGAGAACGTTGTGTCGAAAGCGGACAATCATTTATAGAATGTAACCTGTCCCGGCTCCCGGCGGTAGAGTGATAGAGATTGATAGCTTTCACTCAAATCAGCATTTTCATTGTTTGGTGAAAACATCTATTTAAGTGAAATTTCTTGATTTTTTCACTCAAACCATTATTTTCATCGAATGATGAAATCCGATGAAATAGTGAAAGAGCTAGAGATCGCAGCCGCGAACGCTGTCCGCGACCTGATCGACTACGTGCCGAATTTGGAGATCGGCTCGGTCGATTATGAGGAGCATATTGGACGCGACCAAATCGACTTACGGATCGCTTTAAGCCGTGGCGGCGTCAACTATGCGCTCATCATCGAGGTGAAACCGAATGGAGCACCGCGCTTTGTCCGTTCCGCGATCTATCACCTTAGAGACTATGTGGCGCATGTGGATCAATCCAATCGCGCGGATGTCGGCCAGCGTTTGATTCCGATGCTTGTCAGTCCCTATCTGTCCCCAGAGTCGCGGGCGATCTGCACCGATCACAATGTCGCTTATCTCGATCTTTTCGGGAACGCCCATCTCGCTTTCGATAGTGTCTATATTGATCGAGCCGTCGCCGATAAGCCGAAAGCCGAAAGCCGCGCGTTGCGTTCGATCTTCAACCCGAAGGCGGCCGCTATCTTGCGCGTTATGCTGCGCGATCCAGACCGCGCATGGCGCGTCACCGACTTGGCCGAAAAAGCCAATGCGAGCCTTGGCCATGTGAGCAATGTTCGCAAAGCTCTGCTTGAACGGGAATGGATCGAAAAACGGGCTGACGGCGTTGTCCTCGTCCAGCCGGATGCGCTCTTAAAAACGTGGCGTGAGAACTATCGCCGTCCATCCGGCCATGGCATCACCGGATACACGCATCTCCACGGCAAGCAGCTCGACGAGCGATTGTCGGGAGCACTTAATCCGCAGTGCCCGCGTGCGATCTACTCGTTGCATTCCGCCGCCCAATGGTTCGCGCCCTTTGGACGGGACGGCACACATACTTTCTATGCTGATGAATCTGGTGCTCAATTTTTGCAAGAAGCGTTGAAACTAACATCTGTCACAAAAGGAGCAAATGTCGTCCTGCACATCCCCAATGATGAGAGTCTGTTCGACGACGCCATTGAGCCAGCGCTAGGCATATTTTGTACCAGTCCGATCATCACGTATCTCGATCTGTGGAACGGCAATGACCGTGATCGTGAAGCTGCCGAATATGTAGCCAAGGAGTGCTTCCCATGGCTAGAATAGAACCGCAATCCGCCAATGATTATGATGACCGCACCACAGCGGCGGTCAAATCCGTACTGGATTTCTGAGAGCAAATAGACCACAGTGAAACTGATCGTCACCAACGACGACGGCATCAAAGCAGAGGGCCTACGGACCCTAGTCCGTCTAGCGTCGCGGTGGGGCGAGGTCGTCGTTGTCGCGCCGGCCGAGCCTCAGTCCGGCATTGGACATCAGTTGACGACCGATAGGCCCATTCGCGTCGATAAACTGACGGAAGAACGCTATCGGATATGGGGCACGCCGGCCGACTGTTCCCGTTTGGCGCTCAACTGCCTAGCGTCCGACGGGGACTGGGTGCTCTCTGGGATCAATCACGGCGGCAATCTTGGGGTGGATGTGTACGAATCCGGCACGGTAGCTGCCGCTAGGGAAGCTGCTATTCACGGTTGCAAGGCCGTCGCCTTGTCTCACTATACCGTAAAGGGTCGTTTGATCGATTGGCCGCTGGCCGCCGAACGGCTGCGGCCGATTTTGGACGACGTACTGAACGGGACGCTGGAAGCCGGATACTTTCTGAATGTGAATCTGCCCCATCCCGAACACAACCGGACGTGCTTGGAAACGAAACGCGCCCCGGTGGACCCAAGCCCCCACAGAACCACCTTCTCGCAGACCGACGATGACTTTCTATACACCGGAATCTATCAGGAGCGCTGGCGACAACCCGCCAGCGACGTGGACCTCTGTTTCAAGGGGCATATTTCGCTGTCGAAGATCGCCGTTTAAAGGGATTCCCTCGGTATATCAGCACATCCTGTTGTTGATGCGCAAGTTTGGCATCGAATTGATCGATACCCGGTTCAGCTATAGTGTGAAATACCACGACCGTGTTTACGCCCACGATTTCGACTCTGACATCAGACGCGAGTTGCAGGCCGAAATTGCAAAGTTCCAACGCATCTTGAGGTGCCTGCACTGGTTTGGCCGACTGACCCGCTCCCGGTCGAGACGGAGACGGCGTCGAGGAGGTTTTCGACGAGGTGATCTTCGCGTGCAATGCGAACCAGACTTTGAGCATCCTCGACAAACCCACGTTCTTGGAACGCTACATTCTCTCGTCGATACGTTACGAAAGCGAACTCCTGTTTGGTGACCTACAATCCGATCAGCAGAATCGATGAAAAGAAGATCGTCAAGAAATGGTGGTTCCAGCCTGCGCTATGTTGCAAACTGAAAGCCGAATTGTCCCATTAGTACATAGTGTAGATATTATACTTATAGTAATGAATAAACAACGGCCGGCTAGGAGCATCATGGATACACTTCCACCATTCCCGGAAGGGTGGTTTTTCGTAACGACACGCAAGGCCCTACTGAGAGAAAAACTGATCGAGAAGACTTGGATGGGAGAAGAAATCGTCGCTTGGTGCGACGGGGAAGGCCACATCTGCGTGGCCGACGCGATGTGTCCACACCTTGGCTCGCATCTGGGACCGACGGTCGGCGGTATCGTACGCGATGGGTGCCTTGTTTGTCCCTTTCACGGATTCGAGTTCGATACGACCGGCCAATGCGTGGCCACGCCGAACGCCCCGGCCCCCAAAGCCGCGAAACTGAAAGTATATGAGACGCGGGAGATCCTCGGCTTGGTCTTCGCTTGGTATGGGAGTGGCGGTCGGCCGGTGCAGTGGGATCTTCCCGATGACCCGCTCACCGATGCTGAGTGGGGAGAACCGGGATTCCGCACCCTTCGGTTCCGCGGCCATCCCCAAGAAACGGCTGAGAACTCCGTGGACTTTGGGCACCTGCGCTACGTACACGGCTACGACAATGTGAATCCGGTTGGTTCGGTAACAGTAGATGGTGCCTACCTGAAGAGTTGCTTCGACTTCAAACGCGTTCGCAGGATCCTGGGTATAAAAGACCTCGTGTACGACATTTCGGCCGTTACTCATATCTATGGACTCGGCTATTCCTTAGTCGAAATCCACGAGAAAACCATTGATATGAATGCGAGATTGTGGGTACTCCTTACACCTATTGACGGCACCCTCATCGATCTTGTACTGGTCAGCCAACTGCGGGAAATCCGCAAGCCCCGGCGATTCATCACGGGTCTGGGTTTCCTGCCGATGAAGTTGCGCCAAAGGCTGATGAATTACATTCTGCTTTCACAGCAAAAACGGGATGTCCTGCAGGATGTAGTGATCTGGGAACGGAAGCGGTACCAAACTCTCCCTAGGTTGTGCCGGGCGGACGGCCCCATAGGGAAATACCGCCGCTATTGTCGGCAGTTCTATCCCGATCTGAAGATTGCGACGGGAAGTGAGGACTCGATCGCCGACTAGGCGCAGGACAAGAGGCCAAAGCAACATCGACGATCCCGCAGCAAAGCGCGTGTTCAACCACTACGGGCGCATCCTGTACGGCTGGCGGTTCCGGAGAGGACCCTGGCTTGAGGGTCCCGCGCGAAGGTGCGCCAGGGGGGCCTAAAGAGGCTTGCGAGCCAAGAAACAGTACAGCGGCGTAAAGATACCCGACTTGCCGCCCGCGATATAAGCCTCCGCGGTCCGATCCAAGAGTCGGATGACTTCCGCGGAGCCCTTCGGAAAGAGCCGCAGTACTTCAGCCAGCTTCGATCCTGTGATGGCCGCTTTACGGCCCCACGGAAGCCTGCGCAAGGCGTTTCCGACCGTCCCATGGCGACTCTCCATGGGTTTATACCAAAGTGTGGAGGGTCCTTCCTGGATCGCCCGGTCCATCCCTTCCATGACTTGGAATCCCGCGGCTTCGAGCGCGTGATTCACTTCCCCGAAGGTGGCGATGTCCCTCAGCGCAATGCCGCGCATGAGATCCTCCTTGATGGCCCGATGCCGGTCGTCCTTCGGATCGAACTTGCCCGTCAGACACATTTCCTGCCCCCAGAACAGGGCCCCGGGTTTCAGCACGCGGAATACCTCTTCGAAGGCGCGTTGCTTGTCCGGTGCATGGCACGTTGACTCTATGGCATAACCCCGGTCGAAGGTGTCGTCCTCGATGGTGCTCATGTCCATGAAGCTGCACGTCTCGAAATCGACCATGTGATCAAGCCCCGCCTCGGCGTTCAACCTCTTCGCCTCTTCCAACTGGATCTCATTGATGTTGATTCCTACAACCCTGACACCAGCCTCACGGACGACGCGGCGCATGGGGGCACCGACTCCACAACCAACGTCGACCACCGTCATACCCTGTTGCAGCTCCAACTTGGAAATCATCAGCCGCTGATGCCGGACCTTGGACTCCTCCAGACTCTCATAAGGCGTGAGGGGCGCGAAGTGCAGGGACTGGCCCCAGCCCCACACCATGAACCCGCTGCAAAGGTCGTAATAGTCTTTCACTGTTTCCGCGTGATCGTACCCGCCGGCGCCACCGGGCTCCAGTGCCGCCCGGTCGAGCCAGCCGTCGAAGTGCTGCACTCGACGTGCGACGCCCGATCCCCGGTACGCATCTCTCAGCTCTCTCGAGAGTTTGCACAGCCGCATTTCGTGGTGTTTCCTCTTGGCTCCACAAGGAGCCAAGTCGTCAGGTGAACAGCTCCCGTCTCTGCTGGGAGATACGGAACTTCAGCTTCTTGCTCGGTTTCAGCGAGGGGAACGGATTGAAACGGAGCTTGTGCTTGTACTTTGCTGGCGACACCTCAATCGTGAAGTAGTGCGCCAGCATCAGCAAGTTGGCCGCCAAGTGCAGCTCCATCCACCGGGTGCCGAGACACTTGTGCGTGCCCAGCCCGTACGGGGCGTACCCGGGGCTGCGATGCTCATGGCGCGACGGCAGGTAGCGGTCGATGTCGAACTTGTAGGGGTCGGGAAAGACCTCGCTCATGTAATGCGTGGCGGTCATGGCAATGTGGATCCGTTCCCCTACGGGCAGCTCGTAGTCCTCGACCACGCACGTATTCATCACGTTCCGAATGGACATGGAGACGATCGGGTACATGCGCATGCACTCCATGAGGAAGCGGTGGGTAACGTCGATGTTGGCGGGGGTGAAATCCTCTTTCTCGGGGTCTCCCTTGGCGAACAGGGCATCTGCTTCGGCCTGGATTCTGGCGTAGAGGTCGGGCTGCGACGCCATGGCGTAGACTACGAGGCTGAACGTATCGCCGAGGTACACGCTGGCAATCAAGGCCGCGGAAAAGGAGAACCGCAGGTTGGACTCCGGGAGAAACTGCGGGTCGCTCGCGTGCAGGCTGAGGTAATCGTCCACTAGGTCCCGTGGGCTGTCCGCTCGTTGGGCGGGGGTATGGATGTTCTGGACCCGCTGCATCAGTGTGTCCAAGACTTTCGCCCGGCGTCTCATGCCCGGGGTGTTCAGCGTGAATCTAGGCAGGAGCTTGGCGATGTGTACGCTGAGGGCCCGTTCCTTGTACGCCATCAGGTCGTCCATGAGGTCCTGGGTATCGACGCCTATTAACAGTGGGGAGAGCTGGGCGTTCACCATCTCCCGGCACATGGACGTGGCGCGGTATGAGTCCCCAACCGTCAAGCTCGCCATGTACTTGCGCCCCCGATTGTAGAGCTGGTCCAGCTGTCCTCCCAGCCTCGCGGCAGAATAGGCGGGCGACAGGGACTTGCGAAGCCGGAAGTGATCGGCTCCGTCTAGGGCGGGCAGGACGCCGGACGCGCCGTAGACCTTCTCGAAGTCGCTGAAGTAGTCCCTGGCTCTCAGGTACATGCGCCCGCGCTTGTGTACCCAGCGGTTTGTCTCGAGTCCGGCCAGGAAAGTCATGGGCTCCGAGAAGGGAGGGCGGATCTGGAACACCGGACCGTACTCCTCCGCAAGGTTCCCGAAGAGCGCGTTCAGGTTGCCGTCTCGACTATGCGGGTTCAGCAGCAGCTTGGGCAGCGAAACCGTCGGAATCTTCCTGGCAAGGGCAGGACGTCGAAGGGCTGGGCCGGCGAGGTTCTGAGAGACCGCAGAGGCGAGGGAGCGGCCGATCAGGTCCATCTTGCAGATGAACTCGATGCGCCCCTCCGCCTCGTCGTCGAGCTGGAATATAAAACGAAAGACGTCGCAGGTATTGACGAGGCAGATAATGATGATGTCTCGCGGATTGGGTATCGCGTCGGTAAAGATATACCGCATGATACGCAACTTGATAAACTCACCTGCCGTATCTTCTATAGAGCTGCTATACAGTTCCGTCTGCCAGCCGGAACGAGCCAGCGTATAGAACCCGCCGTCGTGGTGATCGAGGATCTTCAGGTCAACTAAGCGGTCCAGCGTCAAATCAATGACCGACTCCGCATGGGGAGCGAGCCGTTCAATCCAGTACTGGGCGTTCCGTTGAACGGGTTCGCTGGCAATTTCTTGCAGAATGGAGTCTAAAGCGGGGTTGCCCGTTTCTGTCTGGTCCACGAGTAACAGGGATTCCATGTCCGTGTCGATGCGCGATCTGAGTGAAAGCTCCGCGAGCACGGCACCGACCACGGCGCAGTTCAAATGCCAGCCGGGGACCTGGTGAAAGTAGCCAGTCTCCTCGTTGA
>JAPPEG010000361.1 GCA_028875345.1 Gemmatimonadota bacterium
CTGAGAGCGAGGGCTATGCGTTGACGTATCAGGTGACGGATCAGGATGGCGATGGTCCCGCTGCTTTGGAGTTCACGATCGTGGTGCATGGTATGCCTAGCTTCGGCGCTCAGGTCGTAGAAGACCAGCTATACGAGGCAGGCGATGAGGTGAGCTTAGGTCTGCCGGAGGCGGCAGGTGGGAATGGCGCGTTGACGTATAGTTTGGAAGGGGAGTTGCCGCCGGATCTGTCGTTTGATGACGCGGCTCGGACGATTTCAGGTACGCTGCCGGCCGATTACTTGTATGTTGCCGAGGGGTATGCGTTGACGTATGGGGTGGCCGATGTTGATGGCGATGCTGTGACGTTGCGCTTCACGATTGCAGTGAATGGCATACCTAGCTTCGGCGATCAGGTCGTAGAAGACCAGCAGTACACGGCGGGCGAGGCAGTGAGCTTGGAGTTGCCGGAGGCGGTTGGTGGGAATGTGGCGTTGACATATACCTTGGAAGGGGAGTTACCTCCGGGTCTGGCGTTTAATCCCACGGCTCGGACGATTTCGGGTGAATTGTCGCCTAATGTGTCGTATTCTCCCGAGGGTTATGCGTTGACGTATCGGGTGGCGGATGTCGATGGCGAAGAGCCGGCCCCGTTGACCTTCACGATCTCAGTAAATGGTATGCCCTTCTTTGAGGGATCTATTACGAATCAGTGGATTCCTGAAGGGGAGGAGATGGCTCCGTTGGAGTTGCCTGCGGCTTTGGGCGGTAACGGCGAGTTGACCTATAGCTTGAGTGAGGAGAATTTGCCTCCGGGTCTGGCGTTTGATGCCGCGTCGCGGACGATTTCGGGTACGCCGGAGCTTCATGTGTCGCATCCCGCCGAGGGATATGAGTTGACGTTTCGGGTGGAAGACGAAGATGGCGATTCGGCTGAGTTGAGCTTCTTCCTGACAGTCGACGGTAATCCTACCTTTTTTGACGCGGTCATTGAGGATCGAATCTTGCGTCAGAATGAGGCGATGGATTCGTGGGAATTCCCTGCGGCTTCGGGCGGCAACGGCGACTTGACATATACTTTAGATATGAATGTGCCGGGTCTGAGCTTCGACGCTGCGTCTCGGACGCTTTCGGGCACGCCGACGCACACTGGCGTGTATCGCTTGGTTTACCAGGTGGAGGATATCGATGGCGATTCGGCTGAGTTGACCTTTCACATAACGGTAGATGGCGCGCCCAGCTTTAGCGGGGACGTGGCCAACCAGACGTACATAGATGGTGAGGCGATTGAAGACTTGGTGTTGCCCTTGGCTTCGGGCGGCAACTTGCTCTCGCTAAGTCCGGACGGCGAGGTCGTGTTTGGAGAGTTGACGTATACCCTAGATAACGTGCCGCCGGGTCTGACGTTTGACCCCAACCCCATGTCGCCGATGCTTTCGGGCACACCGACGGAGGTCGGAACGTATACGTTGACGTACACGGCCCACGATTCCGACGACAATATGACTGCTGAGGACGCAGCTATCCTTAGCTTCGAGGTTCGAGTGGAAGAATCGGCTACGGACCGTTTTGCGGAGCTCAACGAACAGATCTTGTCCAAGTACGCATTGGCTATTGCCGATGGAACGAATCGCGCCATCGAAAATCGCCTTGAGCATATGGACAGAGCCGGCGATGTGAATAGGTCTTTTAGCTTCGCCGCTGAGTCTGCCCTTCACGACATGATTCAATCCGGCCGGATCTTTGAGAATCGCCCGGTCAATATGTCACAGGTTGTGAATGGCTCGTCCTTCGCAGTTCCGTTCGGTTTCGGTAGAGGATGCATTGTTTGTCCCGGCAGTCCTACATTCTGGGGCCGGGGAGATTACGGCCAAATGTCTAGCGACGACGGTTCGCTGGATTGGGAGGGCAACCTAAGCCGTGCTCAGATTGGTTTGGACGCCCGGCCAGGTGCCGAAATGCTAACCGGTTTGGCGCTGTCTTGGGCCCAAGGAGCGTTCGATTATACCGCCCCGTTGCTCGGTGAAGAGCGAGTCGACGGTACCTATGAGACTCGCATGTTGAGCCTGCATCCGTACGTCGGGTTCTCGCCAGGGCGGTTGGGGGTATGGTTGACGGCGGGCTTAGGGCGCGGCAACCTCGATATTGACGACGAACAGGGGACTGTAGGCCAGCAGTCGAGCGATACGTCGCTGCGGACTGCAAGTGTAGGGGCTAGCGGTGACTTGCTCGCCAGCGGGCCGACTCAGTTGCGGATCAAGGCTGCGGCCACAGTTGCCCAAGTCGAAGTCGAGGGTGGAGCTCTCGATGTTGGCGAGGGTGGAAACCGGATTGCCGAACAGACCGTGAGTGCTAACCGCTTGAGGCTGGCACTTAAAGCCTCCCATGCTTACGAAGCGGGTATGGATGGGCAGGTGACACCCGAGTTAGAGGTTGCTCTGCGCCAAGATGGCGGCGACGGACTGACCGGGGCCGGCGTAGAAGTTGGCGGTGGCCTGCGCTATGAGGGAGGCGGCTTCACACTGGAAGCTATGGCGCGGAGTCTGGTAAGTGACGGCGACGACACGGTCGAATACCAAGAATGGGGTGCGCATCTACTGCTCCAGCGCTCGGCTGGCACCAATGGTCGAGGGTTGTCGTTGCGGGTGATGCCAACCTATGGCACGCAGGCGAACAGTCTGACGCTGTGGGAACGCAGTGTAGCCGAGATAGCGGACCGGGGTGTTGCGAACGCACGAGGCCAGCTCAGAGCCGAGGTCGGCTACGGTTTAGCCGCACTTGGCGGTCGGGGAGTATACACTGTATACAGCGGGATGACGCAAGCGCCAGAGCGCATGCAGTTGCGCTTAGGTACGCGCTTTGAGGTGGATTCGTCGATGTCGGTGAGCCTCGAGAGTTCGCGCTGGCAGCGCATGGCGGGTGCCTCGCATGGACTTCTGTTGCGTGGACGTCTGGTCTTTTAATTGATTCATACACATGTAGCACAGTATACGACACACGCTTCCGGAGCTAGGCTTTGGGAGCGTGTGTCGTATTATGCTGTGGCCTGTCTTTCTCTACTTTGTATTCTCATTTGACCTCACTTCCACAGCCGGACGAGTACATAACTATTGTGTCTGGTCTGCCCCGTTCTGGCACCTCGATGCTGATGAAGATGTTGGCTGCGGGCGGATTGCCGCCCCTAACAGACGGTATCCGCGAGGCCGACGCCGACAATCCCGGGGGATATTACGAGTTCGAGAAGGTCAAGCAGCTAGGAAAAGATACTACATGGCTCGAATCGGCGAGGGGTAAAGCTGTCAAGGTCATATCCCAATTGCTCGACCAATTGCCGCCTAACAGGCCATATAAAGTCGTGTTTGCCCTTCGGAAAATGGACGAGATTTTGGCTTCGCAGCGGGCGATGTTGGCGCGGCGAGGACAGCCCTGTGACCGGGTTTCCGACGCTGCGATGGCCGACGCCTTCGGTCGGCATTTGAGTGCAGTGCAACAATGGTTGGCCGAGCACCCGCAAATGGAGGTGCTCTATGTCAACTACGCCGCTGTTTTGAGCAACCCGCTCGCCACAAGCCACGAGATCAAGGATTTTCTCGCCCTCCCCTTAGATGTGAGACAAATGGCTAGCGTGGTTGACGAGAGCTTATATCGCCAGCGCGGATCCTGACTGCTCGTCGAGTCCTTCGCACTAACCTTATCGGCAATTTTATGAGTATCGCACAGATTCGCAATTTCTCCATCATTGCCCATATTGATCACGGCAAATCAACGCTAGCGGACCGCCTGCTCGAAAAAACTGCAACCCTAACAGCCAAGCAGATGCAGGAGCAGGTACTCGATAGCATGGATTTAGAGCGCGAGCGGGGCATTACAATCAAGGCCCACGCCGTGCGAATGCACTATCAGGCAGCCGACGATAGGATATATCAATTCAACTTGATCGACACGCCGGGACACGTGGATTTTACCTATGAGGTGTCACGTAGTTTGGCGGCCTGCGAAGGGGCGATATTGGTCGTCGATGCCACACAGGGAGTGGAAGCCCAGACCGTAAGCAATTTGCTGTTGGCGCTAAACAGCGACTTGGTCGTCATCCCGGTGCTCAATAAAATCGACATGCCCGCAGCTCAGGTCGAGGCAGTGCAGCAACAGGTGCTTGATCTTCTGGGAGGGGAAGCCGAGGATATTTTGCAAATCAGCGCCAAAGAGGGGGTTGGGATCGAGGAGGTGATGGAAGCTATTGTCGATCGCATACCACCGCCGGCCGGGTGTCAGCAGGAGCCGTTGCGAGCACTGATTTTTGATTCGCTCTACGACCAGTACCGAGGTGTAATTTGCTTTATCCGAGTCGTTGATGGACGCATCCACAAGGGGCAGAAAATTCGCTTCTACTCCACTGGACGGCTCTACGAAGTCGAAGAAGTCGGCCACTTGGTCTTAAACCGGGTGCCAGCTCAAGCACTTGAGACTGGCGAAGTCGGCTATTTCATCGCTGGAATCAAAGAGCTAGCCGAGGCTCACGTTGGTGACACGGTCGTTTATGCAGAGGCGGAAGTAGAGCCGTTACCTGGGTACCAACCGCTCAAACCCATGGTTTTCAGCGGCCTTTATCCCGTTATCCCAGAGGAATACGAGGTGCTGCGCGACGCTTTAGAGCGGCTCAAGCTCAACGACGCCGCGTTCTCCTATGAGCCGGAGACCTCGCCAGCGTTGGGTTTTGGTTTTCGCTGCGGCTTCCTAGGTCTTCTGCACATGGAGATCGTCCAGGAGCGCCTCGACCGCGAGTACCAGGTTGAAATCATCACGACCCTCCCCAATGTGCTCTACGAGATTCTGACCAAGGACGGGGAGCTAATCGATGTTGACAACCCTTCCTTGTTGCCGCCTGCCGCTGAGATCGACGAGGTGCGCGAGCCGATTCTCGCCGTTCAGATCTTAGTGCCGAGGGATTATATCGGCGCGGTGATGAAAATTTGCACAGACCGGCGCGGGAGCTACCGCAATACCGAGTATCTCGATGGCAGCCGGGCTATTCTGAGTTTTGAGATGCCTTTGGCCGAAGTGGTGATCGACTTCTATGATCGCCTCAAGTCGGTGTCGCGGGGTTATGCGTCATTCGATTACGAGCATCTGGAGATGCGGGCCGGCCAACTGTCTAGGCTTGATATTATGATTAATGGCGAGCCACTGGACGCGCTCTCAGTGATCATCCATCGCGACAAGGCCTATGAGTGGGGCCGGCAGCTCTGTACTAAGCTCAAGGAACTAATCCCACGACAGATGTTCGAGGTGGTCATCCAAGGGGCAGTGGGGAGTAAGGTGATCGCCCGCGAGGTTGTTAAGCCATTCCGTAAAAATGTGACGGCCAAGTGCTACGGCGGCGATGTGACCCGCAAACGCAAATTGATCGAAAGGCAGAAGGAAGGCAAGAAGCGTATGAAGCAGTTCGGGAAGGTGGAAATTCCCCAAGAAGCGTTTTTGGCCGCGCTCAAAATGGAAGCCTGATTTATGAGCAAGAGGCGTACTTACCGACTCTGCGTCCCTTAATCCCCCAAAAGTTAAATAATGGCGTTGGGCCTCTATATCCACGTTCCGTTTTGTCCGCAACGCTGCCCCTACTGCGCCTTTGCCACGATTGTCGGCCAAGAAGACCGCCACAGCCTATATGCCGAAGCGATATGCCGAGAAATTGAGTCTTGGGCCCATTTATCGGGACCGGTGGAGACTGTGTTCTTGGGCGGAGGCACCCCGAGCCAAGTCGAGCCGGCGTTAATTGGGCAGATGCTTGAGGCAGTTCAGCGACATTTGGGGCTACACCCAGACGCGGAAATTGCGATTGAAGTCAACCCTGGGACCGTTGACCGCGAAAAATTCGCAAGGCTAAAGGCGTTCGGGTGCAACCGCATCAGCATTGGCGCGCAGGCTTTGCGTGATGCCGATCTGCGGCACTTGGGACGGCAGCATAGCTCAGCCGATGTCGAGAGGGCGTACGAAGCGGCCAGAGCGGCTGGTTTTGCCAATGTGAGCTTGGATTTGGTGGCCAATGTACCTAGGGGCTCAGAGGCCGATTGGCACTTTAGTGTCGAGCGGGCTATAGCCTTGGCCCCAGAGCACCTTTCGGTCTATAGCCTCACCATTGAAGAAGGTACGATCTTCGCTCAACGACAGCGTCAGGGCTTGCTGGAACCTGTCGCGGACGACTGTCAGGCTCGCACCTTGGAATGGACCGACGCTCGGTTAGTGACGGCTGGCTATGAACACTACGAGATTTCGAACTACGCCCGTCTTGGCTATCGCTCGCGCCACAACTGGGGCTACTGGACGGGGGTTCCTTACTTAGGTGTTGGGCTCGGGGCCCATAGCTTCATCTCTGGGAAGCGATTTTGGAATACGCGAGATCTCAATGCCTATCTCGACGCTATGCACCAAGGCCGGTCGCCGTGCGCAGGGGAGGAGACCATAGCCCCGGACACGGCCCGCAGGGAACGTCTATGGCTGGGTTTGCGCACCATAGAGGGTGTTGAATTGACCCAAGAAGAGGTCAGCCGCATCCAGAGCAACAGGCGCTTTGCCGAACTGGAGAAAGTTGGATACGCCAAGCTCGAAGGCCAGAGATTGCGTTTGACTCGGGCGGGATTTTTGCTGGCTGATGCCTTGAGCGTGGAACTGGACCGGATCGTGGAAGAGGGGCAATAGGACGCGCTTGTATATTGCAACAAAAAAAGGCCGTTCCTTACTGGGAACGGCCTTTTTAATTAGTGGTGGGGGGAGCAGGATTCGAACCTACGAAGGCATAAGCCAACAGATTTACAGTCTGCCCCGTTTGACCGCTTCGGTATCCCCCCGGCGAATTTTCAGGTACCGCTAGCTAGCGTTTTAAGCACCTGGTGCCGCGAAGGATGGCGCAGCTTACTGAGCGCCCGCTCTTTGAGCTGGCGGATGCGCTCGCGCGTGAGGTTCATCATGTCGCCGATTTCCTCGAGCGTCAGGGCCTCGTTGCCGTCGAGGCCAAAATAGAGCCTGATAATGCGCAACTCGCGCTCCTCAAGGGTTTCCAAAGCCGTCTCGAGTTGCTCCCGGGCCGATTCGCTCAGGATATCGGCATCTGGGGCCGCGGCCGTATTGTCGGCCAAGGTGTTGAGCAGGCTGCGCTCGTCGTCGTCGGTGAAGGATTCGTCGAGCGAACACACGGCGCGGGCGCTGAGAATGGTCTCTAGAACCTCTTCGGCCGGGACTTCAAGTTCAGCGGCGATTTCCTCTATGTCAGGCTCACTGGCGCGATGCTGCCCCAATTTGCGCGAGGCTTTGGAAATATCCTTGAGCAAACTGACTTTGTTGAGAGGAAGGCGCACAGTGCGCACGTGCTCGGCGAGGGTTTGGAGAATGGACTGACGGATCCACCAAACCGCGTATGAAATGAACTTGTAGCCCTTGGTGCCATCGAAGCGGTCGGCCGCCGTGATGAGGCCGAGATTGCCAGCGCTAATCAGGTCGGAGAGGGACAAACCGCGGTTTTGGTACTTCTTAGCCACATCGACGACAAATCGCAAATTGGCGCTGATCATTTCTTCGCGGGCATGCATATCGCCATTTTTGATGCGATCGGCCAGTTCTACTTCGCGTTCTCTCGAAAGGGGCGTGGACTCAGCAATATCGTCGAAATAGAGCCGCAGGGTGTTTTCCTCGTCGTGCAGATTATGCATAGAGCCTCTCATCGTACAGGGGAGTTGCCTGCACAGCAGCGAAATACTCTCGGTGCAATGGCAAGCGTAGCATAGGTACAGGTGAAACTAACTGATTATACATAAGGAGTAGCGCTGCGTCAAGTTGTTTGCGAAGGCACTTGCGTGTCTTAAGCAAGGTGGCGGTATTCACCGGCCTTATCCCAATCCACTAAGCTGCGGCCGTTTAGGTCCCAGACGACTCGGCCCTCTCTCAGCGTTAGCTCGCATTCGAGTTTTTGCCGACCCCGCATGCGCGTCCGGCCCGAATCGACAAAGGCAAAATCCCCTTCATGCAGGACAAAAGCCGCCAGATCGGCTTCGGCTCCGACACTGAGGTGGCCTAGCTGTGGGTGCCTGATTACTTCGGCTGGTCTATGCGTCGAGCGATAGACAACCTCTTGGAAGGGCATACCGAGGCTTAGGAATTTGGACATAGTTATGGGCATGGTGGCGTTGGGCAGCATGCGGCTGGACTTGTGTAGATCCGTGCTAATGGTATCTGGAGGGAAGTCTTGGGCCATAGCGGGTACGGCAATGCGAAACCAAAAGGAGCCACCACCGTGCCCCGTGTCAAAGACAATGCCACGCTGTCGGGCTTGGCGCACGTAGTCTGCGATTTTTTTGTCCTCGTCTAGTAGAGGGATGTGGGCGGCATAGAGGTGCGTGTGGATGTCCCCTGGACTCATGCGCTCGAGCAATTCCTCGTACGTGCGGGTGGGGCGGGGGGCAAAGTCGATCATGGCAATGGAGTTGCTCTGTCGCGCTGCCTCGATCGCGCCGCCAGCCGACTCCCAACCCGGGCCGCCGAAGTGGGCCGACTTGGCTCCGACGACTTGCTCGCGGTACTGCTCAATCGCCGCGGCGCAGAGCGCGGGATCCATTTCGCTGACGTCTTGTTCGGGAGCACCGATCATGCCAGCGCCGACGATATTGACGAAGGCCAAGACGCGGGTCTGGGCGGGGTCGATGATGGTGTGCTTGAAATCGGCAAAATCCTTCCACCCAGCGCCGCCTGTATCTACTACGGTGGTCACACCGTAGGGCAGAGCGTGCTGGTCGGGGAAGAGCCAGCCCTGATATCCTCCATAGACGTGGACATGGATATCGATTAAGCCCGGGGTGACATAGAGACCTGACACATCGATGACCTTCGCTGAACTGGGCTCAATTCGCTCGGCGACCGCAGCGACTAGCCCGTCCTTGACGGCAATATCGGCTGGTCCGTCAAGGTCGTTTTTGGGGTCGATCAGATGCCCTCCTTGGATGATGAGATCAAAGTCACCGCTCATAATGGCCGTCCTTTCGCTCATGGGCCGCGTGTTGGAAGCATAGTAGAATAACCAGCCGGCCAAGATGGAAGCAAGGGCTGGGCTCGCATTGCACAGAACGATTTTTTTTGGCAAATTTTCTCTATATAGAAACTGCCTTATTTAGGAGGAATACATGGCACGAACTGTGAAAATAGCCGTCACTGGGGCGGCTGGCCAGATCGGCTACGCTGTATTGCCGCGTTTAGCCTCGGGCGAGGTTTTCGGCCGCGACGTCCGGGTTTCGCTGCACTTGCTGGAGATTACTCCGGCGCTCAAAGCCCTCGAAGGCGTGGTTATGGAACTCGATGACTGCGCCTTTCCGCTTCTCGACGACATCGTAATTACCGACCAAGCCGAAGTGGCTTTTGATGGGATCAATTGGGGGCTGCTGATTGGCTCCAAGCCGCGCGGCCCCGGTATGGAGCGGGGCGACTTAATTCGGGAGAACGGCCCGATATTCGTCGGCCAAGGCCAAGCGCTCGCCCGAGCCGCCGCGGATGTGCGGGTTTTGGTCGTGGGCAATCCGGCCAACACCAATGGCTTGATTGCCATGAGCCACGGCCAGAAGGCCGGTATCCCCCGCGACCGCTTCTACGCGATGACCCGGCTGGATCAAAACCGCGCCCAAGCCCAGCTTGCCCAAAAAGCCGGAGTCAAAGTCTCGGCGGTGACCAATATGGCCATCTGGGGCAACCACAGCGCCACGCAGTACCCAGATGCCGAAAATGCGCGGATTGAGGGGCGGCCAGCGTCCGACGTCATAGGCCATCACGCTTGGTTGCGCGAGGAATTCATCCAAATCGTCCAGCAGCGGGGGGCAGCCGTCATCGACGCCCGTGGCTTGTCGTCGGCTGCGTCGGCGGCTAATGCCGCGCTCGACCACATCGTCAGCGTGGAGAGCGCCACGCCAGCGGGCGACTTTTTCTCGGCTGGCATCTATTCGGACGGCAGCTACGGGATTGACGAGGGGTTGATGTTCTCCTTTCCCATTCGCAGCGACGGCCAAGGCGGATGGGAGATCGTGCAAGGTTTGGAGTTGAGCGACTTCGCCCGTGCCAAGATCAAGGCCACCGAAGACGAGCTCAAAGAGGAGCGCGCGGTCATCGCCGATCTCTTGGGCTGATATGTTCCAAGACCCCAAACGCTACCAAGCCAAACACCACTATGTCACCGCCGCAGGTGCCGACTTGGTGGAGATCTTGGCTCCGCGAGCTGGGGAACGCGTCCTCGACTTGGGCTGCGGTACGGGGCAACTGAGTGCCCAGATTGCCGCAGCCGGAGCTGAGGTCGTGGGCATCGATTCGTCGGCTGAGATGATCGAGGCCGCCCGCGAGCAGTTCCCGGATCTGTCTTTTGTCGTCGGCGATGCGAGAGATTTTTCCTTTGCCGAGTCGTTCGATGCGGTCTTTTCCAACGCAACCCTGCACTGGGTCAAGCCGCCGGAAGAGGCACTTGCGTGCATTGTTGCTTGTCTGGGGCAGGGCGGGCGTTTTGTCGCCGAGTTGGGCGGTGCGCGGAACGTGGCCACCATCCGCCAAGGGCTGATCGGTCAATTGGCCGCTCGAGGCTTTCATCCGCAGTCGCCTTGGTATTTTCCCAACTTGGGAGAGTACACGCGGCTCGTGGAGCAGGCCGGACTGCGCGTTGCTTATGCCAGCCACTTTCTCCGTCCAACGCCCCTAGAGGGCGAGAGCGGGTTGCGCGACTGGATGGCGATGTTCGCCGAGACACTTACAGCGGATGTTCCTCCGCCGATGCGAGAAGAGTTGTGGGACGCAGTGGAGGATGCTGTCCGTCCGGCATTGTACGATGAAGGGGGCTGGCACGCCGACTATTGGCGTCTACGTATGGTCGCCTACAAAGAGTGAGTTTACGGCCGCTACTTATGAAGCCGTGCCACGTGATTTGGGACTGGAACGGCACTTTGATGGACGATGCTTGGCTGTGCGTCGAGATCGTCAACGAACTCTTGATGCGCCGGGGACTCGCGCCGACCACGCCGTGCAAATACAGCGAGGTCTTCGGGTTCCCCCTGCGGACCTACTACCAGCGTGTAGGCTTTGACTTAGAGCGCGAGGATTTTGCGGCCACAGGCGACGAGTTCAACATCCTCTACGGTCAGCGCCTCCGCGAGTGCCGGTTGCGCGAGGGAGCGCGCAAAGTGCTGACCGCACTAGGTCGCAGCGGGATCGGACAATCCCTCCTATCGGCCTCCTACGAAGTGGATCTCGAAGAAATAGTTGCTCACTACGGGCTGCGCTCCCACTTTACCGCAGTCGCCGGGGTGGATAATGGCTTGGGGGAGGGAAAAATCGAGCGCGGGCATCGGCATCTTGCGGAACTCAACTGCCAGAGTGACGAGGTCTTGCTCGTCGGCGATACGCTACACGACATTGAGGTGGCCGCTGCGCTCGGTGTCCCTTGTGTCCTGTTGCCTTCCGGCCATCAGAGTCGGCGTCGCTTGGAACTTGGCGAATGCACCGTGGTAGATGGTCTTTTTGCCGTGGCCGCTTTGCTTGGCCTAAAAGGAGATATTCATGACTGAAACGTGGCGCGGAATCATGCCGATTGTAGTGACCCCCTTTACCGAGAGCTACTCGCTCGATGAAGCGGCCTTGCAGGACTTGGTTGCCTTTAGTATTGAGGCGGGTGCCACGGGCTTGGTGGGGCCAGCCAATGCCAGCGAATTTTCGACCCTTTCCGACGAGGAACGCCGCCGCTGGATCGAGATCGTCGTCGCCGCGGCTGATGGTCGAGTGCCCGTAGTGGCTTCCGTCACCTCCGGCCATGCCGTGCCGGCCGTGGCCCTCGCTCAGTTTGCTCAAGCCGCGGGAGCCGACGGGATCATGTCCATGCCGCCGCATGTATTGCGCGTTGACCAAGAAGGCTGCTACGCCTTTTACCAGCAGTTAGCGGACGCAGTCGAAGTCCCGATCTGCGTGCAGAATTTCGACGCGCCGGTCGGGACACCCATGAGCGGCGAGTTATTGGGGCGGATGTGCCGCGAGCTGGCTGGCGTCGATTACATCAAGGAAGAGACCGTTCCCGAGCCTTGGCAGGTCAGCCGCACGCTGGCGCTGGCGGGCGCGGCCTGCCAAGGCGTATTGGGTGGCAAAGGGGGCGTCTATTTGCTCGATGAGTATCGGCGCGGTGCCTGCGGCAATATGCCGGGCTGTCATGTGACCGACGCTATGGCGACGATCTGGGATGCCCTCGAAGCAGGCGACGAGGCGACGGCACGCGAGCGCTTCTATCAGCTCCTGCCGCTGATGAACTACGAGCGGCTCTACGGGATTGCGATCTACAAGTGGATTTTGCAAAAGCGCGGGTTGATCCACTCGACGGTTTGCCGGGCACCCGTGCCCATCCTAGACAGCGACGCGCTGACCGAATTGGAGACCATTTGGTCCGGCGTCGCACCGCTCTTCCGAGGGTGAAGTGACTACCTACAAACAGCACATCGAGCGCGACGGCTTTTGCGTTATCGAGCAAGTGATTCCCAAGGCACTAGTCGGGGATATATGCGCCGAGCTAGTGGCTGTGGTCGAGCACAATCGCCAGCAGTCCGACGCCAAATTGGCCGAGATTCGCCGCCGCGGTCACCGGATCGGCACCCCGGGCGTGGCCCAGTTCAAACAAGTCATCAATCACGTGCAATCCTTTGCTCCGTACTTAGCCGACCGCCGGCTCCTAGAGGTAGTCGAGTCTTTTTTCGGGGCGTGGCCGCGGATTTCCTGCACGGACTGCGTGGTCAATCACCCGGGTAATGCGCGGGGCTATTGGCACGCCGATTGGCCTTACAACTCCACCAACGCCTCGCACATCCCCGCGCCGTATCCAGACGCGGTCCTGCACCTTTCGACGATATGGATGCTGACGCCATTTTCCGCTGAGACCGGGGGGACTTTCGTGGTGCCGGGCAGTCACCGCTGGCCGCGCAATCCCGCGGCTGGGGACATGCCCGCAATGGATCAGGACGCGCCCTATCCGACCGAGTGCCAGATCGAAGGAGCAGCCGGCAGCGTCTTGGTGTACGACAGTCGGCTTTGGCACGCGGTGGCGTCCAACCGGAGCGCAGGCGATCGCGTCGCCCTTATCGTGCGCTACGCCCCTTGGTGGCTGAACCTAAACCCCACGCTCATCGGCCGGCCCGAGCACGAGGCAATGGTGGTAGAGACCGGAGGCAAGAACTACGAGATGGAGCCGATTGAGCGGGAGGTTTTTGACCGGTTGCCCGCCGGGGTCAAGCCGCTGTATCATCATTGGGTTGCGCAATCTGCCCAGCCTGATGAAGCGCACGGGCACTGACGCCCAAAACGCCGAGGAAGCCCTCGGAGTCGCGGTGGTCGAAGTCGCCGATGGCCTCCATGGAAGCGGTGTCCTCGCTGTAGAGCGAGTGGGGAGCGTCGCTGGCTGCGCAAAAGGCGACTTGGCCCTTGTAGAGTGAGACGGAGATGGTCCCGGTTGCCAATTGATTAAAGTGCTCGATGACCTTCCAACTCGCTTGGGTCGCCGTGTCAAACCAATAGCCTTGGTATATTTGCTCGGCAATAAACCCAGAGACAACGGTGAAAATCTGCCGCGCACGGCGGTCGAGGATGAGCTGGAGCAAGTAATCGTAGCACTGGCCAAGTAGCTCTAGGGCCGGAGCCTCATAGACGCCGCGCGACTTGATGCCAACGAAGCGGTTTTCCACTGCATGTAAGCCAATGCCGACTCCGTGCCGCCCGGCAATGGCGTTGCTTTGCTCAATGGCTGCGACCGGTCCGACGACATGGCCGTTGATGGCGATAGGGACGCCTCGTTCAAAGCGCACGATAAAAGTTTCGGCGGTATCCGGGGCCTGTTGCGGGAAACAGCCCATGCCGGGCGCGATGAGGCTAGCCGCAGTGTCTAAGGCTTCGAGCTGGCCTGCTTCATGCGTCAGCCCGAGCATATTGGCATCCGTAGAATAGGGCTTGTCCTGAGTGGCGGTTATGGGCAAGCCGTGCCCCTGGCAGTAAGCGATCATTTCGCTGCGTCCGCCAAAGTTTTGCAAGAAGGCCGGGTCGCGCCAAGGAGCGTACACCTCGATGTGCGGAGCGAGCATCTGCGCTGCCAGTTGGAAGCGGACTTGGTCGTTGCCGCGCCCTGTGCACCCGTGTGCCATCACTTGGATGCCGCGTTCCTGCATGTGGGACAACATGCCGGCCACCGTCACGTGCCGGGCGATGCCGGTAGTGTTCCAATAGCCCCCCTCGTAGCGGGCCTGAGCTTGGACGAGTTGGATGCCGGCTTGACAAATAGCCTCTCTGCGGTCGTCGAGGATCATCTCAGCGGCTCCACAGGCCTGCATCCGGCTCCGTATGTCTTCGATGCGCTCCTCGTCGGGCTGGCCTAGGTCGGCGGTATAGGCGACGACCTCTAGGCCTTGGGATTGGAGCCAATGAGTGATGGTACAGCTATCGAGGCCACCGGACGCGGCCAGCATGACTTTCTGGCCCTTTAGATCTGCGATATTCATGGTTGCTCCTTTTGTAAGTAGAGAAATAATATAATAAATAATAATTATAAATCAATAATAATTATTACTAAACACGAAAGATGAACCGCGCTTTATCTTGACAGTTTTCACCTGCGAGAATATCATTAATAAATGCTCATTGACGCGCATAATCACCCCAATTGGCACGGGTTTAACGCCGCCAAAATCCTGCGCAACATGGACGAGCAGGGCATCGACCAAATGTGGCTTTTCTCGTGGGAGGTCCCTGCAGATGAATACTCGCCTTCGTATCACTCGGTGTTGCCCCCTACGGGCTTGGGGATTCCCTTTGAAGATGTGTTGGCCGTCGGCAGAGAAGCGCCTGATCGCTTTGTTCTCGGCTACATGCCGCATCCCAAGCGGCCCGATGCCATAGATCGGCTCAAGGCTGCAGTCGAAATCCACGGCGTGCAGGTCGCCTCCGAGCTGAAGGTGCGCCTGCCGTTTGACGATCCAGATGCGCTGCGCCTGTACGAGGCTTGCGGCGTGCTGCGCTTGCCTATTACGATTCATCTCGACTATCCAATTGACCACGGCCGCGGCGATTATCCGCGGCCAAACTGGTGGTACGGCGGTAGTCTCGACGCGCTTGAACGCGCGGTTGCAGCCTGTCCGCAGACGGTCTTTATCGGCCATGCTCCCGGGTTTTGGGCCCATATTTCCGGCGACGATCGCTACGCCACGGAGAGCTACCCAAGCGGTCCGGTGCTGCCGAATGGACGCTTGGCTCCGATGATGCGCCAGTACCGCAACTTATATGCCGATCTGTCGGCCGGGTCGGGATTGCGCGCACTGCAAAGGGACCGAGACTTCGGGCGCGATTTTCTCCTCGAATTTCAGGACAAGTTGCTCTTTGGTCGGGATTACTTTGACACTCAGCTAATGGATTTTCTGCGTACCCTCGAGCTACCTGCGGAAGCCTTTGACAAGATCGCCTACCAAAACGCCGAGCGACTCTTGTCTTCCTACTTAGACGGGCCGGTCTAAGGTTAATCATGGGGGTCTGGGAAGCTGCGGGCCTGATGGTCCTATCCTTCGTGCTGTTGGCCAAATGTGCCGACTATCTAGTGGAGGGGGCCATTGATATTGCGCGCTACCTTAACGCCCCACCGATTTTGATCGGCATCGTCATCGTCGGCCTTGGCACTACCGCGCCCGAACTGGCGGTCTCCGTGACCGCCGCCCTTAGGGACTCGCCCGAAGTGGCACTGGGCAATGCCGTGGGATCGGTCATTTACGACGATGGCTTGGCTCTGCCCATGGCTGCGCTTTTTACCACTACGGCCATTGCTATCGACCGCATCGTGCTGCGCTCGGCAGCGATTTTTCTCATCACTGTAGATATAGTGGCTTGGTACATGGCCTTCGACGGGACGCTGGCCCGGGTGGAAGGCGGCGCGTTGGTGGGTCTTTTTGTTCTATACCTGATATACTCGTTCTGGGAGCAGAAGCGGCGACCGCGTGCCGAGACAGAGGAGGAGGCCCCCTCTCGCAGCCTCTGGATAGTAGCGTTGCTATTCGCCGGCGGCTTGGCTGGCGTAGTCGTCAGTAGCCACTTTATCGTCGAAGCCACTCCGGTGGTGGCGATGGCATTAGGACTGCCGGATGTCGTCATAGGCTTGGTGGTCGTGGCCTTGGGCACTTCGATACCCGAGGTCGCCACCTGCATTGTCGCCGCCCGCAAGGGCCAAGGGGCTTTGGCGGTGGGCAACATCCTCGGGGCCGACATCCTCAATATCTGCTGGATTGCCGGCGCTTCGGCCCTAGCTAACCCGCTGGTGGTCCCGGCCGACGTGGTCAATTTCATGTTTCCGTGGATGCTGGCGATCGTGCTGACGATGCTCGGGTTGATGCGTATTGGCTACGAGTTAAACCGATGGAAGGGCTTGGTATTGTTGGCGTTGTGCATTGCTTATTTAATCGCGCTTTTTGTGACCAATCCCGGAGCGCTGGCCCCGGGCATTGAGAAAGGAGTGTAGTTTGGATCTGGGACTCAAAGACAAAGTCGCCTTGGTGACCGGGGCTAGCCGCGGCATTGGCAAGCGCATTGCCACAGCCTTGGCCGCCGAAGGAGCGCAGCTTTGCATCTGCGCGCGCGGTGCCGACGCGCTGGCGGAAGCGGCTGCCGAATTGGCAAATGAAGGTGCAGAGGTGGAGGCGACCACGCAAGATGTGACAACGCCGGAGGGTGCGATTGCCGTAGTGGAGGCTGCAAAAAGTCGCTTTGGTGGACTCGACATTCTCGTAAACAATGTCGGCGGGTCGAAGTGGACCCCCTTTGTCGAGATCGACGATGCCGAGTGGAACGACATCATCA
>JAPPEG010000026.1 GCA_028875345.1 Gemmatimonadota bacterium
CTCGCAATATCCTCTTTATCGTTAGCGGGGCCTTTTCCGGGCTCGACGAAATCATTGGTCGCCGGCTCAACAAAGGCACCATGGGGTTCCGCTCCCAAGCCGACCCAGCCCACTTCAACGCCGATCAGCTCCTGTCCCACGTGCGGGCCGAGGACCTAATTGGATACGGATTCGAGTCCGAGTTCATTGGCCGCTTGCCCGTCATCGCCGTGCTGCACGACCTCGGCCCCGAAGATCTTCTCGAAATCCTCCGCAACCCCAAAAGCAGCGTCATCCTTTCTAAGAAGCGCGACTTCCGAGCCTATGGCATTGAGGTCGAATTTGCCGATGAGGCCCTCGTCCTGTTAGCCGAGCGCGCACACGCCGAGCACATTGGTGCCCGAGGCTTGGTCAGCGCCATTGAAAAGGTATTGCTCAACTACGAAAAGAAACTCCCTTCCGTCGGCGTCGAGCGCTTTGCCGTTGGGGCCGACACCGTCCTCGACCCTGCGGCTGGTCTAGAACGCTTGCTCCAAGACACTTCGCTGAGCCGCTTTCTCGACAACTTTCAACGCGAACACGACATCGCCTTGGAGATCACGCCAGAAGCCTCCGCGCAAATCGAGGCCCTAGCCAGCACGCGGAACATCGCACCCGGCGAGTTGTGCGAAGAAATGTTCAGCGACTACGGACACGGCCTCAAGCTAGCCGGGTTGGGCCAGTTTTGCATTGACGCTGATGTAGTCGCCGATCCCCAAGAAGCACTCAACGCGCTCGTCAAATACTACTACAATCAACGCCGCTAAATCCCGCCGTACTGCTTTACTTTGCGATAGAGCGTACTGAGACCGATTTGCAGAATCTCGGCCGCCCGCCGCCGATCGTCGCCAACGGCCTTCAGCGTCTCGGCTATGGCTATCTGTTCGATCTCGGCCATGCTCATGCCGACGCGAAAACCCAATCCGGGGAAAACGCGTTCTTGGCGGTTTATGTAGCGCGGGATATCCCCAACTTCGAGCACGCCTTCGCGGGCGCACATGACGACCATGCCTTCGATGCAGTTTTTCAATTCCCGCACATTGCCCGGCCAATCGTAATCGCGCAACACGTCTAAGGCTCGCGGCCGGATGCCCGCGATGCGCTTGTTGTTCTCGGCGGCGAACTGCCGGATAAACGCGTCGGCCAGAAGGGGTATGTCCTCGCGGCACTCGCGCAGGGGCGGCACTTCGATCTTGATCACGTTGAGCCGGTAGAACAGGTCCGCCCGGAAGGTGCCCTCCCGCACCATGGCTTCGAGATCGCGGTGCGTCGCCGCGATCAGGCGCACATCGGCCCGCCGAGTCTGGGTGCCGCCGATCCGCTCAAAGCAGCCATCCTGAATCACTCTCAGCAGCTTCACTTGCGTCGGCAGGGGAATGTCCCCGACTTCGTCGAGGAACAAAGTGCCTTGATCGGCCAGTTCAAAGCGCCCTTTGCGCGCGGCTACGGCCCCAGTATAGGCCCCCTTCTCGTGGCCAAAAAGCTCGTTTTCAACCAAGCTCTCCGGCAGAGCACCGCAGTTTATTTCGACGAAGGCGTTTTCCCGCCGACGACTCCGCTGGTGAATGGCCTTTGCCACCTCGCCCTTGCCCGTGCCGGTCTCGCCAGCAATCAAAACGCTAGTCCGCGATTGAGCCACCTGTTCGATCTGGAGGTAGATGCGCTGCCACGGCGACGAGCGACGGGCGATGTCGTCAAAGCGGTAGCGCTCGTCCAAGCGGCGCTGTAGGTCTGAGACTTCCCCCACTAGCTGCTGGTAGCTCAGACCCTTTTCCAACACCGCGCCGACTTTGGCAAAATTCAGCGGCTGGAGTTGAAAGTCGTACGCCCCTTGGCGCATCGCTTCAACCCCCAACTCAATGTCTTCGGGACCGGCGATGGCAATCGCGCAGATGGCCGGGTTGCGCTTGTGGGCCAGTTGCTGAACCCGCAACCCATCGATACGCTTCTCGCGCAAGGCGTAAATCAGCGCATCAACCGCATCGGCGTCGAGGATATCGTACGCGCTCTGCCCCTCGTGCGCCCAGAGTACTTCATATGATCGCTGTTCTAGATAGAAAATCAGCGCCCGGGCCTGCTGGGATTCGGGCAGCACGACCAAGAGCCGTGGCTGTGTATGGCGCTTCTCGCTCACGAGACGACCTGCTTGCACGACTCGACGACCACTTCGCAGTGCGGCGTTTGGGGAAACATATCTACGGGTTGCACGCTGCGGACGCCGTATCCAGCCTCGCCCAAAGCGCGCAAATCGCCGGCTAGCGCATGGACGTTACAGGAGACGTAAATAATGCGCGGCGGTGCCAACGCACACAGACCGGCCAGTGCCTTTTTGTGGATTCCAGGTCTCGGGGGATCGACGACGGCTAGATCAAAATGCTGGCTTTGTACCGCCAATTCCCCCAGTATGTCCTCGGCTGCGCCGACCATGAACTCGCAGTGTTCTATCCGATTGCGCACGGCGTTGCGCCTAGCGTCCTCCACCGCTTCAGCGACCACTTCGATGCCCAACACGAACTGGGACTGGCGCGCCAAAAGCAGGCTGATGCTGCCGGTACCGCAGTACAAATCTAACACCGCCTTTTGCGGCCCGGCCACGCGGGCTATGACCTCGTAGAGCCGCTCGGCTTGCAGCGAATTCGTCTGAAAAAAGGACTGGGGAGAAATGTCGAATTCGAGGCCAGCGCACACTTCGGTGATGCGCCCGCTTCCCTTGAGCACAAACTCGCGCTCCCCGGCTGCCACTTGAGCCTTGCCGGTGTGTAAGGTGACGAGTAAAACATCAATTTCAGGTACAGCATCCAATAATTGCTCGGCGAGCTGTTGGACGCCTAGGTCGGGATACGCGGACACGACGAGGTTGACCATTACTTCTCCGGTCCGCTTGCCCTCGCGGACGACCAAGAAGCGCAATAGCCCTTGATGCCGCTTTAGGTCGTACGCGCTCAGGCCCAACGCTTGGCTGATGCGGCGGACTGCTCCGACGATGCGGTTGGACGTGTCAGACTGTAGATGGCACTCTTCGACATCGAATATCCAATTGAAACGCCCGCGTGCGTGCAAGCCCAGTTGCAGCAAGCCCGCGCGATCCGTACCAAAGGAAAATTCCATTTTGTTGCGATAGAAAAAGGGAGTTGGACTGGGCAGAATCGGCGCTACGACCGGCAGCGCTAGCCCACTAGTTGCCAATGCGCTAGCGACCATCTGCTCCTTGACATCAAGTTGGGCCGCATACGACAATTCCTGCCAGCGGCAGCCACCGCAACGTCCAAAATGGGCGCAGCGAGGCTCCTCGCGTTTGTAGCTCTCTGCGAGGAACTCCTCTACCTCGGCCTCAAAGCGCCCCTTGCGCTTCTTGACGACCCGGGCGGCGACCCGGTCTCCAGGAACAGACTGCCGCACGACGACTTCGCGTTGCCCGACATAAGCCATCCCGTCGCCCTTGGCGGTGAGCGCGGCGACTTCGACCTCGATGCGATCTCCTCGTTTCACGTGCTCTCTATCTAAAATGCAAACGGGGCAAGATGGTCATCATCTTGCCCCGTCGCTACTGCTTTGGACGCCCACCTTATTCTTCAGCCTGCTGAGCCTCTTCTGCAGCCTCGGTCTCCTGAGTCTCTTCTGCGGTTGCCCCAGGGCGATCTACAAGCTCGACAATGCTCATAAACGCCCCGTCGCCGCGGCGCGGGCCCAACTTGATCACGCGCGTATAGCCTCCGTTGCGGCTTTTGTAGCGCGGCCCCAGTTCGTCAAAGAGCTTGGCGACCACCTGCTTGTCGGCTATGACGCGCAACACTTGGCGGCGGGCGTGCAAGTCGCCTTTCTTGGCGCAAGTCAGCACCCGCTCGGCCGTGCGCTTGAGTTCTTTGGCACGCGTCTGGGTGGTGGTGATGCGCTCGTTGATAAAGAGCGAGGCCATCATGTTGGACAACATGGCTTTGCGATGCGGAGCCGTGCGTCCCAGTTTAGCTATTCTTTTTCCGTGTCTCATGGCTAGAATTCTTCCGCCAGTGAATTGTCCGCTGTTTGGTCAATCTCAATGCCGTCGTACGGAGTCAAGTCCATACCCCAGCTAAGATTGTTTTCCTCGAGTATTTTCTGCAACTCGTTGAGCGATTTGCGGCCGAAGTTGCGATACTGCAACATCTCGGCCTCCGTGCGCGACACCAAGTCCCTGAGATGGGTGATCCCTGCGGCTTTGAGGCAATTGGCCGAGCGCACCGTCAACTCAATCTCTTCGACGGGCGTTTGCAAGAGTTGAACGATCTTCTTGGCCTCTTCGTCAACTTCCTTTTCCTCAGTACCTTCGGGCTCTTCTGTAAAATTAATAAAAAGGTTTAGGTGTTCAGTCAGGATTTGGGCGGCTTGGGACATGGCATCTTCGGGATGCACTGAGCCATCGGTCCAGACTTCCATAATCAGCTTGTCGTAGTCGGTGCGCCGCCCGACGCGTGCGTTCTCGATATCGTAGTGGACCTTGAGAACCGGCGAATAGTTCGTATCGAGTGGAATAGCACCAATAGGCTGCTCGGGGATTTTGTTCTCCTCGGAGAACTGATAGCCGCGACCGTAGCCAACCGTCAGTTCCATTTTCAGAGAAGCCCCTTTATCCAAGGTGGCAATATGTAGGTCGGGATTCAGAACCTCGACGCTAGGGTCCACTTCTATATCCTTGGCCACCAAGGCTCCTTCTGTCGTGCGCTCGACGCGCAAGACGCGGTCCTCTTCGCCATTATAGCGAAGCGCCACTTCCTTGAAGTTGCGCACGATCTCCGGCACATCCTCGCGCACCCCTTCAATTGTGGAAAATTCGTGATGCACACCTTCGATATTGACTTGCTTGATCGCGGCTCCCTGGATAAAGGACAGCAAAACGCGGCGCAGTGCGTGCCCTATAGAAACGCCAAAACCGCGCTCGAGCGGCTGGACGACAAACATGCCATACGTATCGCTGAGGCTTTCTTTTTCGACCTCGGCCAGCCTCGGTATCTGGAGACCTTCTAATTTCATGCTTTAGCCTCTTGCCCCTTGATGGATTGGGCGGAGTAAAACTTTAGACGCGAGAATAAAATTCGATGACCAGTTGTTCTTCGGCTACCGTGGGGATGTCTTCACGGCTGGGAACCTCTGCTACAGTCCCAGTCAGGTTGACCTTATCTATGGCCAGCCAAGGCACAGTCTCCCGCGAACGGCGCAGCGATTCGTGAATGGCTTCTAGCTGACGACTGCGTTCGGCAACCTGCACCACGTCGCCCATCCGGGTCAGGTAGGAAGGAATATTGACTCGCTTGCCGTTTACCACGATGTGGTTGTGGCGCACTAACTGGCGCGCAGCCTTGCGAGATGGCGCAAAACCGAGCCGATAGACAATGTTGTCGAGGCGGCGCTCTAACAGGCGCAACAGATTTTCGCCGCTGACACCCGGCACGCGCGACGCCTCCTTGTAATAGCCCCTGAACTGGCCTTCGCGGATTCCGTAGAGCCGCGCTAATTTTTGCTTAGCCCGTAGCTGCACGCTGTAGTCGGACTGCTTGCGCCGCAAGCCCTGACCGTGTTGGCCCGGGGCGTAGCTACGCCGTTCAAAGGAGCACTTTTCGAGATTGCAGCGCTCGCCCTTTAGAAAGAGTTTGGCTCCTTCCCGACGGCAGAAGCGACAATTGGGACCTGTATGCCTGCTCATAACGTAGTTAGCTCCTCTAAACGCGGCGGCGCTTGGGCGGCCGACAGCCGTTGTGCGGCATGGGCGTCACGTCGCGAATGGCGGAAATCTCGAGCCCGGCGTTTTGCAAAGCGCGGATGGCGGACTCACGCCCTATCCCTGGCCCCTTAACCCAGACCTCCACGCGGCGCAATCCCATATTCATGGCTTCTTGGGCGGCCTTTTCAGCGGCGAGCTGGCCGGCAAAGGGCGTAGATTTGCGACTGCCCTTGATGCTCATTTTCCCCGGGGTCGCCCAAGAAATCACATTACCGCTAGTATCGGTAAGGGTGATGATCGTATTGTTAAACGTGGCCAGAATATGCGCCACGCCCACAGCCTCTACCTGTTTTGCTTTCTTGCGTCTGCGTCTTTCGGGCGGCAAGGGTCAATCCTCTCCGTTTGGGTTATCTACTTAACTGGGGCCTTTTTCTTGCCGGCAATAGCCCGTCGCGGCCCTTTGCGCGTGCGGGCGTTGGTCTTAGTGCGCTGGCCATTGGCCGGCAGCCCGCGGCGATGCCGCAACCCCCGATAGCAGCCGATGTCCATCAGCCGCTTGATATTCATGGTGGTTTCGCCGCGCAGACTACCTTCGACCTTGTGGCTGACCTCAATGATCGAGCGCAAACTGCTGACCTGATCTTCGCTCAACTCGTTGATGCGGGTTTGGGGATCAATCCTCGCCTGGGAGGCGATGCGACTGGCCGTCGTGTGCCCAATGCCAAAGATATAAGTCAATGCAATGGCAACTCGCTTGTCACGGGGTAAATCTACACCTGCTATGCGCGCCATAGTGTTATTCCTCAGCCTTGTTTCTGCTTGTGGCGGGGATTGCGCTTGCATATAACGCGCACGACCCCCTTTCGACGGACGATCTTGCACTCGTTACAGCGCTTGCTGACGGATGCTCTAACTTTCACGATACTCACTCCAAATGAGGTTTTATTTAGCCTCGGCGTCCCTGGATTTTGCCCCGCTTCATGAATCCCTCGTAATGGCGAGTCATTAGCTGAGACTCTATCTGCTGCAAAGTGTCTAAAGCCACGCCAACGACAATCAAGAGCCCTGTACCGCCAAAAAATTGGGCAAAAGAAGGGGCCACGTTGAATTGTCTCGTGACGAAGAAGGGAAAAATAGCCACCATCGCGAGGGCAATAGAGCCCGGCAAGGTAATGCGCGTCATAATGCCATCGATGTACTGGGCGGTCCGAGGACCGGGGCGGACGCCTGGGATGAATCCCCCGTGCTTTTTCATGTTGTCAGAGAGCTGATTGGGATCCATGACGATGGCAGTATAAAAATAACAAAAGAAGATGATCATTAGCCCATAGACGAACCAATAAAACATGGATTCGGTCGAGAAAAACGAACCAATCGCCAGCATGAATTCTTGGCCTGGGAACATCTGCGTGATCGTGCCGGGCAGAAACATGATCGACTGGGCAAATATGATTGGAATCACGCCTGCGGTGTTGATCCGCAGGGGAATATGCGTGGTCTGGCCACCGTAAACCCGGCGCCCGACGACGCGCTTGGCGTACTGCACGGGAATTTTGCGCAAGCCCTGAGTCAGCAAGATCACAAAGGCCACTACGGCAAACATGAGCGCGATGAGGAGAATCTCTTCAATGATATTCTTGCTGAAACCGCGGTTGATGATAAAGAGATTGTATTCCTGATTGATTGCGTAGGGCAACTCGGCGATGATGCCGATAAAGATGATCAGGGAAATGCCGTTGCCAATACCGCGTTCCGTGATCTGTTCGCCCAACCACATGATAAAGATCGTGCCGGTAGTAATCGTCAGCATGGTCGCCAGCGTAAAGCCAATGCCTGGATCGGCAACGGCTGGCTGACCCGAGTACGGGGCCTTGATGCTGGTAATGAAAAAACTGACGCCGTAGGATTGAGCAGCCGCGAGAAAGACTGTACCATAGCGCGTGTACTGGGTGATTTTTTTCCGCCCCTCTTCGCCTTCGCGCTGCAATTTCTGGAAGTAGGGAATAACCGCGCCCAGCAACTGCAAAATGATCGAGGCGCTGATATAGGGCATGATGCCCAAAGCGAAGATCGTCCCGCGGGTAAAGGCACCACCCACAAACATGTCGTACAGCCCAAAAAGGGTGTTGCCGGCGCTTTCAAAGTACTCTTTGAGCACGACCAACTCGACACCGGGGACCGTGATCTGACCACCGATGCGATAGACGATCAAAATCCCTAAGGTGAAGAGGATGCGACGCCGCAAATCGGGAATTTTGAAGCAGTTTTGAAAACTCTGCACCAATTGCATCAAATCACCTCGGCTTGGCCGCCCGCTTTGGCAATTTTCTCTGCTGCCGCAGCGGAGAATTTGTGCGCCTTGACCGTCAGAGGCTGACTCAGTTCCCCTTCGCCTAGGATCTTTAATAGCCCCGATGGCTTGGCGATCAATCCGGCAGCAGCCATTTGCTCTGGCCCGACTTCCCCGCTGAGTCCCCGCTCTTCGAGATCCCGCAAATTGACGACCTGATAGGTCGTTTTGAATTTGTGGTTGGAAAAACCCACCTTGGGGATGTGGCGAAACAGCGGCAGCGAACCGCCAGTAAACCCAACGCGGTTACCGCGTCTAGCACCGGACCTAGCCCGCTGACCTTTGTGGCCTTTGCCCGCGGTCTTACCTGTCCCCGAACCTGGCCCTTGTCCCAGCCGCTTGCGGTTCCGCTTAGACCCTGGAGGGCATTTTATGTTTTCTAGACGCATGGCACACTCTCGCTTACTATTCTACTTCCTCGACTGCGACCAGATGCTTGACTTTGGCGATCATACCCCGGATCTGGGGCGTGTCGTCGTGTACGACCTGTTGATATAGGCGCTTGATTCCCAAAGCCTCAATCGTCGCCTTTTGACCTTTGGCGCGTCCGATGGCACTGCGCCGCTGTGTGATGACTAGTTTCATTGGCTGTTAATCCCAAGCGCGAAGCGATTCCACCGGCACGCCGCGCTCCCGAGCGATCATCTCGGCACTGCGCAGTTGCGCCAGTGCTTTGACGGTCGCCTTCACTGAATTCTGCACGTTGTTGGATCCGAGGGATTTGGTCAGAATATCGTGAACGCCGGCTAGCTCCAGTACGATGCGGGTGCCGCCGCTGGCGATGATCCCGGTTCCCGGGGTAGCTGGCTTAAAAAGTACCTTGGCTGCGCCAAAAACCCCGACGATCTCATGCGGTATGGTCCCATCAATCACTGGGACCTCGACGACGTTCTTTTTCGCCGCCTCGGCACCCTTGCGGATGGCCTCGGCAATCTCGCCGGCTTTGCCAGCACCAAACCCCACTCGGCCATTGCGGTCGCCAACTACAACCATCGCGCTAAAGCTGAAGCGCCGACCACCCTTGCGCACGTGCGAAACTCGCTTGATGCTGTTTTGAACGACAACTTCGCTCAACTCTCCATCGCTGGAATCGGATTTCGCTCTGCTAGTATCTGCTTTCGCCACGCCGTTCTCCCTTAGAAATTCAAGCCAGCTTCCCGCGCTCCGTCGGCCACGGCTTTGACTACCCCGTGATAGAGAAATCCGCCGCGGTCAAAGACAACCTGCTCAATGCCTTTTTCGCGCGCCTTAGCAGCGATCATTTTGCCAACCTCATGCCCTTGCGCCACGCGACTGTCAAACTGCCGTTCCTTTAGTTCCTGAGACTGAGTCGAAAGCCCTAAAAGGGAATGACCCGCCACATCGTCGACTAGCTGCACCTCGATATGGCGCAAGGAACGATGCACCACCATGCGCGGACGCGTGGGCGTGCCAGAGACAATCTTGCGCAACCGGTGTCGCCGCCGCTGCCGCCGCTGGCGATTCTCTACCAAGTGTTTTTTGTTTTTCATTAGCCTACGGCCGCCTTGCCCTGTTTCCAGTGAATGGTCTCGTTCTCATAGCGGATCCCCTTGCCCTTATAGGGCTCCGGGCGACGCTTGAAGCGAATATCGGCGGCCACCTGACCCACGAGTTGCTTGTCGATGCCCCTGACGACGATGCGGGCTTGTGCCCCACCCGCACCTGGGGACACTTCGACTTGGATCTCCTCGGGCACCTCGTAGATCGCTGGATGCGAATAACCTACGTGGAGCACGAGTTGTTTGCCTTGGACCTCAGCCCGGTACCCTACGCCGAATAGATCCAAGTTCTTGAAAAAACCCTCGGAGACTCCTTCGATCGCGTTGGCGATCAAGGTTCGGGTCAATCCGTGTAGGGAGCGAGCCTGTTTGCTTTCGCTTTTCCGCGTCACCGTTAAAACGCTGTCTTGCTGAGCCACAGCGAGGTACTCAGCGACAAACGGCACCTGTAATTGGCCTTTTGGCCCTTTTACGGAGACCTTGGCAGGAGCCAACGCGACTTCAACGCCCTGCGGTAGGGAAAGGGATTTGTTGCCTATACGCGACAATCTAACATTCTCCCAGTGGCTTCATTTACCAAACGCTACAGAGGATTTCGCCGCCTACGCCGTTCATCCTCGCTTGTTTATCCGTCATCACTCCCTTAGAAGTGGAAACGATGGCGATGCCCAAGCCGCGGAGCACACGTGGGACATCGGCTTTACCCGCATATTGACGCAACCCGGGCTTGCTGATGCGCTCTAGCCCGCGAATGATGCTATTGTCATTCTGATCGTAGCGCAGATAGAGCCGCAAAATGCCCTGCTTACCGTCTTCGATAAAAGCGAAGTTGTCGATAAAACGGGATTCGGCTAATACGCGGGCCACTTCGCGCTTCAGCTTGGAGGCGGGGACATCAACTCTCGAATGCTTGGCGCTACAGGCGTTGCGAATGCGGGTCAGCATATCCGCTAGGGGATCCGTCATGCTCATATTGATTTCTCCAACCTGCTACCAGCTCGCCTTACTAACACCCGGAATCTCGCCCCTGAGGGCCAATTCGCGAAAACAGATGCGGCACAGTCCGAACTTGCGATATACTGCACGCGGACGCCCACAGCGGTGGCAACGGGTATAAGCTCGCGAGGAAAACTTGGGTTTGCGCTGCGCTTTGGCTATCAAGCATTTCTTTGGCATTAGCAGGTTCTTTCCGGCTCTATTGACTGAAGGGCAGGCCCAACAACTGGAGCAACTCTCGGCCTTCCTCGTCACTTTTAGCCGAGGTGACGATGGTGATATTCATGCCCCGGACTTGGTTGATCATATCGTAGTTGATCTCGGGGAATATGATCTGTTCCTTGATGCCTAGATTGTAGTTGCCGCGTCCGTCGAAGCTTCTAGGAGAAACCCCGCGAAAATCTCGCACCTGCGGCAAGGCGAAACTGATCAAGCGGTCGAGAAAATCGTACATGCGTCCTCCCCGCAAGGTGACCATGCAGCCGACCGGCATACCGACGCGCAACTTGAAGTTTGAGATCGCCTTCTTGGCGTGGCGGATGGCGGGCTTTTGACCGGTAATCGCCGTCAATTCGGATACCGCACCTTCGAGCACCTTAGGCTCCTGCACTGCTTCGCCGACTCCCATATTGACAATGACCTTCTGCAGGCGCGGCACCTGCATGTCGTTTTTAAGTGAGAAGCGGGGCTTGAGCTGAGGCAGGACCTCTTCTCTGTAGTGTTTTTTGAGTCTGGCTTCGTACATGGCTTATTCTGGATCAATCATTTCGCCGCTGCGCACAGAGACACGCACGCATTTGCCATTGTCCAATTTCTTGTGACCGATGCGCGTTGGTAGGTCTGTCTTGGGGCAAACGATCATGACATTGGAAACGTGAATGGGTGCCTCGCGCTCAACGATACCCCCTTGGGGATCGCGCGATGTGGGGCGGGTGTGGTGTTTGCGCATATTCACGCCTTCGACGATAATCCGCCCCCGATCCTTAAACACGCTAAGTACCGTCGAGCGACGGCCTTTGTCGTTGCCGCTTATGACCTCTATTGTATCGCCTTTGCGAATGTCCATTGCGCTCTTCCTCAGACTACCTCGGGTGCCAGCGATACAATGCGCATGTATTGCTTCTCGCGCAGTTCGCGAGCCACAGGCCCAAATATGCGAGTACCTGTTGGCTCTTTGTCGTCGTTGACCAATACAGCGGCGTTGTCGTCAAAGCGAATATAAGAGCCATCGGGACGGCGATATTCCTTCTTGGTCCGCACGACTACGGCCTTGACCACTTGCCCTTCCTCTAAAGGCCCGTTCGGCGCTACACCGTGGACGGCGACTACGATCAGATCGCCAATACTGGCATAGCGCTTGCGAGAGCCACCGAGTACGCGAATGCAGCGGCCTGTGCGGGCCCCGGCGTTATCTGCCATTTTGACTACGCTATATTCCCGAATCATTTTGTTTTTACAAGCCTAAATTTACTGCCGCTCTAATATATCAACGAGCCGCCAACGCTTGGTTTTGCTCATGGGGCGGCATTCCTCAATGCGCACGAGATCGCCAACCTGCGACTCTTCTCGCTCGTCGTGGGCGACGAATTTGGCGGTGCGGCGGATGATCCGGCCATACAGGGCATGCGAAATGCGCTGTTCGATCGCCACGATCCGCGTCTTGGTGTTGTTGGCCTTGAGCACTCGGCCTTCGGCCTGACGCCGGTATCTCTTTTCTTTAGCCATCTGCCACCTACTTCCCGCCGGCCAAGGAGCGAATGCCGAGTGCGTGCTCTTTGAGCACGGTGTACGCCTTGGCAATATCGCGCCGCACTTGCCGCAACCGAATGGGACTAGTCAACTGGCCGGCTACGTGCTGAAAACGCAGATTGAAGAATTCCTCGTGCAGTTCTTCCAACCTGTTTTGCACTTCTTCTGAACTCATTTCGCGCAATTCGCTGACCTTCATAACCTCATACTCGTTTGACGACCTTGGTCTTGATGGGCAGTTTGTGGCCAGCACGGCGGAATGCCTCACGGGCCGTGTCTTCGGGCACCCCAGAAAGCTCGACCATCACCCGCCCAGGTTTGACCACCGCAACCCATCCCTCGGGCGGCCCCTTGCCTTTACCCATGCGGGTTTCGGCCGGTTTCTTGGTGATCGGTTTGTCGGGAAAAATGCGGATCCACATCTTACCTGTGCGACTCATCGCCCGACTAATTGTCACGCGCATAGCTTCGATCTGACGGCTGGTAACCCAACAAGGCTCGAGGGCTTTGAGGCCATATTCGCCGAAGGAAACCATGTCCCCGCCTTTGGTCTGGCCGCGCATGCGGCCTCGCGCCTGCTTCCTCCACTTGGACTTCTTGGGCATCAACATGAGAGTGCCTCGCTGTAATTAGACCGCCCGCGCGGCCCCTTCTTCTTCAGCCACGACTTCGCCGTGGCAAATCCAAACTTTTACGCCCACAGTCCCCGATACGGTGTATGCTGTCGCCATGGCGTAGTCGATATCGGCGCGCAGCGTGTGCAAGGGAACCCGACCGGCTGGCTCAGAACGCTCGCGCCGCCCCATCTCCGAACCACCGATGCGCCCGGAACAGACGATGCGGATACCCTCGGCCCCCATGCGCATCGACGAGGCTACAGACTTCTTCATGGCCCGGCGAAAGGAAACGCGTTGTTCTAGCTGGCGGGCCAGATTGTCGGCCACTAGCTGAGCATCTAGTTCGGGCTTCTTGATCTCTTGGATATTGAGAGAAACATCCTTGCTGGTCAACGCCTTGAGTTCGTCGCGAATTTTATCGACTTCGGCCCCACGGCGACCAATGGCAATACCAGGACGCGCTGTATGCACTTCAACAGTAACTCGCTTGGGCTGGCGTTCGATATTAATCTGAGATACGCCAGCTCGCTGTAGGCGCTGACGCACGTAGCGCCGCAACATCAGGTCTTCCTTGAGCAACTCGGAAAAATCTTTTTCGGCGAACCAATTTGAACGCCAAGGTTTGATGACCCCGAGACGGAAGCCGTATGGATGTGTTTTCTGACCCAAAGTATCCCCCTTAATTGACCTCGTCGCTGACGACGACCGTGAGATTGCAGTGGCGCTTGCGAATGCGATCGGCTGAGCCTCGGGCTCGCGGACGAATGCGCTTGAGATCGCGTCCTTCGTCGGCGAAGACGCGAGTTACGTAGAGATCATCGGCGTCAACCGGATTTTCCTCGTCTTGATTGATCCCATTCGATATGGCCGAACGCAGGGTCTTTTCGATTAGCTTGGCCACTGGGCGAGGCGAAAACCGGAGAATGGTAAGTGCCTCATCGACCGGCTTGCCGCGAATCAGGTCGATGAGCTGGCGCACTTTAGTGGTCGGTACGCCAATTTGTTTGAGGACAGCTTTGGCTTCCATGCTTATTGCAACCTCGTACCGCGCTCGGTCAACCGGCCTCCGTGACCGCGAAAAGTGCGGGTCGGAGCAAACTCGCCGAGCTTGTGTCCGACCATGTTCTCTGTGATGTACACCGGAATGAATTTATTACCGTTGTAAACGGCTAGCGTATGGCCGACGAAGTCGGGCGTAATGGTCGAGCGCCGCGACCAAGTCCGCACGACTTGCTTGTCGCCCGTGCGATTGAGGTGTTCGACCTTTTTAGCTAAATGCCCGTCAACAAAAGGGCCTTTTTTGATTGATCTTGGCATAATCTCTCGCTACTTCGCGTTGCGCCGACGTATAATCCACTGATTGCTTTGATTTTTGCGCTTGCGCGTCTTGTAGCCCTTGGTGGGCTTACCCCAAGGGGTGACCGGGTGCCGTCCACCTGAGGATCGTCCTTCACCCCCCCCATGCGGATGGTCAACCGGATTCATAACTACGCCTCGCACCTTGGGTCTGCGCCCCAACCAACGGGAGCGACCAGCTTTGCCAATTACAATATTGGCGTGTTCTATATTGCCCACCTGCCCCAAGGTGGCCATGCACTGGACGGGTACTTCGCGATTCTCCCCGGAAGGGAGACGCAGTTGCGCCCGCCCCCCCTCGCGACCAAGAAGCTGCACTTCAGCGCCCGCGCTGCGCGCTAGCTGCCCACCGCGGCCGGGATTGAGTTCGACATTGTGAACCGTTGCTCCCAAAGGAATATTGGCCAACGGCAGGGCGTTGCCGACCCGTATTGGAGCATCGGGACCAGCGGAGATCTCGACCCCAACCTTCAAGCCCAAAGGCGCGAGAATATAGCGCTTATCTCCATCGGCATAGACAATCAGAGCAATAAACGCCGAACGGTTGGGATCGTATTCAATCGCGGCGACTCGACCCGGCACACCAAGCTTGGTGCGCTTGAAGTCAATGACGCGATAGCGCCGCTTATGCCCCCCTCCACGCCGACGCATGGTCATGCGGCCCTGATTGTTGCGCCCGCCCGATTTGCTAACAGCCGCAGCAAGTAACGACTTCTCGGGCTTGCTGCGCGTCAGTTCCTCAAAGGAATTGACCGTCTTGTAGCGCAGCGTCGGAGTTGTGGGGCGGAATTTCTTGACTGCCATCTTAAGTCCAGTTTAGCTAGGTATTTTCTGCAAATTCAATAGAGTCGCCGGCCTTAAGAGTCACGTAAGCCTTTTTCCAACCTGCACGTCGCCCCAAGTACATTCCTTGCCGCTTGGGCTTGCTGGGGACTTTGATGGTGCGGACGGATTCAACCTTAACCGAAAAAATGGATTCTACTGCCTGACGGATCTGGAGTTTGTTGGCCTTGGGATGGACGCGAAAGGCATATTTGTTGCCCTCGCGCAACATGGAGGCTTTTTCAGTAATCACCGGCTTCTGAATAATCGCTCGCGGATTCATTTTCTCAGCCCCTTTGGCCACGGTTTTCTACGAGTCGATCAAAGGCTTGGCGCGTAAATAAAACCACGTCTGCCGCCAGCAAATCATACGTAGATAGCGCCCCTAGATGAGCCATTTTCACCTTGGGCAGATTGCGGCTCGATTTGATCAATACTGGGGAACTTTCCAAAGTAATGAATAGAACCTTCTGGTCTTTGAGGCCGCACGCTTCAATAACCTTCTGAAAGGAACGGGTACTGGGAGCAGGAAAGTCGAAGTCTGTGACGATCTTGACCTCCCCTTCCGTACCTTTGAGCGTGAGTGCCGAGCGGAATGCCAAGCGCTTGAGGGACTTGGGCAGCTTGGAAGAATAAGACCGGGGGCGGGGACCAAAGGCCACGCCACCGCCGCGCACTAAAGGCGAGCGCAGTGAACCCCGACGCGCCCAGCCCGTGCCTTTCTGGCGGTGGTGCTTCTTACTCGTACGGGCTATTTCAGAGCGGGTCTTAGCCGAAGCCGTCCCCTGCCGCTGATTCGCTTGGGTGGCGACAACCGCTCGGTAGAGGGCGTACTCCGAAACCTCAATGCCGAACAAATCCTCAGGCAATTCCACTGAGTCGTTTGCTTGCCCTTCGCTGTTTAGCACTTCTACCTGCACGCCCATGATCCAATCAAACCTTTATGTCGATGCCGATGCCCGCCGGCAGATCGAGCTTCATCAGCGCGTCCACGGTTTGCGGCGTTGAATCGTAAATGTCGATGAGCCGCTTGTGGATGCGTGTCTCGAACTGTTCGCGCGATTTTTTGTCCACGTGTGGAGATCTCAGCACGGTGTACACCGTGCGAGCCGTCGGCAGTGGCACCGGGCCGGCGATGCGGGCCCCGCTGCGCTTGACTGTCTGGACGATCTCGTCCACGGATTTGTCCAACGCCATGTGGTCGTAGGCTTTGAGGCGAATGCGTATTCTGTCAACTGCCACTGGCTCGCATCTCCCTAACGCGGCTTTTCCTAATTGGAAACCTCGGTGACGACGCCAGAGCCGATGGTGCGACCGCCCTCGCGAATGGCGAAGCGTAGCTGCGGCTCAATGGCGATCGGCTGGATTAGCTCTACTTCCATGTTGACGTTATCGCCGGGCATGACCATTTCGGTGCCCTCGGGCAGCGCAATGGTCCCGGTGACGTCGGTAGTGCGGAAGAAAAACTGGGGACGGTAGCCGGAGAAAAAGGGTTTTTCGCGGCCGCCCTCCTTGGGAGTCAACACTACGACCTCGGCCTTAAACTTGGTGTGCGGCTGAACAGAAGCGGGCTTGCAGACGA
>JAPPEG010000377.1 GCA_028875345.1 Gemmatimonadota bacterium
TCTCCTCCTTTAAGTTAGACCGATAATTCTCCGCCCACTCTTTGAGCGGGATATCTTCATCTTTGGGCCGCCAATAGCGCGACACCGGCAGCACCAAGGGGTCGTCGCCAGCATAGGCCGTGCTGCCGGAGCCCAACTCGCCCAAGAGTTGACGCCGCACCGGGTCGCACCCGGCCAAGACTTCCGGGGCTTGGTGCTCGTAATCCGAGGGGCGAATCCAGCGGTGCTGATAGCCGTAGTACAGACACTTGCGCGGTTGGTCGGATAGGTTCGGGGTCAGGCAGTGGTACAAGGCCGTGCGCCATACCAGCGCGGTGCCGGGGGCGACGTTGACTTCGACAATGCGCTCGGGATCGACGCGGCGTGCATCCTCGTCAATCCACGGCGATTGGTGATGGCTGCCGCGCACAACGCAAATGGCACCGCTCAAAGGTTGGGTCAGGTCGGTTAAATAATAACCGATCTTCATCTCCATAAATGGCAGTACCCCATCGACGGCGGGCCAACCGTAATTGGGGCCGTCGGCGTGCCAGGGGAAAAAACTGTCTTGGGTACCTAGCTCGTGCTCGCCGTCGGCTGGGTCCTGTGGCGGGCGCACGTCGAGGTGCGATGTGCGGAGCTGGATATTGTAGCCCATTAGGTCCACAACCAGCGGCAAAATGGGGGGATAGTCCACCAATTCCTTAAAGAAGGAATCGGCGGCGATATTGCGCATTTGAAAGGCTTGGCGGGGATCGAGATTGCGCTCCCGGCGGTAGCGGTCGTACAACTCGTCGAGCCGTTGCAATAGCGCGGCGATGCGGTCGGGCGGCAGGGCGTCTTTGACGAGGAAGAAGCCGTCTTCGTCGAACTGTCGCTGTTGTTCGGGGGTGATTTTTAAGGGGGTTTCGCTCATTGGATTATCCCTGAGGCGCTACTTCCACATGCAAAAGCCGCCGTCCACCACCAAGTTGTGTCCGGTGATATAGTCGGCGGCGGGCGAGGCCAAAAAGCGCACCGCTCCCTTCAGGTCTAGGCCGTCGCGGCCCATGCGGCCCAAGGCAGTGGCCTCGCTGTACGCGTCGATAAAGGCCTGGGGTTGGCCGCGCTCAAAGCCGCCGGGCGAGATGGCGTTGACCCGCACACCCATAGGAGCTAGGTAGGCGGCTGCGTCCATCGTCAGACCGATGACGCCGGCTTTGGCCGCGGCGTAGTCAAGCGGTTGTTGGAGCAAGCCGCTGTGCTCGTACATGCGGCGGTCGCGGCCCACTAGACCGGCGATGGAGGCGATGTTGATAATGGAGCCCGAGCCTTGTTCGGCCATGATGCGGCCGAAGATTTGGCAAGAGAAGAGGGGGCCGGTCAAATTGGTGTCGATGAGCAGGCGGGCGTCTTCGGGCTTGCGCTCAAACAGGTCGGTGGTAGTCAGTCCCAAGCCGCCGCCGGCGTTGTTGACCACTACATCGACGCAGCCTTGCCATTGGTGCACGTCTTGGGCGAATTGACTGAGGGCGGCGTGGTCGCAGATGTCGAGGGCGGCGCTGTACACCTTGCAGCCGTAGGTCTCTTTGAGATGCTCGGCGGTGGCTTGGGCACTGGTTTCCTGACGCGAGGTAATGGCTAGATGGCAACCAGCGTCGGCTAGGCTCTCGGCCATGTCGCGGCCCAAATCGCGGGCCCCGCCGATCACTACGGCAACTTGACCGGTCAAGTCGAAAAGTTCTGTGCTCATGGGGATACTCCTGGCGCGGGGCAATATAGGTGTCTGAAGGTGGGGAATCAACCAGATGGAGGCTCCTGATAGGTCATTTCTGGACACTGCTCCCAGCGGAACTGGTCGGGTGCATTGGTTTGTTCAGCCCAGTCGCGGATCAAGTCGATATCCGCCTGCCGCGCCTCTAGCCGCGCCGCGACGTGGTCTGGGTCCCACCCGTCCAAGACCAAGTCGGTCAACTCGGCTACCACCTCTTGGCACGCTGGCTCGGCGGCCCGATCCACTCGCTCTTGAGGATCCTCTTTTAGATTGAACAATTGGGGACGCTCCCGCCAGTGGTAGACCAGCTTCCACGGCCCGCGCCGCACCATGCGCTGCACTTGGCCTTCGCGCAGGGCGTATTCCGAAAAGGCCACATCCTCCCAAGCGCCACGGCCCGTGCGCAGCAACTCCAGCGCCGACCGCCCCGGTGAATTGGGTAAGGGCGGGGCTCCCAAAGCTTGGAGCATGGTGGCGTTGAGGTCCAAGGCGCTCATTACTCGGTTGCATTGCGTCCCAGCCGGCAGAACGCCGGGCCAGGAGACAATAGCCGGCACTTTGACCGACTCTTCGTAAAAAGTCCGCTTCATCCACAAGTCGTGCTCGCCGACCAACTCGCCGTGATCCGAGCTGTACACTACCAAGGTGTTGTCGGCCAAATCGTTTTCCCGCAGGGCCGTTAAAATGCGGCCGATCATGTCGTCCATTGCGGCGACCAAGGCCCAATAGGCGGCCCGAGCGTTGAGTACCCATTCTTCGGGTATCTCCTGCAAACCGCCGTGGACCCGCCACCAGTGGATTGCTGGGTGGAGATGATCGCCAAAAGGCTCGTGTACTGTGGGCGGTCGAATTTTCGCTCGGTAATAATCGTACAGGGGCCGCCGCGCCAAATAGGGAGAATGCGGCAGCATAAAGCCGATGCTGAGGCTGAAGGGGCCTTCGGATTGACCGGCGCGTTTTTGTACTCCCATCTGATTTAGAAAGTACACGGCCGCGGCGGTAACGTCCTCGTCGTGTACTTGGTACGAGCTCTGTCCCGGCCCAGCTTTCTCTAGACTGTTGCGGCTCATAGCCGGGGCTTGCCCCCCGCCGGGCCAATTGGAGGAGTGGTCGCCCACCGGCCTTACGACATAGCCGTGTAGTTGGTCGGGACCTATTGAGTGCATGCGGCCGATCAGCGCGGGCCGATACCCAGCCGCCCCCATGGCGTGGGCCATCGTTGGCACCCCCGAATCGAGGATCTGATTGTTGGTCCACACTTCGATGTCGCTGGGGTAGCGCCCCGCGAGCATGGCCATGCGTGAGGCTACGCATACTGGCGATGGGCAGTACACTTGGGTGCATTGCACGCCCTCGGCGGCGAGGCGGTCCAAATGCGGCGTCTCTACCACTGGGTCGCCAGCGCAGCCCATGATGTAGGGATTGTGCTGGTCGGAGTGGATGTAGAGTAGGTTGGGGCGCTGTTGCATGGGTGTCCTCCTATAGCGATAAACGAGCCCAGCGGACTTCCATGCAGGCGTCGTCGCCGGCGTAATAGACGACCATGACATCGCCGTCGGGCAGGGCTGCTGAAAAGGGTAGGCCAAAACTCCACAGGCCCATTTCGGCCAGCAAGTCGCCGGTGTCTCCTTGGCCGGCAGCGGATTGCGGGGATTCGACTGTTTGGCGGTACAGTTCTACTTCGGTGGCTGCGTCAAAGGGAGCGTCTGCTGTCGAGGCTAGGCGGGCGCGGATCGAGTGCGATTGGAAGCGATCGACCCAGGCTAGGACTACGCGGCCGTCGGGCAAAATGGCTGGATGCGCGGCTTGGTCGGGAAAGCCGAGGTCATCGGGGGCAGACCAAGTCGCGCCTTCGTCTGAGCTGAGGTGGCGCTGGATATTGAGGTACTGGGTCGTCTGTCGGTCGTAGGTCCAGGTGAAGGTGACCACGCGGCCGTCGGGGCAGACGCCGGCGCGTTGGTCCCAGTTGAAGATGCGGCCGGTGGGGTCCTGGCAGGTGGTGACGGGATCGCTCCAGGTCTGGCCCTGATCTTCCGAGTACAAATACACCACTCGTTGCATCCACTGGCTCCGGTCCAAATAGGTTTTATTGGTCTCGATGCTCAAGGCCAGTCGGCCGCTGGGCAGGATGAGTACGGGGTTGGTCAGGCTGGGTGGGCCGACGTCCGGGGGGACGGACACGACGCGCCAGCCGGACCAGGTGTGTCCTAGGTCATGGGAATCGGCCAAGACGATCTCCATCGGCAAGCAGCCTTCGGTCTCTTCGTTGAAAAGGGGTTGGCCCGGATAGGTCTGGCGGTCCACCCACATGGCGGCGAGCAACAGGTGGCCGTTGCCTAGGTCGGTGATATAGCCGACCCTGACCGAGCCGTTCAGCCCGTTTAAGGTCGTGGCAAAAGGGGTGGCGGGGTCGCTCCAAGATTGTCCGCCGTCGTCCGAGCGCTTCAGTTCGATCGTGCCGTCCGACGAATCCTTGCTGCTGCCGACGCGATAGGTGGCCAACAGCGAGCCGTCGGCCAGCGGGGTGAGTGCGGGAAAGGTCGAAAAGGCGCGCGGCGTATTGGGCTGGCCGCGGTTGATGATGCCTTGATTGCTGATTTTCATTTTGATACTCCAAGTTAGCCGTTTTCCATTGTGTGGTGTGCGTATCTTAATTATTTGAGAAGGTCGCGAGTATAATAGCGATACTTGTGCAGAATGGACAATGCCATAAAGAGGAGAACGGCAATGCAGCAACCCCATTACAATAAAGACCTAGACGTCCGCCAGATAGGGACGGAGGATTTACCCCGTGCCCGCCTAGTGGCCGGCCGCGCCTTTATGGAACACGCCGAAGATTGGTACGGGGAGGATGAAACGGCGCTGGCTGGCTTTGATGGGGAAGGGACTTTGGTGTGCGCCTTGGGCTATCAGCCCGAATCGCTGTGGTGGGGCGCGGCGCAGATTCCGGCCGGGGCCATTGGCGGGGTAGCTACCGATCCCAAGCATAAGCGGCGCGGGCACGCCGGTGGGCTTATGGTGCGGGCCATTCACATCCTGCGGGAACGCGGTTGCTGCGTTAGTCCGCTGTGGCCTTTTTCCTTCAGGTGGTACGGCAAATTCGGTTGGGCTTGTCCGGCACCGAGGTTGGAACTGAAAGTATGGCCCGATCTGGTGCGTCAAGCCACGGAGGAGACTGGGACGGTACGGCGGGCGACCGCGGAGGACACAACCACCGTGCATCGGTTGCACACCGAGGGGGCGCAATTGCGCAATGGGCAGTCGGTGCGTTCGGAAGCGTTTTGGCAAAAGGAGGATATAAGGCGCGAGCTTTGGGTGCTGGAGGGGGACGGTGAGGGCATAGACTGTTCCGCTGTAATGGGAATAGGGGATATAGGGCGCGGCCAAGGCAAACGCATTACCGTGCGGGAGTTGCACGGGGCTTCTTTTGCCGCCCAATTGAAATTTGTGCGGTCCTTGGCCGATATGGACGGGGTAGCCGCCCTGAGACTTGAGCTGCCGCCTGACAGTCTGTTACTCCGCACTTTTCCAGAGCGTTTTGATGCTTCCGTTGAACACGACCTAGCGTTGCGGGTGCTGGACGTGGCTCAGGCTCTGGCGCATCTCAAGCCGCCTGAAAATTTGCAGGCGACGGTCTCGTTTGAGGTGGCCGATTGGGTGGTGAATGCCGACAAGCCGCTGGCTGTGATAGTGCAGGTGGAAGGAGGTCAGGTGCAAGTTTCGGAAAAAGCAGACAAAGACGCGCTACGCTGCGATATTAACACTTTTACGCAATTGTTTGCCGGCGGCTTGACCGTGGCCCAAGCCCGGGCCATGGGGCGTTTGACCGGCGGCAATCCGGCGGTGGGAGCGGCTTGCGATGCGTTGTTGCACGGACGCGTACCGTACCGCTCCGATGTCGAGGCAGGGTAGAGTCAGACGCATAACTCGCGGGAGGAGAAAATATGGTTTTAGCGACAGAGACGCATTTGCGGCAATACCGCGAAGAAGGCTATTGCCTAGTCAAAGAATTGATCCCGGACGATCTAATCGAGGCCGCTCGTCAGCGCACCATGGAAATAGCGGGGGACTTGCCCGACTGGTCGGAGAGGCATTTCCAAGTGCTCGATCCAAGTCGCTACAAAGCCGCTGGGGGCAGTCCGCTGCCGGGCGGCATTCAGCAGCCGGCCAGCCAAGAGGAGGTGTTCGCGCTGGTCGCCGACCATCCGCGTTTGGCCGAAGTCATGGCGGCCCTGCTGGGAGGGCCAGTGGAGCGTTTTACCGATCAGATAGGGGTCAAGCACGCCGCGATCGTCGAAGAGCAAGGGGGCTGTAGCTATTTCCACCAGGATTCGTTCTACTGGAAAATAGCGCCAGAGTTGGGATGCAACTGTTGGATTCCTTTGACGGAAGTCGGGATAGAAGCCAGTGCCTTGGTCGTGATGCCGGCCAGCCACCAGGGTTGGCAGCTCATCGAGCACGAATCGTACTACGACGATCCACCCATGGGCCACGTGGGTGGCGACGGCTTCCAACCGTTCAAACGCCATCGGGTGCCTCTGGAGCAGGTGGACTTTGCTAGGGAGAAGCTAATCGCCACCAAGCCGGGAGACGGGCTGTTCTTCAGCAATTACACCTGGCACCGCAGCGAGCCGAACCGCAGCGGCCAATCACAGGCTTTTTACGCCATTGCGTACCAGCGTCGCGGATAGCTATCCAGCTAGTGGATCGGCGAGACTAGAGAAATCATTGTCTCGTTTCTTTAATTAAATGATATTTTGGAATCAATAATTCCAAAAAAGAAGAAAAAATGGAAATAAAGAGGCCATTTTTCTAAACCTTTCACACAGGACCTCCACCATGATCGATTCCGCCTACCGCGTCGCCCCACCTGGCTTTACCGATGACGAGTGGGAAACCTTCAACCGCGAGGGGATCCTCTTCTTTGAAGACGCCCTCGACCAAGAGGCCATCGACGAACTCACGGCTGCCGTCAATCGCGTTTGCCAATCCAGCCCCAAATATCGGGGGGAGGAGACCTTCGGCTGCCAAAATATCGTCGAGCGCGATCCCGCCTTTGCCGCGCTGATTGATCACCCTCGTCACATCGGCTATGCCTACGACCTCTTCGGCGAATTGCTCAAGCTGCATCAGAGCCAGTTTTTTATCCGTCCGCCCGGCGGCGAACGCTACAATATCTGGCATCCCGATGGGGCGCGCGCCGTGCCGTACGGCACCTTCTCGCCCGATTTGCCGCTGCAAATCAAGATCGGCTTCTGGCTGACCGACCTGCCACGGGCCAAGATGGGCAACCTAGTGGTTCTGCCCGGCAGCCACCGCAAGCAATACGTTGACGAGTACGACAGCCACGAGCCGATCCCGGGCGAGCGGGTGGTCTGCCTGCGCAAGGGCACCATGACCTTTATGCACTCGAGCATCTGGCATCGCGTCGAGCCCAACGAGAGCGACGTGGTGCGCAAGAATATCTTCTACGCCTACTGCCCGGCTTGGCTCACCCCAGCCGACCGCCTCCAGTCCGATCCCGCTTGGCTTGAGACGCTCAACCGCGAGCAGCGCATCATCATGCGTTCCTACACCAACGCTTATCACAACGCCAAACCCCCGGCCTCCGACTTCCCGCTCTTCCTCGACCGCGAGACCGGCTTGGACCGCGACCCCGACGCCTACCGCGACGATGTGGCGTTGCACCGCCGCAAACGCCGCACGTGGGCCGAGCGCAAGCGATCGGCTTAGGCTTCGGCCCGCTTTTCAAACAGCCACATCCCGATTCCCATGGACGCCAGTCCGACGATGAGGGAGTGCGCGAAGAATGTGAAATTGATCTTGAGGAACTCGGGACTCATGCTAACTTGGACGCCACTGTTTGAGTCCGACCAGAGCAAACTATTGTCGGGCAAATCGATCCAGCCGAAAACCTCGGGCAGGGTGCCAAAGTAGCAGTACAACACGCCCAAGACGAAAGCGGCCGAAGCGAGGCCAGCAAAGCGCCGCACCACCAACTTGAGTCCGGCGACTCCGCCCGCCATGCCCAGCATCAGGGCCATGGCCGACAGATAGCACGCACCCGTAAATACCGATATGTGCATCGTAGTGAAAGGAATTGACTGCACATCCGCTAGGGGTGCAAGTGCTCGCAGTTCACTGAAAACCGCGATGAGACCGGCCGTGCTCAAGGCGAACAAGACGAGGCCGAGCGTGGTCACCGCAGCGGCCTTGGCGGCGAAAACTTGGGCCCGCGATACCGGCAGGGAGAGCAGTAGGTAATGGGTCTGTCCCTTTATTTCTTGGGCGAACGAGTGGATCAGCAGAAAGGGCAAGACCAGCACAAACGAGTACGGAACTACGCTCCACAGGGCGTGGGCCGAGGGGATGCTTTGCCCATCTTCGAAAGACAGCACCGCGACGAGTTCCAAAAAGACCGTCACTGACGGCAGCAAGACAAACAGGGTGCGGTTGTCCTTTATTTCCTTTATGTACAGCGTCTTCCAAGTATTCACGCTACCACCTCCTCGAAAATGTCGCTGAGCGACATGCCGCGATTTTGCCTCAACTCTTCGATGTTGCCGCTGACTGCGATCTCGCCGTGGCGCAGAAAGGCCACCTCTTCTATCAGCTCTTCCACCTCGCTGACGAGGTGGGTCGATATCAGGATCGTCTGCTCGCCGACGCGAAACTCTCTCAGCAAGATCTCCAAGATACGCCGACGCGACGGCGGGTCGATTCGTCCCAGCGGCTCGTCCATGAGTACCAACTCGCTTGGCCGCGAAAAGGCGGCTACCACTTTCAGCCGCGCCCGCTGGCCGTCGGACAGGGTGCCGATTTTCCGGTGGCTATCGACGTTCATCAGGCCGAGCAGCTCGCGGGATTTGTCCATGTCCCAGCCGGGGAAGAACGCGGCTAGGAATTCGAGCTGCTCGCTGACGAGCATCCAGTCGTAAAACGGGCTGACCTCGGGCAGGTACGAAGTGATGCGGCGCGTTTGAATGCCGACCGGTTGGCCCGAGATGCTGGCGCTGCCTTCGCTGGCGTGAGCAACGCCGGCGAGGATTTTGAAGAGCGTGCTTTTGCCGCTCCCATTTTCGCCGAGAACTCCCATTACCCGGCCTTTTTCGACGGTTAGGGAGATGCCCCCTAGGGCCGTCACGCCGGCGTATCGCTTCCACAAGTTCCTTACTTCTATCATAGCGTCACCTCCTCTGAAATTTCGCGCAGCAGGTCGTCGATTTGTTCGCGTGAGAACGCCAAGTCGCGGATCTCCGCGACAAAGCGATCGCGCGCAGCCTCGGCTAGGGCGCGGCGCTCGCCGTCAATGCGTTTGGCGCTCTCGGTTATCGACGATCCCTCGCCGCGTCGCGTGGTTATGAATCCTTCGCGCTCCAATTCCATGTAGGCTCTGGACATGGTATTGGGATTAACGCCCATCTCCTTGGCCATTTCCCGCACTGACGGCAAAGGGTCTCCGGCCTGATAGATCCCTTGAGCGGTGCGCTTTTTCACCGCCTCGATGATCTGCAAATAGATGGGGCGAGTGGGATCAAAATCGAGCGGCATCTTCTCGCTCCTTTCTGGTTGTGGGTTTTTTTGTTCCGTTGTAACAGTTTACTATTTACATAGTACACTACATTACTAAGAATGTCAAGGATTTTTTTAGAGTGGCTTCCCGCGCTCGGCGACGACTTTACAACTTATTATTTATTCTGGATTTGCGGAGATGAAACTGATTCACTCGCCGTTCGCTAACAACTCGCCGATGGGCTGGGCCGCCTTCAGACCATGACCCGAAAGCACGGCCACAATCCGCTGACCCGGTTCCACCAGACCGGCAGCCCGAGCTTGGCGCAGGCCGTCCCAGATCACAGCCGAAGTGGGCTCCACGCAAAAACCGGCCCGGCCCAACTGGCGTAGCCCTCGGACTATGGCCTTTTCGGAGACGGCGACTACGGTGCCTGCTGACTGGCGTAAGGCGTTGATGACTTCGCGGTCTCTGACCGGGCGGGGTAAGGCAATGCCTTCGGCTCGGGTGGGACGCGGAGAAGTAGCAGGGGGAACCACGTCCAAGTCGGCGTGAAAGGCTTGGTACAGCGGCGAGACGTGTTCGGCTTGGACGGCAATGAGGCGCGGCAGGCGGTTGACTAGCCCGGCCCGCTGCAAGTCGAGGAAGCCGCGGTACAGGCCCAGCAAGATGCTGCCGGCCCCCACCGGACAGACCACTGCGTCGGGGACGGACCAGTCGAATTGCTCGGCCAATTCAAAGGCCAAGGTTTTGAGGCCTTCTATAAAGAAGGGGTGCCACAGGTGCGAGGCGTACACGGCCCCAGTACGGTCAATGTACTCGAGCAGAGCTTCGGTGGCTCGGGGACGCGGTCCTTCCACCGGAACTAGTTCGGCGCCGTACAGGCGGATCTGCACCAGTTTGCCTGCCGAGGCCGAAGCCGGACAGAAGACTTTGAGGCGCACCTTGGCGCGGGCCGCGTACGCGGCTAGGGCGGCCCCGGCGTTGCCCGAGGAGTCCTCTACTGCTTCCTTGATGCCCAAGGCGTGCAAATAGCTCATGAGCAGGGCGGCCCCGCGGTCTTTGTACGAGCCGGTGGGCAGGGTGTGGTCGCATTTGGCTAGGACCGTCATACCCTCTAGGTCGAAGGGGATTAGGGGGGTGCGGGCCTCGCCCAGTGAGACGGGGTCGCCCACTGGGGGCAGGGCTTCGTGGAAGCGCCACATGTCGGCGGGACGGGCGGCGATCTGGTCGAGGGGGAAGGTTGGGGTGGGGGACCGGCATTCGAGGGGTGCGTCGCAGGCGAGGCAGCGGTAGGGAGCCGGGGCTTGGGGATAGAGGGTCTGGCAGGCGGAGCAGTGGAAGGTGAGGGCCATGGGTGAATTAGGGGATTGGCAGTGTATGCTGCCGCGACTATCGGTTCTAAGTGGCTAGGATTACTTTAAAATTTACGCCTTTTCACAATAATATACCACGTGATGTTTTAGTAAAATTCTTACTTGGAGGACATACCGATGGCCGCCGACGCGCAAGACCTTGAGCCGACTTGGGCCCACCGCACCGACGATGTTGACACCAAGGTCGAGATTTTGCGGCGGGCGCTGCGCACAGGAAACCACGAGCTGGCTCTGGGCGTGGCCGATTCTATCAAGGACACCATAGCCAATGAGCGCATGCTGCGTGCAGACCCGGGGCCCGTTGACCTGCCCGCCACTGGGTGGCACTTGACTGAGCAGTTGCCCAAGCCCTGGTCCAGATGGGCCGACGGCTGGGAGTTGTGCCAGACCGTGCGGCTCAGCGAGCCCATCGGCCAAGCGCGGCAGTCCGAGCCGCTGGACCTCCTCGTGGCGATGCCTGCGGAAAGGGTGACCGCGCCGGAACGCGAGCTGCGCGTCGCCCGGCTCGACAGCGGCCGGCCATGCGAGATTTGCAGCCAAGTCTATGGCGCGGTCCGTCGCGGTCCATACTGGTTCGCTCACTTGGTCTTCGAGGCCGACGTCCCCGCCGCTGGTCAGGCCGTGTTTCTCATCTGCTGCGGCAACCCCGCCGCCGAGTTGCCCGACTACCCGAGCCGCCTGAGCATCAGGGGAGAGGGTGTCGGTGTGGAGATCGAGACCCCTCACTACGTGGCTGCCCTCTCCCGGCAGATGGGCCAACTGGAGTCTCTGACCCCCAAGTGGCACCTAGGCGGGCTGCGGTTGTCCACGCACGGGAACGGCCACGGCGAGCCACCCAATATCGACTGGGCCCACGATTACACCACGGCTGGTGCCTTTCAGAAAATGCGGGTGACAAACTGGGCCGAGTGTCCCCACTACGAAGTGGTGCGCGGTCCCTTGTGCGCCCGTGTGCGGCGTTTTGGCTTCCCCCACAGTCCAGTACACCCGCTATTCACGCCCAGCCGCTTCTTCATGGACCTGACCTATACCTTCTACGCCGGAGTCCCCTATTTCCTGAAGGATGGTCGCATGGAGGCAACGCGCGACTTCTGTGCGCATGTGGCCCGTGATGACGAGTGGTACTTCGGCGGCCGGCCTTTCGACGCGTCTCTGTGGATGGACGAAGCCGGTCGCGTCCACGAGGGGCCGGTGCCGCCGGAGCAGATAGACCACGTCTGGGGCGTGGGCTTCTACCATCGTCAGAGTCGGGACAGCCTATTTGCCATCTATTTGGACCATCACCTCGAAGGATCGCCCACCGCCGGCCCGGAGACGACGTCAAAAGCCAAGCTCTATCAGCACCTCGACGTCACCCTCGACCATGCCAAGCCGGGCCAGCCGCCGCACGCGTCGGTCTGGTGTCGGCCCATGCTGCGCGACAGCGCTTGGCTCCAGACCGGCTTGTCCCTTGTGCAGCGCAATGCCTACCTGCTGGCACCGTACCCCGAGCAGGGCGGTGCCGCTGGGTTGGAAGCGTTGCGCGAGCGACTGTTGGCTCCTCTGATTGTCGCGGTGGACGCGCCCGCACCTGCGGACTGGACTGACGAGGCAGCGGAAGGGGGCCAACCCCTAGCTCGTATCGGCGAGCGCCCCGCTGACTGGCCGCGAAAGCGCGCTCTGTGGGAAGCCATGCGGGAGGTTCGCGAGGACCAGTTCAACACCGTGGACGCTAGCCTAGTGGACATGGGCTATATCTACGATGTGCGCACGCACGGCGACGACATTCGCGTGGTGATGACAATGCCGCACCGGGGGAGACCGAAGTACAACTTCCTTGCCCAACCACTGCGGGCGCGGCTGGAACAGCTACCGGGCGTCCGTTCTGTCGTTGTTGAATTGACCTGGGAGCCGGCTTGGACGCCGAATCGCCTCACGGATGTCGGTCGTCGGCTGATGGGGCTGGCCGAAGAGTGAGAAAGGGGCGGGGCGAAAATTCTAGACGCGATAGGCAAACAGTTTGGCACCGAGCATGCGCACCCGGATGCCGACTGCCTCGCCGGCCGCGGAGATGTCGGAGCGGCCTTGCCAGGTTACCACTCGGTCTTCGCAATCGCCCGTTAGACGGTCGCACTCGTCAAAGGTGAACCCCGGTAGTGGGTCGGCGTCGGGGAGCATCAGCGACGGCAGCTTCTCCAGCAGTTCAACCTGAATCCAGCCGCCCGGCTCGCAGCGATAGTTGAGGCGCAGCTCGTCGTGGACGCGGAAGAGGGAGGGCAGGGAAAAGCTGCCCTCGGCACTGGCGCGCACTCCGCAGAACCGATGCGGACGCCAGCGCGCCCAGCGAATCTGCTGTGGCTGACGCGCAGGAAAGAGCTCGGGCACCTTGTCGGCTGGGCAATCGTGAATGACTGAGAAGGCCGCGTATGGACAGGCCCAGTAGCCATCGGGCAGCTCGACGAGGCCACTGCGCCAGAAGTGAGCCATGCATTCGTCGCCGTCTCCCTCGTTTCCCAGCGGCAGGATTGGTCGGCGCTCGGGACGAGACCAGTAGAGGCCGTCGCGACTGAAGGCGATTTGCCCGTCGATGGTGCTGGCGATCTGGTGGTACACGGGGATGAACATGCCGTGCAGGTCGTCGCGGCCTGGGTAGGGGAAATAATTGGCGCCGTAAAAGCTGATGTCGGGCGGATCTTCGGTATCGGGGTGATGGATCAGCTTTGGAGCGGGCCAGTTGGCAAAGTCGGAGGTGCGTGAAAAGCCGATTGTGCGGATCTGCATGCCCTGTTCGAGCCTGTTGACCCCAATGCCTTCGAGCAGTTCAGCGGGGTAGCCCATCAGTTGGATGTAGGCGAAGTAGTTGCCGCGGTGTTCGTCGTAACGAGCCGATATGCCGCCGTTGACCGGCCGGTACGCCAGCGGCTCTGGGAAGGGCGTCCAGTGAAGGCCGTCGGGTGATGTCCAGGCGAGCATGTGGCCCGTGATTTCGGCCCGAGGACCGGTGTAGTTTTCTTGCTCCTGCTCCGCTTTGATGCGCCGAGACGGTTCCTCTCCAGACAGCTCTTCACCGGTGTCTGGATCCCACCAGTACATGCGGCCGCCCATTGCCTTGAAGCGCTCTTCGGGAGGTGCGTTGGGGTCCTCAAAGATTCCGGTAGCCCTTTTGCACGAGTTGGCAAGCAGGTTGTTCTCGGACGAGCCGTTAAATTCGACCTCGTTCAGAACGGATCGCGTCCAGTTGTACGCATCGTCGCTGACCGCGTAACACTGGCCGCCTTCGCTGTCGTAGAGCAAGTGATAGCGCCCGTCCCGCTGCCAGATGTAGAGCGGCGAGACGTGGGTGCCTTCCCACTCCATGGTGGCCTGCAGGATCGGCTCGGACTTAACGGCCTCTTCGATCTCAAAGCGGATGCCAAGCGGGGCGTCGTAGAGCTCCAACTCTCCGTGCCGACTGGAGCCACGGTGGCCTGGAAAGACGTCGATCATGTCAACGAGCGGACTCCAAGCGCCCGTGTTTAGGCGGATGCGGGGTGGGCGACGTCTGGGAGCCTTGCTTTCGTTGCTGAGGTCAGTCATTGTGGTAGTCTCTTGGTGGTGAGTGGCTATTTAGTGGACACCGAAAACTGGATTGCTGGTTACGGTGAAACTATCTTACCAGTGCAATCCGGAACTCCTCCGTGTTCGCTAAAGATATAGCGATCCTTTTGCCTTTCAACCATCCTATCCATCTCGTCTCTGCTGAAAGGAAAATCCCATGAAAGTCACCAATGTCGAACGCATTATCGTCGATGTCCCGTTCACGCCCAGACAGCAGGAGATAACCCGCCAGTCGGTTTACAATTGGTCCATCCTCGAGCTGTGTAAGGTCACTACTGACACGGGCCACGTGGGCTGGGGAGAGACCGTCATTCACTACACCTACGGCCGCGTGACCGATGACGCGGTTGCGCGTACCATCGGCCAAAGCCCGGCCGAACTGATGAACGAAGACAGCCTAGGCGCTGGTTTGCAGATGGCGCTGTTCGACGTGGTCGGCAAGATACTCGAAGTCTCAGTGCACCGGCTGCTGGGCACCAAAGTGCGCGACTGGACGCCGATTTCTTGGTGGTGCAGTCACTCCTCGCCGGAAAACTGGGCCGCGGAAGCAGCCGAGGCCGTGGCGCAAGGGTACACGAATCTCAAGAACAAACCGAGGCCCTGGAACGACATCGTCGCGCAGGTCGATGCCATCTGCAAGGTGGTGCCCCCTCATTTCCATCTCGACCTCGATCCCAACGGCTCTTGGGAGAATGCGGCCAACGCCATTCCGATCATCAAGAAGCTCGAGCGCTACGAAAACGTGGCCATGTTCGAAACGCCCATCCCGCAGGACGACATTCTCGGCAATCGCCAGATCCGCCAAGCTGTGAACAGGCCGGTGGCCATGCACTTTGGTTCGCCGCCGTTTCTCACGGCGGTGCGCGAAGAAGTTTGCGACGGCTTTGTGATTGGGGGCGGGAAATCAATGACCATGCGCCAAGGGCAATGCGCTGCGGAAGTTTCCATGCCGTTCTGGTTGCAGATCGTCGGCAATGGGTTGACGACCACGTGGGACGCTCATCTCGGCTCGGTGCTAACGCACGCCCGGTGGCCGGCGATTAGTTGTATCAATATGTACAGCCACCATCTGCTGACCCAGCCTGTTCAAGTGATCAACGGGCACCAGCGGGTCCCCGATGGGCCCGGCCTCGGCGTCGAGGTTGATGAGGTCGCGGTTGAGAAATACCGCGTTCCGCAGGAGGAACTCGACGAACACGCGCTCTATATCCACCCGAAACCGCGACTGATCAGCACCATCGTCTATCCCGACGGCACCTGCATACACATGGAGCACCCCAGCGCGCCGGGAACCTATGTGGAGGGCGTGCGCACTGAAATTTTGGAGGACGATGGCTCGCAAGAATGGCAGGACCTGTACGAGCGCGTGCAAAAGGAGAAGCAGGTGGTCAGTCGGTGGGAGGGGTAGGAGCGACCGGCCGGTCGCTCCTACATAAATGACGTGTTGCGACGTTTTTCTAGCTAGTCACCGCTCCTTGAGCTGCCGACGACACCGAGCGGGCGTATTTGGCCATCACGCCGGAGGTGTAGCGCGGCGGCGGGGCCTCCCAAGCAGCTAGGCGGGCTTGGAGTTCGGCTTCGTCTAGCGCTACGTCCAAACGGCCAGCCGTGGTGTCGATGGTGATGGTATCGCCGTCGTGCAGGACGGCCAAGGGGCCGCCTACTGCGGCTTCGGGAGCGGCGTGGCCGATCATCAGGCCGCGGGTGGCACCCGAAAAGCGGCCATCGGTGACTAGGGCCACGGAGTCGCCCAGACCCGCCCCCACAATGGCGCCGGTGACGGCTAACATCTCGCGCATACCCGGTCCGCCCTTGGGGCCTTCGTAGCGGATGACCACCACGTCGCCGGGCTGGATATGGCCCTGCTCAATGGCTGGCATGACTTCGTCCTCGCTGTCGAAGACGCGGGCTGGGCCTTGGTGCTGGGCGCGTTCGTGGCCGGCCAATTTCACCACCGCGCCTTCAGGGGCGAGATTTCCCTTGAGTATGACTAGACCCCCTGATTTTTTCAGCGGTTTATCGACTGGTACCACGACCTGTTGTCCGGGGGTTTCCACGGCGCAGTCGGCCTCTTGGCCAATGGTGCGGCCCGATACCGTGAGGACGTCCTCGTGCAGCAGGCCGGCTTCTTTGAGGCGGCGGGCTACCAAGGCGATGCCGCCGGCTTTGTCCAAGTCGGGGGCGACAAAGCGGCCGCCGGGCTTGAGGTCGACCATGAGTGGGGTGGAACTGCTCAAGGTCTGGAAGTCTTCAATGTCCAGGTCCAATCCGGCCTCCCGAGCGATGGCTAGAAAATGCAGCACGCCGTTGGTCGAGCCGCCAGTGGTGGCAATGGAGCGGATGGCGTTGTCGAGGGCGGGGCGGGTGATGATTTGCG
>JAPPEG010000134.1 GCA_028875345.1 Gemmatimonadota bacterium
CACCAGCGCCGAAAGGGAGTTCATCCGCTTCGCGCTGAAGACCGGCAAGCAGACCACTCCAGAGGCAGTTCGCACATTCCTGTCTTGGGCCGTCCGCATCCCTACTCGCGGCGTCCGCTCCAACAAGACTTACTTCAGCGGCGTCGAGATGGATCTACTCTCGGAAACGGCAGAAACCTTCTGTCGCCAGCAATTAACTCACCACATCCCAGATCAGGCCCAGCGTCTGATCGCCGCCCATCGCACCGCAGGGGATTGTCTCGGCATCGTGTCGGGAGCACCGCAGCTCCTGATCGCACCCCTGAAGGATCTTCTCGATCTGGATTTTGTCGTTGGCACCAAGCTAGCCTGCGAGCAGGGACGCTTGACGGGCGACTTGGACGGCCCGCGCGTATCCGGTTCTGAGAAGGTCCGCCAGTCGGAAGAAGTAGCGCACACATGCGAATTCGACCTACGCGAATCCACGGCCTACGGAAACGCCTTTGACGACCGCTTCTTGCTAGCGGAGGTCGCCCATCCCGTCGTTGTCAATCCAGACGGGCGGTTAGCGCGTCTGGCTCGCAAGAAGGGCTGGCCGATCTGTATCTTCTCTTGAAGGACAATCTAGAACCTTGATTCCAAAGGAATATCATGGCAAACGCAAAAAGCCGATACGTCAACCCCTCCAGAGTCATGCTAGGAGAGTGCACCCGCAAGGAAATTCGTCAAGCGCTACAAAGCGGCAACCTGCAAGCCGCCATCATCCCCATCGGCGCAACCGAACAGCACAACGAACACCTGAGCCTAGATCTGGACATTGTCCTGTCCACGTTTATCTCCCAGCAGGCCGCCTTGCAACTCTACCCACAGGTCACAGTCGCCCCGCCTTGTCCGGTGGGCTATTCCCCGTACCACATGGCGCGCAAGGGAACGCTGACATTGCGCAAGGAAACGCTGCGAGCCTACATCTTCGACGTAGCGGAGAGCCTGAAAACCCACGGCATTCGCACGATCCTCGTCGTAAACGGTCACGGCGGCAATCACGGCTTGCTGCGAGATGTGCTGCCAGCGTGGCGGCGAGACCTAGGTCTCACAATGGATGAGGATTCGTACTGGATGGGGCTCACAGACGAGGACCGGGAAACCATCCTCCAAGGCTATCGAGATCTGAAAGCCGGTAAGCTGGATACAGTGGCACGCCAAACCGCGCTAAACCACGCCTCAGAGGACGAGACATCCGTAATGTTGGCGGCTTGCCCGCAACGAGTCCGCGCTTTCACAATGGAAGAGTATGACGCCGCCGGCTTGGACTACGCCCACAATCTATCGCCTGAAGTCGAGGCGTATCTCGAACCCTTTTCCAAGGAGGGTTGGCCGCAGGGCGGACCAAACCCAGAAAACCCGCGCGACCGCGCCCGCCAAGAAAACGCGTTGCTTGCCAGCGTAGAAAAAGGAGAAGCACTCATCGCCATTCACACCCAATTCATCGCCGACAAGTTGCAGCAAATGATCGACGCCACAGAAAAGGGGCATCCCTGGCCTGCGCCCGAATGAAAACTTACGCCGAATTCGCGGAAGATTCGCCCGGCGGCACGCGGGAAAATTCTACCTCAAGATGCGTCTCGGGCACGTGCATGTTGCTTTCGACAAGGGGCTGCCAAGTCCACAAAACCTGCCGCCGACTGGCGCGCTGGTCGATGATCTGGCGTCGCACCAGCCCAACCCGCCATACATCGCCAGCGGCCGGAGGCAGGCTCTGCGCGTCTGCCAGCCTTTTCAACCCCTCCCAAGGAAAAGCCAGTTCCACGCTCCAGCCTTGGTCGATATCATCCCGTTTATTCAGGGTACCCTCAACCTGCACTCCGACCTGTAATCCGGGAAAGCGCCAGTGCGAAAAAGCCCAGCGCATGGCGCGATAGTCTGAATTCGATCCCCCGCCCAAGACTTCGGGCCGATGCACCGCCAAATCGAACTCCGGCACGTCGTAGCGACCGCCGCGCTGATAGGCCTCCTTCCAGATGTGGAACATCTCTGAAGTCGCGCCCAGCGGATTGACCGCCAGCTCGTAATACACTCCCCGACCGACGAGGAGCACCCCGGCGTTGTTGTCCTGCCGGACTGACAACGGATCCTCCCCCTGCGCACCGCACACATCGCGATCTTCCATCCAGAAGCCCATGTAAAAATTCTGATCGTCCCACAACATGGCCGCCCGGGTATCGAAAAGCGACCGCCGTCCGGTGTGATCCCCAAAGCGCGGAGAGCGCGGTGCCCGAGCCCAAGCTTCCTCCTGCAGGTGGCCGTCCACATCAACGGCGTCTTCGGTCCTATGACAAACGTAGCGCACGGTCTTATTCATTCCTCGCCCACCACCTTTTCAGAAAAATGTATCACACTGAAGCGATCCGGGATGTGCGAATCATAAGTTCCGTGGCTGGTCCAAGCCCATCCCGGACACACCCGCGTGCCGCCCTCCTCAATCCACTGGAAACGAGAAAAGTCCATCCGCCATATATCCCCTTCCCGGGCCGGCAGCGAGCGCCCGTCCGCCAAGTGCTTCAACCCCTGCCACGGAAAGGCGATTTCCGCGGTCCAGCCCCGGTCGGTATCGCTGGAATCATTGATGGTACCGTCCACTTGCACCGCCCATTGCAAACCCGGCATGTCCCATTCGCGGAAGGCCCAGCGCCGCCCGCGCGGATGCCGGTGTCCCGACTGCGGCCCTCCAAGGGTGTCCACCAACCGGGTACCCAGCAGGTCGAATTCGGGCAGCTTGGCGTACCCAGCCTCGATATAGGCGTCCTGCCAGATGTAGAACCGCTCCATAATAGTGCCCAAGGCATTCAACTCGAATTCGTAATAGCTGTCCTCCCCAGCAATGAAGACCTCCACATCGTTTTCCTCGCAGATCATGGAATCGCGCGTGGTATAGGTCGCCCGCACATCCGGATCTTCCACCCAGAAGCCCACGTAGAGGTACTCGTCGTCCCACAATACCGCAGCCCGAGTGTCGAAAAGAGCCGGTCGTCCCGGTTCCTCCAAATCCTCGAAACGCGGCGATTTGGGCACCAGTTGCCACGATTCCTCATCGAGATATCCATCCACCACAATCGATCCCTTTGCCCGGTAGCTGGTATAGTGCTTCAAACCCTCTTCCGAATAGCCGTATTTACTCGTCATTTTTGTACCTCCACTCTAACTTTAATCAAGAAATCCCTATCCACAACTCCTATTTACAATCACTTATCAATCTGTAGATCGTCTCCCACTTGCGCCGCGAAGTGCTTAGCGATAGTCTGGAAGGAGATGAAAGAGAACATCCAATAAGGAGACCACATGACTCCACCATTCGAACACATTCTCTACGAGAAAAAGGGCCGCATCGCCTATGTGACGGTGAATCGCCCGCAAGTGATGAACGCCCTGCATCCCCCGGCCCACGCCGAGCTGACTAGGGCTTGGGACGACTTCATCGCCGACGACCAAGTCTGGGTCGCCATCCTCACCGGTGCCGGCGAGCGCGCCTTCTCGGCTGGCACAGATTTGAAATACCGCGTCGAACAAACAGACGACGATCAGCTCCGCAACCCGGTCCACTCTCCGGTCCACATCCTCGACCGCTGCTACAAGCCGATCATCGCCGCAGTCAACGGTTATGCCATCGGCGGCGGTCTGGAACTAGCACTGCACTGCGACCTAATCGTGGCGGCCGCAAGTGCCCGCTTTGGTTTTCCCGAGGTCCGGCGCGGTCTGCTAGCCGATGCCGGCGGCGTGCTCAAACTACCGCGTCGCATCCCCTACCACTTGGCTATGGGCATGCTCCTGACCGGCAAGCTATTCTCGGCGCGAGAAGCCCTAGCCATGGGCTTGGTCAATGAAGTAGCCGACGACGAACCAGTGATGGCCACGGCCGAACGCTGGGCCGCCGAGATCCTAGAGTGCGGCCCCCTCGCCGTCCAGGCCGCCAAGCAGGTAGCGCTGCACACCATCGAGACCCCCCTCTCCCAAGCGCAGTGCCAACTAGAGGACCTGACGGCCGTGCGCCGCCTGCGGCTGTCCGAGGACTACGCTGAGGGACCGCAGGCATTCGCCGAAAAACGCAAGCCACAATGGAAGGGAAGATGAGGCTGATTGACGAAGAAAAGCTATTCAGGTATGCTTTTATAGAATAATTCTTAACGAGGGCTGATATGACCAACAAACTCAAAAATGCTTTCGACAAAATCTCAACTCTGAGCGAAAAAGAGCAGGACGCTATCGCGGAAGCCCTCCTAGCGGTAGTAGATGATACTTGGGGTCCAGAGGACGATAAGGACGAAGCCGAATGGGATGCCCTAGTGGGATCAAAGAAATCTCATGCTTGGTTGGACAAAATGGTAAAGCAAGTTCGGCAAGATGTGAAAGAAGGAAAGGTCTATGGGTTTTGGATCGGCCCACATTCTGAGTATGACCGACTCATCTCCTAACCAATCGTCCCCAAAATACATCCATACGACACGTTACGGCTTCATCGGCATGAGTACAGCAGCGTGGTGGTCCTCTCCCACCTCAAAGTGAAGAGGTGCCTCACGATGCTCAAAATATATCCGTATCTCCTCTGCCGCGTCTTTCAGGGCCTCCACAATCGTTTTGAGAAAGTCGTGATTGAGGTCAACGCGGAATGATCCTCCATCCTCGATATTCGTCACATCAGCAGGGCAACTCACGGAATGCTCCCAGTCCGGGAGGTTGTCATCGTGCAGGTCGTCCGCATTTTCTCCAGTCCGACTGAACCCCTGATCCCGCGTCGTCCGCAACGCCAGTTTTCCCTCTGTGCTCGACACCCGCATCTGTACGCGGGGCACGTACTCCCAGCCGCTTTTCCTCAGTTCGTGGCGATCTCTGACGAACGGCTCGATCTCCTCCACGCAGGCCATCAGGCTCTCGCTGCGCACGACCGCTAAGATCGGACCGGGAATGCCAACGGCCTCTTGATACTTGAGGTACGGCCCAGGAGTTGCCGGTAACGTCACCCTGTGGCCATCCGCGGTCTGCAACGTAGCGGATTCCTCTTCGAGAATCAGCGTTGCCGAGTCAGTCTCCGGGATCATTTCAGGGTGCAGCGAATCGAGAATCATCGGAGCCGACAGCGACGCTAGCCTCTTACTCGACCAGTTGAGCAGCCGCGAACCGTCCGTTGCTACTACTCTGCCGCCAGCGTCGAGACAGACGCAGTGCATAATGGGCCGCTTGGGATCGTCGCTTGTGAAGCGAGCTACGTGACGCAGTCCGGCCAGATCGTCCGGGCCGAGTTCAAATGTCTGTGCAGTGCTAGATTCAGCCATCGCCATGATCTCCTTTTGCAGGCGTTTCCGGGCCTTTTGCAGACGGCTCTTTACCACTCCGGTTTGGAGGTGCAGCAAGGTTGCTGTCTGCTGATATGAATAGCCCTTGAGGTAGTGGTGGACGATCACGTCTCGGTGGGAGTCACTCAATCGCCCAATCGCCTTTCGCACCAGTGCCCTGATCTCCTGCTTCTCCTGCTCGGGCGGTGCCGCCAAGTCGAGCTGATCCAGCAGATTGAGCTGCGTGATACGCCGCCGCTGCCACATGCGCGCTTTGTTATCCGCGATCGAGCACAGCCAAGCGCCGAATCGCTCGGGAGCGCGCAGCTCTGCTAGCTGCTGGTACGCGGCAATGAACGCCTCCTGCAGGACATCCTCCGCCTCTTCTTGCGCGCCCAGCCTGCGAGTGAGCCGCACCAGCAGCCACGGCGTGTGTTCCTCAACGAGCAGACCAAACGCCGCCGAGTCGCCAGCAGCAGCTTTCTGCACGCAGCTTTCTCCATTCCGTTCCATGATCACCTTATAGTTGCTTCCTAGGCGACAAAGGTATCCGCAAAAAGGAGCCGTCGGGACAATTTCTGCGAAGAAGTTACACAACAACCTTGGCGCTTGCGCGAAGACCTTCGCGTTTTGTAACGGAGATGGCAGTGGGAGTTCGTTGACGAAGGGGCAATTCCGTATCTAGGTATTACCGTTCTCCGAATCGTCTTTCGATACCTTCAAAAACAGCGACAAAACCACCGACAGCACTACGATCACTACGCTAATCGCGAACACGTCTCCCACAGCCTCGGCCAGCGCAGCGTGGAGTGTGCCCAGCAGTGCGTCCGTCATCTGAAGGCCTTGCGTCCCCGTCTCCGAGAGTTCGTCTCTCAGCGCGTCCAAGGCAGCCGAATCGATAAGTGCCCTCGGGTTGTCCTTGATGGCGTCCAACCGACCCGGGCCGAGTGCAGCTCTGACCGTATCGGAAACAGTCTCTTCCACTCGCGAAGAGAATCTATGCGTCATCACAACGCCCAGCACGGTGAGTCCCAGAGTACCGCCGATCAGTCTGTAGAATAGAAGCGCCGACGTAGCGGTACCCACGAGCCGGAACGGCACCGCGTTCTGAACGGCGAGGTTGAATGTAGCCAGTACGCCGCCGAGTCCAAACGACATGATCACAACGTATCCCACGGCCACGGAGGAACTAGTATTCGCGTCCATAGTAGAAATGAGATACATACCTAAAGCCATCAATCCCGAACTGATCAGCGCCTGTCGTCGGAAGCGTCCTTCCTTTCTGGCGAGCATCCGCCCCGAAACTATCGCGCCAAAGACGATGCCAAGTATCAAAGGAGTTAGAAAACCGCCGCTGCTGGTAGGCGAGGCCCCCAGAACGCCCTGAAAGAAAAGCGGTAGAAAGACAATAGTTCCATACAGTCCAAAGCCGGCGAGAAATGCAACTGTCGTCGATACGGCCACCACTCTGAATTTGTATATCTCGAAAGGCATAATGGGAGCAACCGCTTTCGACTCTACGATTGCGAATATCGCCGTCATAACCAAGCCGAATGCCAAGAAGCCGATAACCTGCGGTGTATCCCACGCATGGTGAACGCCCACTATGGACAACGCGATCAGTATGGGTACGACGGAGAGTACCAGCGTTACCATGCCAAGATAGTCTAAACTTCGGTTCTGGACCTCGGGCCTGATCGGCGGAAAGGTCCGAATAATCAGCAGTAGAATCGGAATCCCGATTGGAATATTGATTAAGAATATCCAGTGCCATGAAATCACATCCGTGATGATGCCTCCCAAAGTCGGTCCGATAACCGAAGCCACACCGTACACAAGACTTATTAATCCTTGGTACCTACCCCGAACTTCAGGTGGAAACAGATCGGCAGTTACCAAGAATCCGTACGCCATAATGGTCCCACCGCCGATCCCCTGTATAGCGCGGAAGGCGATGAGCTGATTCATGGTCTGACTCATGCCTGCCGGTATAGAGCCGCCGATGAAGACCACTATGCCTAGGACTAAGAAAACCTTGCGCCCGTACAAATCGGTTAGCCGCCCCACAATCGGAATCGACACCGTGGCCGCAACCAGATATGCGGTCGCAGCCCATGTGTAGCGACCAAAGCCGCCGAGATCCGCTATGATGACCGGCATCGCAGTGGCGACGACGGTCTGACCCAGCGCGGCCATAAACATCGCCAGCATAACGCCCAACATCGCCAGCATCACCTGTTTTCCAGGAAGTTGTACGAAGTCTTTTTCCATCGACTGATCAGCGGAAGCGGTTAAAGGCGCGTAGCGCGTCTGCTCGAGGTCGAGTCGTCGGTCTTATCGGTGGAGAACAGCGATAACCTACACGAACTTCGGCCCGCCACAGCCGTCGTTGACCACGTGGCTGCGCACTGGAATCGCCGCTTGGTCGGGAATGACTAATTCGAGCGGCGAATCATTCTCAATGACAGTGCCAGCCCCCACGCGCACCCCAGCCCCCAATTTAATCGCTCCGGGCCGCGCAGTCCGCGCTATGATCGTGCCGATAGATACCGACACGCCGATCCGGCAATCCGGGCCAATCGAGACGATGCCGTTGATTTCGGTGTTGGCTCCAATCGCCGTGCGGTCGCCCACCTGCACGGGGCCGAAAATACCGGCATCCGTGCCAATGAACACGTAATCGCCAATGATGGGATGGCGCTGCTGCACCTTGCCGCTGAGGCCGCCCAAAGTACACGGGTAAATGTGGCACCCACTGCCGATAATACCCGTCTGTCCGGTAGTTATGCCGCGATGGGGATGGTCGAGGAAGTTGGCATCGCCCATCTGGGTTTCGGGATGGATATCCGCCTGGTAATAGCGCCCCCCCAACTCGGCAATGGCCCGTGGCAGCAAGGGCACCGGCCGCCGCGTCAGCCCGGATTCGCCCGCCACCGAGCCAGAGCGCGTTAGGGCGTGGGCAATGTCGTGGTAGAACAGCACCCGCCACCCCGGATAGGTGCTCATCACGAGTTGCATCTGATAGTCGAAAATGGAGTCGCACTCCAGCTCGCTAAGGAAGCGGCGATAGTGGTCGAAGTCGCGGCGGCGAATGGTCTCCTCCAAGGCGGCCCGGAAGTCGATCTTGAGTAGCTGCTCCTGCGTCAATCCACAATTGTCGAGCAAATAGGCGTCCCAAACGGCCGGATCCCTAAGCGCGGCAAAGCGGTTCCAATGAGCGCGGACCTTGTACTCAGGCAATTCCCACAGCAAGCAGATGGTGTTCATCAGGGCCTTCTCTTCAGCGCCTTCGCTCTCACCGGCCGCCAAGAACGACTGCGCGATCATCGCGTAGAGTTGGTCGGCGATCTCGCCGATGGCCTCGTCGAGCGACGGCTTTTGGTGCCCCGGCCCCAAGGCATTGTGCGAGCCAGGGGCGACGCATTCGAGCAAGTTGCCCAAAACCGTTTCCAGCAAATCGCGATTGACAAACCCGCGCCCGGAGCGCTCCGAGAGAATGTCTCGGTTAACCGCGTCGATGCGCAGCGCAGCGACCTCCTCTGCGGTGTAGATCGGCATCAGCCGCTCTAACAGCCGCTCTAGCAATGCCCACTTGCGACGCTGATACGAAGTGTCAAAAAGCGTGGAATTATTCATCGGTTGCTCCCCATTCTGCCTCCGCATAACTTTTACCGAAACTTACAGAACGCACGCCGGGCTGCAACCCGGCTTCACTCTTGCGGGGAGAAATCATGCACCCATTTGAATCGCTGGTAGTACGCGAAGGCGCAGTCGGCATCCACTGGTTTGGTCAGAGCACGTTTGGCCTCAAGGACGCGCAGGGAACCATCGTCCAAGTCGATCCCTACTACCCCCACGAGCGGCCAGCCGACCGCTTCATCCACGCCCGCCCCCCACTCCACGAAGCGTCGCTGCACACGGACTTCGTCCTCCTGACCCACGACCACGGCGACCACACCTGCACCGAGTCCATTGCGCGCATTGCCGCGGCCTATCCAGACGTGCAGATCGTCGGCCCAGCCGAGAGCATCCAGCGCATCCACGACGCTGGCATTACTGCCGCAGCATCGACGATTGCCGCCGGTGACGCAGCCACGCTAGGCACCATGACGGCCCACGCGGTGTACGCCAAGCCCCCAGAGGGCCTGTCCAGCGACGACATCGCCCCACCCGATGTGACCCACCTCGGCTACGTGGTGGAGGCCGGTGGCGTACGCGTGTACATCTCCGGCGACCCGGTCAACACGTTTGCCGAGTACGAAGCATTACTCGCGCCCATCCGCGACCTCGCACCCGACATCGGACTGCTGACCAATCACCCCAGCGAAGGAGAATTCCCCTTCTTTGCCGGCTCGGCCAAAATGGCCTCGGCACTCGGCCTCAAAGCCGCAGTGCCAGCCCATTACGCCTGCTTTGTCGCCCGCAACTACGACCCTGTGGAATGGGCGGCTGCGCTCGTCGAAGTCGAGCCGATAATTATTCAGTACAATCAATCCACAGTCTATTCGCCCCGCTAGCGCCCTATGAACAGACGTGTTGATTTTATCATCTTTGTTTGTTTATAATTATGGACATCGCCCAACGCGCCGAGGTTTTCCACCTAGGCGTTCACTTCAAACGCAAGGAGTATCAAGTATGCGGCGATTTACAATCGCAGGCATTTTCAGCCTCGCCCTCGTAGGGGTGGCAAATGCCCAATTTTTCGATCCACCCGCTCTAGCGGATCGCAACGGCAGTCAGGGTTTTTGGTTTTACATGCTCGAAGTTCCCGATCCCGGTGCTATCACCATCGACGCCCATGGCGACGATTGGGGTTGGTTCGACCCCGAGTACACCCTGACCATGGACGAGTGGCGCGACGAAGGCGACCGCCCGGCTCCAGATCGCGACGACCTGTTCATCACCACCTTCATGGGTTGGAAGGGCGGCGACGACAACCGCTGGTACTGCTTCTTGGAAGCGGTTGACGACGTGCTGGCGCACGCCGGCACGAATGTCGCCCGCTGGGACGGCGACATGCTGCAAGTCGGCCTTGATCCGCAGGATCACGGACGCGAGCGCAGCCCAGCCTCCGGCTACACCATGGAGTGGCTGATGGCACCGGGCGACCTTAGCCCGCCGACCAACGTCGCTTTCCGCTACACCGAGCAAGAGGCGTGGGCCGAGTACGGCGAATCGCCGTGGATCGAAATGGCCGTGCGCGTCGATCCGCCCGAAGCTTGGGCTGCCGACCTGTGGGCCGAGGGCGGCACCACGTACTACGAGTGGAGCGTCAAGGTCCTCGCTTTCCAAGAAGATGCTGGTCCGTCGGCGAGCGAGGTATGGCAGCTAGACGCAGTGGCCGGTGAAGACGGTTCGGGGCTGCCTTTCGCCATGTGGTACGAAGACGGCGAAGGCCCGGATTCGAGCTTCTCGCCCAATGAAGATGGCACCCCGGGCGGTCGCAACGACTGGACCACCCGCGGCCCCGAAGCCTCATCTCGGCAGTACTACTCCATTGCCAAGCTGCTGAGAGTCGGCGAGTACTCCAGCCCCACCGCAGTCGAGTCATCGACTTGGGGTAAGATCAAAGACTCGTTCTAAACGCAAGGCGACCGACCGGTCGTTAATCGTAGGGGCGACCGGCTGGTCGCCCCTACGTTATTTTTAGGGGATTGCATCGTGTACAAACGGCTATGGGCTTGGCCTTTTCTGCTGATCCTGCTGGCGGGGGCTTGCGGCCGCTACTTTCACACGCCGCTCCAGCCCGCCAGCCGCCAAGCCGAGGGCATGACCGTCAACGACGACGGCTCCATCACCTACGCCCTCGACCGCCTGTCGATTGAGCTCAAGCCCATGACGGACGCGGAATTAAACCGCCTCGCCCCCGGGCCAGACCTGTCCAACAACCCCTATACCTTCGGCGACTGGACCGCTCCAGGCGACGAGTGGACGCCGCCGCGCTTTACCGTTTTCCGGCTCAAGGTCAACAACTATCAATTTCCCAAGGTCAAAATCGACCCGCTCAGCGCGCACATTACCGCGGCCAACACTCGGGAATACGCGGCGCTGAGCTACGCCGAATTATACCAGTATTTTCGCTCGTTTTGGCTGGGCCGCACCGGCCAAGGGCGCAAGACCTTTCAAGCCCGCACAGACGCACTCAAGCGGACGATGTACAGCGGTGCCCTAGTATTCAGCGGCAACGAAGAACAGGGGTATTTGGTCTTTCCCGTCCTCGACGACGATGTCCGGGCGATCCAAGTACATATCGAGAACATCGTCTTGCGCTTCGACTACGCCGACGACCCCGTAGAGGCGATTGACCTGAGTTTTTCCTTCCAGCGCGACACCTTGCAAGGGTATGATCCCTCGGCCGCGGCGCGGATCAACTGATGACCGCCCCCGCGCCCAGATCCCTCGTCGGCATCTTCCTAGCGGTGCTTGGAGGGCTAGCGCCAAGCGATGCGCAAATTGAGGTGTGGCACATCGGCAAGGGGGGGCTTACGTGGGTCTCGCAGGCCGAGACGCAAATCGGCGCGCTGGACGTCGATGGTGCCCTACAGCCCCTAAAGCTCCAAGCCGGCGAAAACCTCATCGAGCTGCTCCGCGCTTCGGGCCAACGCTTTCTCAATGGCCAACCCCGCGACTTCATCCTCGGCGGCCAGCCCCGAGCGTGGTCCAACGACGGCTTCTTCAACCAAATCTCCGGCCCCCTCGACCTGATCGACGGCGATCCAGCGACCTCCTCGTCGGGCGTGTTCAAGACTGCACAGAGCCAAGCTGGGGCGACGTTCTTTTGGGACTTGGGTGCCCCCTTCCCGGTCAACCGCATCCGCTTCTTTCCCGCTCCCGACGACGACGCCTTTATCAAAGCCTTTGAACTGCGGGTCAACGACGGCGAAAACTTCAACGACATCAACCGACCGCAATACGAGGTTTTGCGGCGGGTAGAAGTCAACCGCGAATCCACCGTAGATATTGAATTTGCCCCCTTGCAGGGCCGCTTCCTCCAGCTACTCGTGCTGTCGAAAACAGTGTTCAACATCGCGGAGTTTGAAATCTACGGGCAGGGCTTTGTGCCAGTCGCTAGCTACGTGTCGGCGCTGCACTCCTTTGGCGGCCCGGTCAACTACGGCCGCTTGCGCGTACACGCCACGCAACTTGGAACCGGGACCGCCAGCGCGGCCATCCAGATGCGGACCGGGGCCGACGACAGCCCGCTGGCGTACTTTCGCCGCGACCGCGACACCGGTCGTCAGGAAGAAGTAACCGCAGCCGAATACAACACCAACTTACCGAGGCGCTCCCTGTACCGCCAAGACCCAGACACCGGCGAGCTGTTAGAAGAGCTGGACCGGGCCGACTATCTCACGCTGCCGATCGAGGAGCAAGGGCCAGTGCGCGATTTCGTCAAAGGCGACATTCGCGACGACGTGAACAACTGGAGCGCGTGGTCGCCGAGCACGCACATCACCGGCACCGGCACAATCGAAGTGCCCATAGAGCTGCCCAGTCCGAGGGAATTCATGCAGTTCCGCATCTTCTTCGACGGCGACGCTGAAAATGCCGTGCGCATCGACACTTTTCAGGTGGAGTTTTCGCCCGGGCTAGTCAGCGAGGCCGTCGGCGAGGTGGCTCTCGCCACCGATCCCTTTCCCGCCAGCGGCCTGCTCGAAGTCGCAGGGGGCATTGACACGACCTTTACCTACGACATCCGCACCGAGTTCGCAGAGGACGTAGCCGGGTATCGCGGCGTCCGCATCGAGGCGTTTCCACCGCCGGTATTCGAGACCCTGCAAATGGGCGATCCCCTCGCAGCGGTAGAAGACTTTGAATGGGCGGCAACCGAAAGCGGCTTCGACCTTTTCTTTGCGCCCGTCGCCGCGGACAACAACCAGCCCCTGCGGATCACCTTCCGCCTGCGGCTGTTGGTGCACAACACCCCGATCAACGCCTATCTCTTAGGCGCGGGGAGCGTTCCACCGCATCCCATTGCCCCGGGCAATGCCAGCGAATTAGTGGGCACCAACGCCACCAACGCCTTTGTAACTCAGGCGCAGCCCGAGCTGCAACTAGCGCTTTCAACGGCCATCATCTCGCCCAACGGGGATGGCCGCAACGATGCCGTCGAAATTGACCTCGTGTTGTCCCAGTTCGCCGCAGATACAGCCGTGGCAGTCGAGATTTTCGACCTCAGCGGACGCCGGGTGCGGCAGCTAGTCTCCCAGCCGCGTCCAGCCGGTTTTTACTCGGAAACTTGGGACGGTCGCAACGACTATGGCGCGCTAGTAGCCCCGGGCCTGTACCTCTGCCGCGTCGGCGTGGAAGCCGACTTCGACGTGTTTGCCGCCGTAGAGCCGATAGGGGTGGCCTATTGACCGCGCTGAGCAACATGCGGTGGCTGGTGCTGCTCCTCATCAGCAGCAGCCCAGTGGCAGCGCAGACGCCCTCGGCTTGGGTCGTCGGAGGCACGAGCGGCGAGCCGTGGGCTGCGGCCGCGGAGCGCTGGATCGCCCTCGACGACTCTGTGCACGCCGGAGCGATTCAGCCGCGGGCCATTCCCCTAGGCCACACAGTTACCCGCCAACTCGTGCGCACCGGCATTGCCACGACCCAGCGCAATCTCTTTGGCTATCGCTGGAGCTTGCACAAGGGGCCGCGCCAAATCGAGGCCGATACCCTAGAGGTCGGGTGGCACCCGCGCCTGTGGCTAGGGGGCGGTGCCAACGCCCTCGCCCCAGAGGTCATGCGCGGGCTAGTAGATGGCGACGGACTAACCGCGGCTTTTTCTCACCGGGCGCGGGCCGATGGCCGCCCCAACAGCGTGCAGTTCATCACCCTCGACTTGGGCGTGCCCGTGCCCGTTGACAGCATCGTGTTCTTTCCGCCGCAGACCGGGCTGACCAGCGACAACCAGCGGCAGCGCGAACTATTCGCCCGCGCCTATGAAGTCAGCCGGACCAACGTGCCGGTCGAATGGCTGATCTTTGAGGACGAAACCACCTCAACCGGATCGTCAGGGTACCACCCCCTCGACGAGATTCTCGCCAGCACCTTTGCCAACAACACCAGCGTCGTCTCCCTCGCAACGGACCTGCGCTTTACTCGCTTTCTCCGCTTCAAGTTCGGCGAAGTCTCTACCACCACCTTGCTGGCCGAAATCGAAGTCTTTGGCCGCGGCTACCCCCAAGAGACCCGCTACATCTCCGCGCCCCATTCTTTCGGCCAAGCCGTGAGCTTGGGACGAGTCACGTGGCAATTCACTCGCTATCGCCTGTTGCCTTCCGGCGCAATCACCGCCGATCCCTCTGCGCCAGTGCAGCTAAACTTGCAGACCCGCGCTGGCTTCGACGACAATCCCAAGACGTACTTCATCTTCGACGACCTCGGCCGCCTGCTGGAAGTAGATGAGGACACCTATTTCGACTCGCCGCGCATAGTAGAGCGATTTTCCGAGGGAATCGCCGGCTTCCGCGCCAAGCGCGACGACGACATCGAAAACTGGAACAACTGGTCGGTCAATTACCAAGCGTCGGGCGATGAGATTCGCTCCTCTGACGGGGCCGAGTTCCTCCAGTTTCGCTTTACCATCACCACCGAAGACCCGCTGACCTTTGGCGTGCTCGACAGCTTGGCTTTTGAGGTCTCGCCGCTGTTGGCCGACCGCGCGCTGGCAGAAATTGCCCTCGACGGGACTTCGGCGAGCTCAGTCGAGCCGCGCGCCGGTGCGGACGGTGCCGTCGAGGTGCCCCTCGGGATCGCCCAACGCTTTGCCTATCACATTCGCACCGAGGCCGGTACAACCGACCGCGCGGGATTCGATGGCATCGAGTTAGAGGTTCCTCCGGGCACTCGCTTCCTCGACCTGACCATCGACGACCAGCCAGCGACCGAGGGCGAGGATTTTTCCCTAGCTACCGACGACGGGCGGTTGCGCTTCACCTTTCCCACGGCGTTCCAAGAGGACAAGGCGTTTCGCGTGCGCTTTCAGAGCGCGGTCTTCCAGCCATCGGTCTTTTTGGCTAGCCGCCTTTTTAACACTTTGGCCGCTAGCTTGCCGCAGTCCATCGAAGCCGGAGACGCTCACGCCGACGTGGCCAGCAACAGCATCCAAGTAGTATCCAGCGACGAAGCCTTGGGCATTCTCGGGGCGATTGGACTGTCTGCGCCCGTGGTCACGCCCAACGGCGATGGGGTCAACGAGCAGGTCGCCATTGGCTTTGACTTGTTCGGCGTTGCTGGAGGCGCGTTGCGAGTGGAGGTGCGCGACCTAAGTGGTCGCCGCTGCGCCGCAATTTTGGACGCGCAGGCCGCAGCCGGGCCGTACGCGCTGCAATGGGATGCGCACGACGAACAGGGGAAGCTCGTCCCTCCAGGACTATATCTAATCCGCGTCGAGGTCGAGGTCGATCGCGGCACGTTCGCCCGCATGGCAGCGGTCGGGGTCGCGTACTGATGGAGGCACCATGAAAACGCTATCGCTAACAGCTATTTCCCTCCTGTTCGCGGCCGCAGCGAGCAGCCAAAACCTGCGCTTTGCCGGGTCCGACTTCGCTTCTTGGGCCCATCCGCAGGGGCTAGTGGAAGTTCGATCGCAGGGCATTGAAGTAAAGCGCTTTGACCAGCGGTTCAACGCAGTGGCCAACGCCCGCGAGTTTTCCGGCCAGTCCATCGGCGAATACGGGCGGCGCTTTGCGCGCACGCCGTCCAACCAGCAGCAGGCCGACCTAGCCGGCGACCAAGACCCAAACACTTGGTGGCAGCCCGATCCAGATACCCCAGTGCAATCGTGGTGGTTGGAACTGGATTTGGGACGCTCTGTGGTCGCCGACAAGGTGCGCGTTCGCTTTCCCAACCGCGAGGGGGCCAAGCCCTTTAACTTTTTCTCGGTGTACGTCAGCCCAGGCATTCCGGTCTTCGGCGGCCGGGCCAAGCGCATCGTCTATCGCCGACTGGGCCGGCCGATCAACAACAACACCGAGTCCCTAGTCGAGTTCGACCTCACCACAACCGGCCTCG
>JAPPEG010000252.1 GCA_028875345.1 Gemmatimonadota bacterium
GGGCCGAGGGCGACTATGTTTACTGCAACCAGGAATTCGGCGGCTGGAATCAGCGTCTCTACGTCGTCGATATCGCCGACCCCCGGCAGCCGCAGGTCGTCCACTCTTTCGGCAGTGGCCCGCCGCCCCAAGGGCCCATTCTCGGTCCGCACAATCCTTGGGTCCACAACGGGCTGTTGTATTGGGCCTATTACGAGGCGGGCCTCCGCGTCTTCGACCTGATTGACCCGGCGCGACCGGTAGAAATCGGCTATCACACCTATCCGGGATTCGCTTGGAGCGTCCAACCTCACGACGACGGGCTGCTCTATGTTGCCGACGGCGCGGTCGGCATCGAAGCCTTCAGGCTGAACGAGCCGGCCTTCGCCATTCGCGCTGTCGCTGTCGATCCACCCGTTGCCATCCGCGGCCGCCACCGGAACGTGGACATCGAGGCTACGGTCGCTCCCTCGCCGCGCCGCGCCACTGGGCACATCGCACGAGTCGGCATCCGCCTCAACGGCGAGGCCACCGCACAGCCGCTCCGCGCCGAGGGTCGCACCTTTACCGGTTTGCTGCCGCTACCACCCGACCTGCCTACTGGGCGTCATCGTCTGCACGTCGAACTGGTTGACGACCAAGGCCACATTTATCCCTACAACCTTTCCTACGACCTGTATCCCGAGCGGGATTTGGAAATTTACGCGGAGACCCTAGCCGAGGGTTGGTCGCTGGTGGAGAGGGGCGAGGCCGTCCGCTTCAGCGGACGCCAAAGCCTGATCCTGTCCGGGAACTTCGTCTCCATCTTCGAGACGCGGACCCCTTTCGGCCAGACCGGCTATACCGCGTTGCGCTTCGCCTTCCGCCCCGACGCGGTGGAGGATTTTCCCACCAATCGCCTAAGCGTCAACATCGGCGGACGCACCGTGAAGATCGGGCTTGGCGGTAGGGATTCACTAGCAGTTGACCTTGCAGATAAGCGCTGGCAAACCGTGGAAATCCCCCTGTCCACTTTTGGCATATCCGACGCCGATCCCTCGTTCGAGATTGATTCAGTGCGAATCTACGGTCGTTTGAAGGGAGTGGCGTATATCGCCGATCTCGTTCTGGTCGCGGCCGCGCCGCCGATTGATACCGCTGTGCACGAGGCACAGGTAAACGCCCGCCCGGGGGCTTCCAACCTCGCGCAAAATTTCCCCAATCCCTTTAACCAATCGACGGTGATTCACATCGACTTGGAGGCTAGGGCTGAGATGGAACTGGCCGTTTACAATATAGCTGGGCAGAAGGTCGCAACGCTGGCCCAAGGGCCGTACCCGTCGGGCGCGTACACCTTCACTTGGGACGGACGCAATACCCACGGGGCCGAGCTGGCTTCAGGCGTCTATTGCTATCGGCTCAGGGCCAATGGGCGGGAGCAGACGCGCAAACTGATCCTTCTGCGATAAACGCCGATCCCTGCGGGGTGGCTCAAGGCAGCCCCGCCCTTCTCTCAGCAGTGGTTGGTGAAGCGGCGTTGGTCTTTGTGCCGGAGATGGTGCATGTCGAATTCTGGCGATTCGTTTGCCGCGATTGAATCGAGGAAGTCGAGAGCCACGCGAATGGATTCGAGCAGGTGTTCTGCCATGCCTCGGGTGAGGTTGCTTTTGACGACGATGCGGAACATACACGATTCCGCGTCCGCGTCGCAAAAAATAGGGAGTTGCTCGCCCGACAGGGGATGTTCGAGTCGCATTCGATAGCTGCCTACATACCAGTGATGCTGAGAAAGCACATGCTGTAGGGCAACATCGTCGTAGCCCAACTCGCATGCTGGATTTAGCCTTGCCGTCACCACCGGCAGACAGCCTTCGTCGCCGTGGTCGAGCATTGTGAAGCGAGGTTTACCGGCGTGGGTCATCGCCCGCAGTCCGTCGCGCAGAAAGCGAGCGTTCTCCATCATGTTGTCGCAGCATTGGCGATAACCAGACATACCATAGTGAAGCAGCTTGTAATACTGATCGTAAACCCCAGCCGCCGGCCTAGAGAAATTCAAGGTATATGACTCTGCCTTGCCGCCGAGGTAGCTCACGGAGATGGCGACGTGATCGCTCAGACCGGCGCGATGCCGCCAGACGATCCAACCCGTGCCACAAATGGATTCGCCGTACTTGTGCCCGCTTGAGGATATGGACAATACGTTACTGACGCGGAAGTCCCACGGGGGCAGGTTGTCTTGGAAAGGCGCGATGAAGCCGCCGGATGCGGCATCGACGTGGATGCCAACCTGATAGCCTCTTTCAGCGTTGACTTGGTCAATGACATCGCTCACTGCTTGGACTGGATCGTAGTGGCCGCCATAGTGATTGCCCATGATGCAAACCACGCCCATGGTCTGATCGTCGATCTGCTCGCGAACCTGTTCTGGGTCCAACGTGAATGTTTTCACCGACGGCTGGATCAACCTCGGTTCGACATCCATGTATTTGAACAATTTTTCCCACGCCGCCTGAAAACAGGTGGATATGAGCAGGTTCGGACGTGCGTGCAAGACTTCCTCCACTGTTTTCCCCTCGCGCTTGGCGTACCAATTGCGCCAGCGGAACTTCAGCGCTAGCCCAGCGAGTAGGCAAGCCTCGGTGGAACCGACTGTGCCCGCGCCCGGGAAGACACCGTAGTCTTCGAACTCCGGATCTTGGGGGCAATGCCACAGGTTGGCGATCATGTTGACGGCCGCGTCGTGCAGTTTATACGACTGGGGATATACCGTTTGGTCGGCGAGGTTCACCCGCAGACCCATGAGGGCGATGGCCTCCTCCTCTTGCTCAAGGGCGACATTCACGTAGGAAGAGGTGTTTAGCCTGTGATCGAAATCGAGCGCATGCGCGTTTTCCACCATCAGCTTGACGGCCTCGCGGTCCAACCCGGTATCGGGAATGTGCTGCAGGTTGAACCAGTCCCGTTGGACCAGGGGAGACCAGTAATAACCGCTTCTACTCGCCTGCGCCAGCTCTAGCTTTGCGCGAAGCTGCTCTACTTCTTGTCGTAATTGAGTTGTTTCGTCAGCCATGGATGCTTCTCTCACTCCTATTTCTACTTTTAAGCGCTATGTCGGTGCGGTTGGTTACCTGTCGGACCGAGAGTGGGGAATGACCGTCATTGGAACGGCACCCAGCTCAGTCGGCGGCATCCGGTTCCCAGATCGCTATCGGATTCGCCGGGTTCGGATCGACGGGCCAGAGCCCGCGGCCGCTTCCCGTGAACGGGATGGAGGCGAAGTCCAAGGTGCAGGCACCGGGGCCGTCGAACAGCAGGCCGCGCTCCCAGGGGGCGCCGAAGGCCGCCATCCATCCAGTCATGTTCTTGGCCATGACCGCGAGGGCGGCGTCCGGCTGCAGCCCGACGCACTCGTAGAAGGCTGGATCCGGAGTCAGCGCTGGGTACGAGCAGGCGACGAGTTGGATCTGCCCCGACTCTATGACCGCGGCTTCTCCCATCGAGAGGGCCAGGCCCGTGTAGGCTCCGCCTCGGGTCTTGTAGTTCCCCTCTCCCGTCCAGATCACGCGCCCTTCCCAGGAGACCGGTGGGTCGCCGGTGGTGAAGTGGGTCGCCCCGCGTCGGGCCGCGGCGACGGTTCCCGGGTCGACCACCCAGAGCAGCACCTTGCCGGGCAGCTCTTCGCGGAGCGGCAACAGCCGCCGCAGGGCCTCGGCGCTGTGGCCGGGGGAGCCCCCGGAGGTCGCGTCCGCGGTGTCGGCCAGCACCCAGGGCTCCGGACCCTTGTGCCGGAGTCTCTGCAGGATCTCCGGCCAGGGGGTAAGCCGGCTTCTCCAGTGGTACCGCTGGGCGTACCACTCGCCGGCGAGCTTCTGCAGTTCATCGAGGGGGACACCTCCTTCGGTGGCGGTGACGACCACGGAGGAGCCGAGTTCGTCGATGTCCATCCAGGGCTGCACCGGCAGGATGCAGACGTCGAGGACGTTTTCGCGTCGCCGTTCCAGCTTGCGGGCGCGGGTGAGCAGGTCGCACAGGTGCCCCTCGAAATGAGTGCTATTCGTCGGTGGCATCAGGGCGGACACTTTGGCCGCGGCGCGAGTGAAGGGCCCCGGGTACAAGGCCAAGCGCGCGGCGCGCTCGCCGGTGGCGGTGAAGTCCATGTGGGGGAAGGTGCGGTACGCGGTGATTGCGTCGGCATACCGCAGCATGCGGCGGGTGAAGTTGGCGTGCAGGTCGAGGGAGAGCACGACCCGGCCGCGGTAGCCGAGATCGGTGCGGACCTTCTCGAGGAGGTACCCCTCGGGATCGTCCTCGCCGTCGGCGGCCGCGGCCCCGTGCAGGTGGAGGATGAGGGCGTCGAACGGCATTGTGGCGGCGACCCGGTCGAGCAGGGTGCCGCTGATCTCGCGAAAGCAGGCGGCGCTCAGGCGTCCGGCGGGAGAGCCGCAGAGGGCAGTGAAACAGGGGGCGGTTTCCCAACCGGCTGCGGTCAGCACCTCCAGGCTGCCGTGCATCTGCGAGTCGGTGCCGGCGGCCCAGGTGTGCACTTGGGCTTCGTCTTCGAGGAAGACTCCCCCTTTCTTGAAGAGGTCGATCTCTGCTAGGGCGGGGGCGAAGGTGTTGCTTTCGAAGATGAACTGGGCGAGGGCGGCTTTCATGGGATGGCTCGGGTAATGGGTTGTAATCCCAGCGGCTTTAACATATCCAATGCGGAGAAGGTGGGCCAACCGGAGCCCGGTCTCAGGGTCGCTTGCAGGTCGCGGATGCCTGCCGGCATGGGCCTAGGCGATTGCCCGGCCTCCCCGCCAAAGCTACTTTTCCCCGGTCGGTCCGGGGCGGTTGCCGAATCGCTCCGCCAGCCTGGAGTTCCACCGGCCCTGGCAAACCGGAACCGCAACATCCTTTAGAAAACACTGCCGACCGCGAAAGGAGAAAGCCGTGCTGATTTTCGATGGCGACTACCCGATGGCGCACGCTGCCCTCGGTCTCAACAGGGACCTGACCCTTCCGCTCGACGAGTTGCGCGCCGCCGACGCCAACCCCTCCAACATTCCCTTCTGCTGCCTCCCGGAGATGCGCAGAGGAGGGGTGTACTGCGCGCTGATGAAGATCGCGGCGCGGCGAATGCGCAAGGACAGCATCCTGCCGGGGTATCGCGGCAAGGAGGTGGTGTACGCCGCGGGGAAGGGGCAACTCGCCCTGTACCGCGGCCTAGAGAGCACCGGGGAAGCGGTCGTCGTCACCACCGCTGGACAACTGCGCGAGCTCGCCGGGCAGTGGGAGCAGCGGGCAGGGGACTCCCGGCTGCCAGTCGGCTTCCTGATCGGCATGGAGGGGGCCGACCCGATCCTGACGCCGGGGCAGGTAGGGGAGTGGTGGGACGACGGGGTGCGCGTGGTCAGCCTGACGCACTACGGCCGCAGCCGCTACGCCCACGGTACCGGCACCGGGACCGAGGGAGGGCTACTGCCCCCGGGACCGGAGTTGCTACGGGAGATGGAGGCCTGTGGCATGCTGCTCGACACGACGCACATTGCCGACCGCAGTTTCTGGGAAGCACTCGACCATTACTCCGGTCCGATCTTGGCGAGCCATCAAAACTGCCGCTCCTTAGCCCCGGGAGAGCGCCAGTTCAGCGACGAGCAGGTCAGGGCGGTGATCGAGCGGGACGGCGTCGTCGGGGCCTCAATGGACACTTGGATGCTGCGCGAGAAGCAAGATATCGACTGGGCCCGTACCGCAGATTTCCCTCGGCGGGAGTACTACGCGCGGAAAGAAGTGACCCTAGAGCATATCGCCAACCACGTCGACCACGTCTGCCAACTGGCTGGCAACTCCCGGCACGCGGGGATCGGCGGCGATACCGACGGCCAAGGGGGGATCAACGGGGCTCCGCTCGAGATCGACAGCGTAGCCGACTACGGAAAGCTCGTCCCGATTCTCGAGCGCCGCGGCTACGGCAGCGAAGACGTCGCCAACGTCATGTACGGGAACTGGCACCGGTTCTACACCTCGTACCTGCCGCAGTGAGGCAGCCCTCAGCCGCCCTAGCCGAGGCCGCAGAGTGGAAGGTTCGGACGCGGTCCACACCGGCGGCTCCTTAACCGGCTTTGAGAGCACGATCTGGTCGCGGTCTCTGGCACGGGATGTCAGGAACCATGGCAGTGTATAAGATGGAGCTAGGGATATGAGAACAGCCAGCTTTTCTGGAGTAGTTTAAGGGGCCGCCCATATCCATGGAGGATGAATATCGGAATGCTCGGAAGAAACGCCACCGGCAATCAGCGGAGTCGCAACCGCTCCAAGGGAGACTGCGGTTGCAGACGTCAGCCACCAGAACATTGCCTCTCAATGAACGTCAGGACCTCAACGCTTCGCTCTAAGTATTCTCTAACACGCGTCACGGTAATCTGAGCGCTGCCACCATGAACTATCTGGTTCCTATTATTCATAATTGAGTCAATGGCATCCCGACGTACGCCGGACTCGCTTCCTAGGAATTGATCTAGTTCCTGCTGCCAATCCGCGTTGAACGCTCCTGCTATCTCGAGGAATCGTCCAGCCTTTGGGTTTGTGACTCGATTCAGGGTGTCACCTACATACCGAGCCACATGCGGACTGGACGATTTGGAAGCGAACTCTGAATAAATCGTTTGTAGTCCGTCCTCTAGAAGTCCAGCTACCATAACGCACAAATACCGACCCCAGTGGCCCTGCAATTCAATGTCCTCAGTGGCAACCTGAGTGCGATTAACGAGCTGCTGAAGACGTGTCAGTTGCTGGTTCAACTTTCTATTCTGCATCTGCAAACGCCGCAGTGGCCACCTGCAACCGAATTCTTACCGAACTCTCATCCGAAGTACCTTGGGTAACGGAGTCCAAATATTCTTGGTTTTCTGTTAATGAATCGTGTGTGTTTCCGATCTCTGAGGACGTTGGCTGATTATCTCTATAGACAATACGCTTCGCCAAGCCCACCATCATTGAATCGAGTACTGCGGCGTTGACCGCCCGCGCTTTATGTAACCGAAATGCCTCCCTTCCTTTGGCTTCGGCAAATGCTGTGACCGTTTGCTTGAATAGTCCGGCTATATCATTCAACCAAGCTTTGTCCGGCGTGCGATTCCGCTGTGTAAAGACATTCAAGAATTCGGCCATCGACTTCTTGTATTCGTCTCCGGCGTGCCACAATGCCATGAAACGAAGAATCATCTCTTGATCTTTCAGCCTTTGACTAGGTTTACCGAGGATTCTCCTCCATTCAGTAAGTTCATTAAGTTTCTTGATATTATCGATGAGATCTCCTTGGTAGATCGCACACCTGATCTCATGCGGATTGACTACACGTCCGCCGGTGTTGAGCCGGCTGAATATCTGGTACATACTCGTGTCGTCACCCGGGGGCGTATCTTGTCTCACGACTGTCGCGTGGATCAGGGAGTTATTTAGATCTCGACGATCAGCATCGTCCAATGAGCTGAAGCAGAGGCCTTCGAATCGGTCCGATACGTTCTGCAGTACAAAATTCTGATGGCTGCCGTCGGTCTTGGGAAACTTACTATTATAGAAGTACTGGAGTGTCTTGAGACGTTGTTGACCATCTATAACATAAAGTTTCCGAGAGGCCGGATCCTTACCTAAAAAAACGCCTGGGACCGGAAGGCCAAGAAGAAGAGACTCAATAAAACTCGATGCCGTTCGAAGGGTCCAGATAAAGCTCCGTTGCCATTCTGGAATCACGATATCGCCATCGTCGAGGCGCCGAACAATCCCCTCTACATCGAAGTCGACGCCGTAACTGGTAATGTCATACCTGACCTGTGGTGCCGAATCATCCTTTTCCGAATCATCGATAATGTCGTCATCCACGTTTAGGTCTGTTTGCCCGATTAGGGGTGAATTAGTCATTTTTCTCTCCCAAAATAATCACCGTCGCGTTGACTTATCACGTCACTCTGGATCCGCCACATAATATTCCCTACACGGCAAGGTTAAGGCGCAACTCCGCGACCCTCGACGGCACTGTTGCCAAGGGCAGGATAACTTGATTAAGGCGTAATAGTCATTGTTTTCGCTACTATTCTGTCAAGGTACTGAGAGCGCATGCGAGGGTCAAGTAAGGACCTTGACAATCGTTTATGGTCTCGCAGGGGTGTTTGGAAGTTTTGGGGTTAATGTTTAGTGAGAAACCTTAGAAGCAGTTTTGTTCTGATTATTAGCTGCGGGAACGACGAGTGGACAGGGGCTGTGGGGGTGGGGAATGACCGTTATTGGGATTTCGTAAACAGCTTCTATTATTTCGGCTTGTAGCACTTGCTCAGGAGGGCCTGTGGCTACTTCGCGGCCCGCTTTCAACAGCAGGACGCGATCGGCGTATTGGGCTGCTAAATTGAGGTCGTGGAGTACCACGAGTACGCCCACTTGCCGCTCGGCAAATGCCCGCGCCACGGTCAGGGTGTGGTGTTGGTGGGCTAGATCTAAACTGGACGTGGGTTCGTCTAGCAGCAGATAGCGCGACTTCTCGTCCGCCGCTTCCCAGATTTGCGCCAGCACTCGTCCGAGATGTACGCGCTGACCTTCTCCTCCCGACAGCGTTGGATAAAGGCGATCCTCTAGGTGGTCGACGCCAGCCTCCTGCAGGGCCGCTCGCGCAATGGCGTAGTCCCGCTGCGTTTCAGGGCCGCGCAGATGGGGGCTTCGACCCATGAGTGCCACTTCGAGCACGCGGAAGGGGAAACTCAGGCTGGATTGTTGCGGCAAGACGGCGCGGATTTGGGCGCTAGCTTTTTTGTCCCAAGACGTTAGCACTCGCCCTTCCATCGACACCGTTCCCTTGGTGGGAGACAAATCCCCGCATAACACTTTCAACAGAGTGGATTTGCCAGCGCCATTAGGTCCCAAGACGGCCACCACTTCGCCGGGGCGCACGTGGATGGACACATCTTCCAGTAGGACGTTCCCATCCAAGACTACGTGTATATTGCGGCCTTCGAGCATCAGAACTTCCCCAAGCGCCGCCCGCGTTGCAGCAAGTACATGAAGAAGGGACCGCCGATGATAGCCGTCACAATGCCGATGGGCAGTTCAGCCGGGGCGACCAGCGTGCGGGCGATGAGGTCGGCTCCCAGAAGTAGGCTCGCACCCAAAAGGGCGGCACCGGGTAGTAGAAAGCGGTGATCCGGTCCGAGAGTAAGCCTCAGCAGGTGGGGCACGACCAGACCGACAAAGCCGATGATGCCGGCCACGGCGACTGCCGCTCCCACGGACAAAGCGACCAAGAGGACAACCGAACGCTTGAGGCGCTCGACGTTGCAACCGAGATGGCCGGCTTCGGCCTCGCCTAGCAGCAGGGCATTGAGGGGGCGGGCGTAGCGCAACACCGCCAAGGTCGCAAGGCCGGTGAACGGTGCAGCCGCAGCCACCGCCGGCCAAGTAGCTCCACCGAGACTGCCCATGCTCCAGAACGTCAGGCTGCGCAGTTGGGCATCATCCGCCACGAAAGTGAATATCCCGGTGATGGCTCCGGCCACGGCGTTGATGGCGATACCGGCGAGCAGCATGGTGGATACGGAGACAGTGCCGTGGACTAGCGACAGGCGATAGACCAACAAAGTCGTGGCGGCACCGCCGCCAAAAGCGGCGATGGACAGGGCAAAAGGCCCCAGCGCCTGAGTGGCGAAATCCAGCACCGTCGCTCCGAGAACAATGGTCGCCACCGCAGCGACCGCCGCGCCACTGGAAACGCCGATGAGGCCGGGATCGGCTAGGGGATTGCGAAACAAGCCCTGCATGGCAGCGCCTGCAACGGCGAGGCCACCGCCGATCAACATCCCCAGTAGAATGCGTGGCAGGCGAATGCTCAAGACGATGGCCTCGTGGTGAGGCTCAAAAGCCCAAGGCAGGGTCAGGTCCAGCCCTTTGCCGAGTATGGCTAGCACCTGCCGAGGTCCTATGGAAACAGCACCCGTTCCTAGGCACACTACGCTCAGTAGTCCTAACAGGACTGTTAGGACCATCAGCCCTAGGGTGCCTTTTTCACCGACTGAAACCTTGGGCAACAAGCGGCGACTGGCTTGGCGCAAGGAAGAGTCAGTCGCTTCAATCGAAGTCATTGCTTCCCATTTTACTTGGGACTCCGTACAAAGCTTCATTCAACGCCAGAACCGCCTGGCCCAAACGGGGGCCAAATCCCAACAAGAAGAGCCCATCCATCGACAGAACACGGCCTTGTTGCCCCGCTGGCGTCAGGGCAAGCCCCGGTAATTGCCAAAGCCCTTGGGCACCGCCGATGCTCTCTAGGCCACTGTCCATGAGCAGGATGAGATCGGGCGCTGCGGCTACGGCCGCTTCAGAGGTGAGTGGCTTGTACCCGCTATAGCCTTGGATGGCGTTGGTGCCGCCGGCTAGGTCGATCATGGTATCAGCCGCGGTGTCTTGGCCGGCGACCATCAGCGTGCCTTGGCCGCGGGCGTAGAGAAAGAGAATTTTGGCTTGGGCCGCTATTTGTGGAATGGCGGATTGTACCTGACTCAACTCCTCTTTGAGAGCTTGGATCAACGCCGTGCCACGCGCTTGAACTTCCAACGCGGCGGCGATGCGTTCGATCTTGGCTATGGCGTTCTCTACCGTAGGATCGTGGGGTAGGACGAGTACTGTTACCCCGGCGCTCTCGAGCTGTTGAATGGCTTCGGGAGGGCCGGCTTCGGTGGTAGCGATGATTAGCGTCGGCCTCAGCGAGAGCACGCCCTCGGCCGAGAGACGGCGGTGATAGGCGACCTTGGGCAACTGGTTTACGGCCTCGGGGAAGGAACTGGAGGCGTCCACGCCCACTACGCGCTCGCCGGCCCCCAGAGCGAAGACGATTTCGGTGATGGTCCCGCCGAGGGTGACGATGCGCGAGGAGTCGCTTGCCATCTCCTCGGCGTTGCCTATTGTGCCCAACAGGGCGGTCATTAGTCCTAAGCATAGTATCCATTTCATGGTGATTATACTCGCGTGATTGTGGCTAGCGCGGCATTCCAAGCGTCCACTGTCGCTTGGCCTTGCTTGCGCCGGGCAAAGAGCAGGGCAATGGTTTCACCCTTGCTGTCGAACAGTTCCAGACTAAAGACTTCGCCGTCGCGGGTCGGTTTTTGCACGACCCAAGCCGAGTCCAAGCGGTCCTCCCTGACGTGCAGGTTGAAATCGTCGTCTAGAATGTTGAGCCAAGGGCCGGTCGATTTGACGTTGTGGATCGGGCCGGAGTGGATCTGAATGACTCCGGGACTGGCGACGAAAACCATGATGGCGATCTGGTCCCGCGCCGCGATATGCAGCACTTCGTTCAGACTAGATGAGTCCACGCGGCAGGCCAGCGAGTCGTTGACTAAGCGCAGGGCTTGGACGCGCCCGACTTGGAATTCGGCGAGGATCCGGTGAAAGTCGTGCGTGTCTTCGAGGGCGTTCCAAGCGGCTTCCAGCCCGGCTACGTCAACGGCATCGTCTGCCTTGTCCGGCACGGCGGGAATGGTCGGACAGACGCACTGCACGAGCGACTGATCGTCGCTGGCGAATTCGTCAATTAGCTGCTGATAGGACGTCTGGTCGCTCTCGGCTGTCAAGTACACTTTGTGGACTGCGGTGCCGTGCTGATTGAAAAACTGAAAGCCGCGCAGAGTGGTTTTGCGGCTTTCCTGCTCGACGGCAAAGCCGAGGCGCCAGTGGTTCATGAACAGGCGCAAATCAATGCCCTCATCGAGTACTAATCCCATCTGGCCGTGTATGTGGACATTGCGGAACACCCCGTGTTTTTCGTGTACCGCGTGGGCGTTGCGCGTGAGGGCCATGACGGGGCCGAGGCTTTCGAGGCGCTGGATGAACTGCGGCCACTCGGCCTGAAGGCGAATTGCGCCTTCGCCGCAGGAAGTGGCCACTAGTTCAGCTTCGCTCACGCCTAGCTGTTCGGCTGCGTCGCGGATGCGCACCTTGGGGTTGTCGCGCCGAAAGGTATTCCAGAGTTGCTTGAAGTCGCCTCTGACGGCGGGCGCTGTGGTAGTCATGTGATCTCCCTTTAGTTGAGTGTTTTAGTTTGAGTCCCAGAGGCGTGCCTTGAGTTGGCCCCAACTCGAAGACTGGATCGCGGTCCCCGGCTCGTCTGTGAGCGGACGCCAGCGGAAGGTGATGAACCCCGAGACTGGCGAGCCTTCGACCTCTCGGTAGTAGCTGATAAGCTGCATCTTGTAGAACCCCTCGCCGGTGTCGATTACATACACGTGATTCCGCGTCGAGAGGACGTGGGTGGTGCTGTCGTAGCTGTACCACTCACCGGTGTCGCTGCTGAAGGCCGAGCCTGATTTGTCGGCGAAGTATCCGAATCCCATGGCCTCGGTGATGTCCTCGAAGGCTTGATCGGTCTGATAGGCGGGGAATGCGCCGCCTTGACCAGAGCCGCTGATGCCGCCGTTGAGGCGGATGATGTAGCCGGAGAAGTGGAGGTCCCAGTCCGTGGAGGTGCTTGGATCGGCTGGTGAGACCGCCTCTCCCGAACTCAGGCTGAAGTACACCTCCTCGCCTCCGCTCACATCCACGGTGGCAGTGCGCGCTGCGCCCGTCAGGTCGGTACCGTCGGCGACGACCCAGCGGAAGGTGATGCGGCCGGCGTCCGAGCGGCCGGCCCCTTCTATCGAATCAACGACGAATTTGGCGAACTGGCCGGCGGCGGTGCGCAACTCGTAAGCGTTGCCGGGGACCTCAATGCGGTGCGACGACGAATTGTACGAGTACCACTCGCTAATGGCGTAGGCTGGCCCGTCGGTGATGAAGGCGTCGGCAGTGGGGATGTCCGTCGAGGTTATCGCGTCAAAGGATTCTTCTGAAACGATGTCGTCGGCACCCATAAGATCAAAACCCCTGACGCTGCCGGGGCCGCTGATGCCGCCGTTGAGCAGAATATTGCTGCGCTTGAAGGCGATGTGCCACTCGGCCGACTCCGCCGCTTCGGCATCGGTGAGTACGACTACATCTTGATGCTCAAAGCTGAAATAGGTGAAGTCGTGGGGCTCCGAGGAAAAAGCACCTCCCGCCGTAGCGTCGATCACCGTGAGGAAATCGCCGTTGTCGAGCTGGGTGGTCGATTTGCCGAAGGCCGGTGCGCTCAGCGCCGACAGCAAAATGATAAAAATGGTAAAGCGAATGCGTTGCATGATGTGTCCCTCCTTGGGATAGTGAATGGTGAAGTCGGACTATTGCTCTCACAACTGCACTCGCAGGCCGCCGCGCACGGTCCGGCCTCTCAGTGAGCGCAGGTCGCCGGGGTTATCTAGGTCTCTGCGGTTATCGAGGAGGTTTTCAATGCCCAATCGCAGGGCAACGGGACCCCACAGCGGCTGCTCCGCGTTTACGTCCCACTCTTCTCCAGCCGGCGACCGCAGGGTCCCCTCGGTATCAGCCCACACCGCGCTGTCGCGGCGCAGCTTGATCTCTAGACGGCCTTCCCTAAGCGTCGTCCACTTCGCGCGAACGCGCAGGGCGTGGCGCGGACGTCCCGGCAGATCGCGCTGGGCATCTTGATCGCGCGCCCGCAGATAGGTGTAGCCGCCGTTGACCGCGAGCCGGTCGCCGAACTGGGCACTCAGGCCGAATTCGATTCCGCGAGTTGTGGCGCGTCCCACGTTGTCGTACGCATAGATCGCCACCGAACTGGAACTCTGCGTGGGATCGAACACGGTTTGGATGAGGTTGCGCAGGCGGTTGTGGAAGTAATTGACGCGCAGGTCTAGGGCTTCCATCGGCGCGAATTCCGCGCCCACGTTCAGCCCCCAAGTCCGTTCCGGTTTCAGCAAGGGGGAGCCCAATACCTTGTACCCCAGATTGCTGTGGTCAAAGACGAAGTGGAGTTCCTTTAGGGAAGGGGCGCGGTATCCAGCGCCGTACGAGGCCCGCACCCTCAAGCCCTCGGAAAGCCGCTGGGCAAAGGAGACTTTCGGCGTCAGATGGAACCCGTAACGCGAGTGCCACTGATAGCGAGCACCCCACACGACGCCGGTGTTTTCCGCCACCTGCCAGTCATCTTGGATGTAGGCCTCCGCAACATCCACGTTCGATGGCGGAACCTCCACCGTGCGCTGTTGCTCGCCCAAGGGCAGGGTGCGTTCGAGCGAGACTTCGAGTTCTTCGCGCGTGTGTTTCAATCCGGCCGTGAGAATGTGCGTGCGCCGCAACAGGTGGGTGGTGCGCAGTTGGTACTTCGTCAGCACGTTGTCGGTGGATCGGTCTCGCACTTGGCGGCTGCCGATTAGTTCCTCTCTACTCAGTTTGTCGAAATAGGTGCGGAAGACATCGGCATTGGCCGTGCTTCCCTCAGCCCACTGCCACTCGGCCTCGGCCCCGAGGTCCACCCGCTGCATCTGATCGGGATAGCGCCATACGTAGGTTTTGTCGAGCGGGGCGAAGTACTGGCTGGAAATCCCCTCCTCGTTTTGCGAAACCCAGCGCGCCGAGCTTTGTAGCAACAGGTTGGGCCGCGCTTCCCAGCGCAGTTTACCCTGCGTGAAGCGCTGGGTGTAGGCGTCAATGTCGGTGTCGGGATCGTCTGGAGAGCGATCGAGGGCTTCGAGAGCCGTTCTGGAAGCGGTGAGGGAGGCGGAGAGGTCGGAGTGCGTCAGGGCCGCTTGGCCTTCGAGCGCAGTCAAGCCCCCGGACCCCAAGCTGAACCGGACGTCGCCGCTTCGCTCCTGCGGGGAGCGAGTGAGGATGTGGACCACGCCGCCCATGGCCTCGCTGCCGTACAGGGCGGAATGTGGCCCCTTCACCACTTCGATCCGCTCGACATTGCTAACGGGTAGCTTGTCCAGATCAATCATACCGCCCGGACCGCCGATTACTCGCTCGCCATCGACTAGGATCAGGATGCGCTTGGGATCAATTCCTTGGATCATGACGCCGGACGGAGACCCGAGGTAGCCGTACAGCGAGGAATGCACGTTGAGTCCGGCCACATCTTCGAGCAGGCCCGCGACATTCTCCGCGTTGGACAGTTCGATAGCTTCCCGGGGAACGATCGCCACCGGCACGGTCAGCGCCGCTGCGGACTTAGGTCTGCCGGTTGCCGTGATCAGTGTGGCCGCTTGGGGCAGGGCTTGGGCATTGAGCGCAAAATCGAGATGCAGGTTTTGTCCTGCGAGTAGTTCTATCTGCCGGCCCTGGGTGGCGTAACCGATTCTGCTGACCTCGACCCGATAGCGGCCCGGCGGCAGTTCCAGCTCGTAGCGCCCTAGCGAGTCGGTGATGGTGCCCGCTTTCTCGGGCAAGACTGCGACGTTGACATAGGCGAGGGGCCGCTCGGAGTCGGCGTCCGCGATGATGCCCTCGACTTGAGCGGCGCTTAGACTGAGCGGTGCTAGGCAGGTGCCGCTCAGCAGTAATTTCCAGAGCCAGTCTTTCTTCGTTGCAGATTTTTTGACCGCATGGGCGTCAGTCATTATGTTCCTCACAGAGGACAAAAAAAGCTCGGATATGCCCGGGCCGGTGCACACCGGTTCGGATGCATATTGGTGCTGAGTTCTCGACGGGCTATTGGCGAAGTGCTGGCAGGCGCAGCCAATAGCCTCTTTTTATTTTTGCGTTATAGCGTCGTACTAACTCGTTACATCGTTCCTCTTGTAAACCGCAATTACAGAGACTGCAAAAAGGCCACGAGCGCGTCCCGGTCGCTCTGGTCTAGTTGGCGTACAAACTCTCGCGCTGCTTCCGCCTCGCCGCCGTGGAACATGACCGCTTCCATCAGCGTGCGCGCCCGTCCATCGTGCAGATACGCTGGAATGCCATTGACCGTTGCCGTCAGGCCAATGCCCCACAGCGGCGGCGTGCGCCATTCGCGGCCATCGGCCTCAAAGTCGGGACGGTCGTCGGCCAACTCTTCCCCCATATCGTGCAACAGCAGATCCGTGTAGGGATGAATGGTCTGGTTGGCTAGGGCCGCAATCTCGTGGTGGCCTGTTTGCAGGGTGGGGATATGGCACCCCGAGCACTGGGCCGCAGCAAAGACCTCTTCGCCGCGCAACGCCTGCGGATCGTCGATGTTGCGACGGGCGGGCACCGCTAGCGTTTGTACGTAAAAGGTGTTGATATCCAGCGTCTCTTGGCCGATTTCAGGGTCGTCTCGGTGGTCGTCCATTTGCGGCTGGCCGGCGGTGGACTCCTCGGGGAAATAGGGGCTGGTAATCCCCATATCCTGTTGGTAGGCTCCGGCGACCTGCTGCAATAAGTCGGGATTGTTGGCCTTGAGGCCAAAGCGGCCCAATTCGGTCTGTTGCGTGCGG
>JAPPEG010000078.1 GCA_028875345.1 Gemmatimonadota bacterium
CTTGTACCAATCCTCTTCGCATTCTGGGTCCATCTCCAGAAATTCCCAGATCGCCGTCACCATGGCGTCCAAGTTTTCCTGGGGCACGGCGTTGTGGACGACCACATAGCCGTTCTCTTCCCAGAAGGCCCGATCTTCTTTACTCAATACTGGCATATTCTCTCCTTCAAGGCGCCCTGTATTCGCGCCCGGTTTACCCGTACACCATCTGGATCAACGCTCGAATATACCCAATCGCATACGCCTTCCCATACAACGACCCGTACCCATGCGCAAAAGACGGCGTGTGGTCCATCATATACGGCCCATTGAACCCATTGTCGCGATACACCTCCATCGCTCGCCGCATATCCACCTCTCCCTCGTCCATGAACACCTCGGTAAATCGCGGTAACTGCCCGCGCACATTGCGGAAATGCACCCACGCGATCTTGTCCTTTGCAGCCATCTCGGCGATAGCGTCGTAGATTTTTTCCGGTCCTAGCAACTCGGTCATGCACCCTTGGCAAAAGAGCATGCAATTGCTGTCGCTCGGCGCGATTTCGAAGAAGATCTTGCGGAACTGCTCTAGGGTCGAACAAATCTGTGCCACGCCCCCTAGCGGCTCGGGAATTGGCGGGTCATCCGGGTGTAGGGCCATCCGCACCCCAGCCTTTTCAGCCGCAGGAATCGCCGCCGCTAAAAATCGCTCCATCCGCGCCCACATCTGCGCCTCATCTACCGGAGGCTCGTGCGGTTCGGGCCGGTTTTCCGCAAAAACTGCGTAGTCGAACGTACTGTATTGCACGCCGCCCCTACCCGTATCCGCAGGGGTGCGAAAGTTGCCCATGGGTTTGAAGTTCCAGCCCACGCAGGGAATGCCGGCTTGGCCCACGCTCTCCAGCATCCTGCACCAGTGGCCGATCTTCTCGTCCATGTCCTCCTCGGCTAAGGTGATCTCCTCCCAAGCGGGCATGAAGATATTGTTCAGCTTCATGCCGTGCGCCTCGACCTTTTCCCGCACCTGCGCCAATGCGTCGGTGCAGTCCTTGCCGGCCTTTAAATCCTGCGCCAGCGACGTATTCGCCGAGCCGGTCCCGCCGCGACGCCCAGCGGCGGGCGCACCCCCGCGCAACTCCAGGTGGAGCGAGTCCACCCCGATCGCGCGAAAGAAGCTCAGATGCTCATCGTCGAGTTCGCCAATGGAAACTTGGTCTTGGATATACATCAGCCGCTTTCTTTTTAAACCGCAACCCTTTGCGTCAAAACCTCGCCCAGCGCGAGTTTATCATCCGGCAACCGGCCGATCCCGCTGATTTTGTCCGCCGTAGCGAAAGCCCGACACGTTGTCGGCGCAGTACGTGCCGCGGAAGAGAGTCTGCCGCATCGGCGGCATCCGCTCGACGAGTTCAGCCGGCGGCGACCACGAGCTCCAGCGCGAACCAACGCTATTGTAGAGATTGAAGATGCCCACCCGCTCGTTGTCGACATTGGTCCACGGGGAGGTGCTGTGAGCCAAGGCCTCGGTAAAAAACAGCACCGACCCGGCTGGGCACTCGTATGTTTCCCACACCGCTGAATGCGGGTCTTGAATGGCAGCGGGCGCGGGGTATGCGGCCTTGTGGCTACCCGTGGCTAAGAGCGTGCCGCCTTGCCGCATTTTGACTGGAGCCAATTCCCACACCACTCGCGTCAACCCGCTGAAGGACTTGCCGGGAATGCTCTGGTAGTGGTGCGAATCCACGGCGAAGCGAAAAAAGCCGCTGCCATTGTGCGGGTTGAAAACACCCTCTCGCTCGGGGGTCGCCGCTGGGTTGCGCAAATTGCTGCCCTCCATCCTAAACCCGTAGCACTCGGTGCTCGACAGCCCGGGGAACGCCAGAAATTCGTTGAGGAAACCCACTACAACTGGATGGTCGGTCAGCTTCTCCAGCGGGCCGGCGACAAAAGAACGCTCGTGTTCCGGCAGCGACTCTGGGTGGTGCTGCACGCGCAAGGCGTACTCGCGCATGACCTCAATCTCGTCGTCGGCCAACACCCCGGGCACCAAGAGCCACCCGTGAACATCGAAGAGGTATTTCTGCTCGTCGGTCAGCGCGACGACCGGCTCGCCATCGGCGTTTTTTTGCGGCAGATCGCCTTCTTCCAACAGCAACGGCTGTCCCAGATTTTTATCTACTACGTATGCTTCGCTCATCTTGTGCAATCCCTTTTGGTTTTATGAACGTTAGTCGGCTCGCGGAAATGGCTGGAGCGGCGACTTATTTTCTCCATGTACTTCGTATGCGTCCGGTGGAAAACTCTGGCACAACGCGCCTTTTCGCAGCACCCAATGAAGATTGCCCCAGGTGCGCGGTGAGCGCTCGGCCAGCGTTGGCGTGGTATAGACGCCAGCGATGCCGATCCGGCTCTGCGGACTCTCGTTGACCGGGCTGTAGTGCCACATGCTGCTGTGCCAGCAGACGACATCGCCTGGTGCCAACTCAATGTGCTCGACGCCGCGCTCGGCCTGTAAGGCCGCGACCCGTTCTTTCGGTAGCTCACCGTGAATGCTATCGGCGTAGAGCACGTGCTCGACGATCTCGGTTTTGTGGCTGCCCGGAATGAATTGCAGGCAGCCGTTGTCGCGCCGCGCCGGGTCGAGGGCCATCCAGAAGTTGAACGGCTCGGTTTCGCCATCGCGCCACAGTCCGTTGTCTTGATGCCAGGGCGTGGCCGCCCCGGTATTGGCTGGCTTGACGAAGACGCTGCTAAACTTGAGCAGGATATCGTCGCCCAAGTAGTACTGCGCCAGCGGTGCCATCGCCCCGGCGTGTACCGTGTGCCAGACTAGCGGCGCGGTGTGGCACCAGCGGTTGAACTTGCGGAAGCGCTGTGCCCGCGCCTCAGGCGTATCGCCCATCGGATCCATGGGGTCGGCGTCCGTGCGCACGTTTTCGGGCTCGGGCGTATACAGGACGTTTTTGATCACCCCGCGCATCTCCGCTGCTTGGTCGGCAGTCGCGACCCCAGGCACCGTGAAATAGCCCTTCTCTTCCCAAGATTGGACTTGGGCTTGGGTGGGTTGCCAGCTTTTCATGCATCCTCCGTCTCAGTGCTCTTCAACTATCAGTGAGCTGAACTTCTCCTCGTCCCACTCCGCGCCCCAGCCTGGCCCATCTGGAGGCGCGATGTGACCTTCTTCAATCAAGGGCGCATTGAGCAGACCCCAGCGCGCCCCGGTCTGCCGCAGGCTGTCGGCCGTTGCCCCGAAAAACTCGTAGAAATCCGTGTTGTCGATACAGCAGCCCAAGTGCGCGTGGACCAGCCCATCCAATGCCCCACCGGCATTCAATTCGATATTCGCGCCGTGCAGCTCAGCCAGATGCGCCAGCTTTAGCACCTGCGTTGTCCCGTGCCGGGCATTGCCCCGCAGGCGATCGGTCGCTCCTTGGATCAGCCATTGCGCCGTCAAGTCGATGTCGTGCATCAGCATCTCGGTGCCCATCACCGGAATGGTCAACGCGCGGCACAGCTCCTGATATTGATTCATCTTCTGCTCGTGCATCGGCTCTTCCAACCACACAAAATCTAGCTCCTCCAGCACGCGCCCCACTTCAATGGCCTCGCGTAGGTCATAGGAACACACGGGATCGGTGATCAAATCGTAATCCGGTCCTACGGCGTCGCGCACGGCTCTGTAAATGGGGATATCGGCCTTTCCTCCTTTATATGTGTGAAACTTGTACGCCCCAATACCCATTTCCTTGCCGAGTTCTATGGCCTTGAGATACCCTTCGATATCCGTATCTCCGCCGGTTAGATACGCGGGCAGTCGCGGCCGTACACGCCCCACCAACGCATAGACCGGCAAGTCCGCGGCCTTGCCCAAAATGTCCCACAGACAGTTGTCGAACGCCCCAAACCACCCCGGAGGCTGGTATACCCACCGGGTCCCTTTCCAAAACTGCTGAAACAGCCCCTCGCGCTCCCACGGGCTCCGTCCTATCGCGTGATACCGCACGATGTCGGCCTGATAGGGAGTCATCGACGTGTCGCTGCGCCCCACAATTCCCTCGTCCGTGTGGACTTCCAAAAAGCTCTGCCGCACCGGGCGCAATTCCTGGTTTGGCCTTCCCTGGTGCGTGTATTGTATCCTCCGCAACCCCTCTACCCGCGCGATACTGTGACCGCCGCGCCCCTTGCTGCTTGGGTCTTCCAACACTAGCAATTTCACCTGGGTGATTTTCATGTCGGTCTCCTTTATCCGCAAACTTGCATACCCTATATTCACCCCCCACAACTGTCAACCTCAAGGACTTATATGAAAATCGCCGCCATCGAAACCTTCGACCTCACCTGCCCCCTTGAGCAGCCCTTTGGCTGGTCCCAAGGCTGGCTTGACCAGCGCAGTACCACGCTCGTCAAAGTCACCACGGACGACGGCCTCGTCGGCTGGGGCGAAGGTGCGGCCGCCGACCTCGTCGACGGCTTGCTCGCCCCGCTGCTCATCGGCCAAGACCCCATGGACCGCGCCGGTCTGTGGGAGCGCATGTTTCACGCGCTCTACAATGGCAATAACGCGGTCGGCCTAGCCGGCAGCGCCCTTTCCGCTCTCGACATCGCCCTCTGGGATCTCGCGGGCAAAGCCACTGGCCTCCCGGTCTGCGCCCTCCTCGGCGGCAAGGTTCGCGATAAAGTCGCCGTCTATGCCACCGGCCTCTACTATACCGAAGGCGAGTTTCCCGACCGCCTGCTCGACGAGGCGCGGGGCTATGTGGCCGCAGGCTTCAAGGGAATGAAGACCAAGGTCGGAGGGCTGTTCATCGCCGAAGACGTCGCACGCGTCCGCGCCCTGCGCGATGCCATCGGCCCGGACATTCACCTCATGGTCGATGCCAACGAAGCCTACAACGCCACCACGGCGATTCGCATTGGCCAGAAGCTGGCCGATCTGGACTTGGTGTGGTTTGAAGAGCCGGTCAATGCCCAAGACTTGGACGCCTATTTGGAAGTCAAAGCGGCACTGCCCATGGCCATTGCCGGCGGCGAAAACTTGCGCACCCGCTACGAATTCAAGCCCTATCTGACGCGCCGCGCGTACGACATCGTCCAGCCCGACATCATGCACTGCGGCGGCATCACCGAAATGCAGCGCATCTGCGCCATGGCCAACGCCTGCGGCATTCAGATCAACCCTCACGTCTGGGGTTCACCCGTTATGATCGCCGCCACCTTGCACCTTGCCGCCACCTTGCCGCCCTGCCCGCCAGCGCGCAACGCCCAGCCCTATATGCAGGAGCCGGTGATGGAATTCGACCGCACGCCGAGCGCTATCCGCCAAGAGCTATGCGTGGTGCCGTTTGACCAAGAGGACAGCTTTGTGCGCGTGCCGACCGGGCCGGGATTGGGGATTGAGGTGGATGAAGAGGTGGTCGAGAGGCTGAGGGCGTCTTAGCGACTGTGAGCAACCGGATTGAGCGTCGATCACTGGGGCTGACCCTCGCCGCTATCACCCTGCTGCTGTGGGGTGCCCTGCCCGTGGTACTCAAGCTGCTGTTGCAATCGCTGGACCCCTTTACAGTTACTTGGTACCGCTTCCTGCTCGCGGGGGCCATGCTGATCCCCGTCATCCACTTTCGCTACGGCCTTGGGTCTCCCTTTCGGATTCGCGGCGTAGCTTTGGTGCTGGCAATAGTTTGCGTCCTCGGCCTCGGCGGCAACTACCTGACGTATCTGATGGGGCTGAGCCGCATCTCGCCTGGCTCGGCTCAGATCGTGATGCAGTTTTCGCCGATAATTGTGCTCTTGGGTGGGCTGATCTTCTTCAAAGAAGCCTTTAGCCGTCTGCAGTGGATCGGTCTCGGCGTGTTGATCGTGGGGATGGGCCTCTTTTTCAATCAGCGCTTTGCCGAATTGCTCTTCGTGTTGGAAAATTACGGCATCGGCGTTTGGCTCGTCTTTGCCTCGGCCATCCTCTGGGGAGTTTTCATGCTGGCGCAAAAACCCCTGCTGCGGTACCTGCCTTCGACCTCGATTATGGCCTTAGTCTATTGGTTTGGCACGATGCTCTTCCTTCCCTTGGCCCAGCCGAGCCGCATATTCGACCTGCCGGCCATCCCCTCCTTGCTCTTGGCCTGCTCGGTCGTCTTCACCCTCATCTCCTATCTCAGCTTCGCCGAATCGCTCAAGCGGATGGAGGCCTCGCGCATGGGCGCGCTGGTCTCGCTGACGCCTCTGGTCACGATGGCCGTAATGGGCCTACTCGCCCTCTTCGACCCCACCCTAGTCCCCATGGAACCTCTCAACAAACCCGCCATCGGCGGTACCATACTGGTGGTCGTCGGATCGATGTGTAGTACCTTGGGCAAGAGCGCCTCCTAATGTTGACAACACCAATGGATTTTCGCATCGAAGAACAAAGCATCGACATCCTATCCGAATACGGCCAAGTACCCATCGCCCTTGAAGTAAAAAGCCGCTTTCACGTCGAACTCGTCGACAATGGCTTGGGGGGAATCCGACTAGTCGAAGAACCCGTCGATCCGCCCTACATCAAAAACTACGACCACTCCGGCGGTCCCCAGCGCTGGACCCGGAGAACGTGGGACCTCTCGCGGTGGATTGTCCTCGCCGCATACAGGGAACAAGAGCGCATCGGCGGGGCCATTGTCGCCTTTCACGGCGAGGGCTTAGACTATTGCGAAGGGCGCGAAGACTTAGCCGGTCTCTGGGACATCCGCGTGCGGCCCGAATATCAAGGACGTGGCGTGGGCAGGACGCTCTTCCAACGCGCCGAGACCTGCGCCAAGCAGCGGGGTTGCACCCAACTCAAGATCGAAACCCAAAATATCAACGTCCCCGCTTGTCGCTTCTACGCTCGCATGGGTGCCAAACTCGGTCATGTCCATCTCTACGCCTACCGTACCGAGGGCCTAGACGAGGTGCAACTGACTTGGTACAAGGATCTGTAGTTGCCGCAGACGGTGGTGGTCAAAAACAACATTTGAGTATAATGCAGGTCTTATACGAGGAGAGCCGAGTATGACAGATCTTTTCGAGAGAGTGCGCAAAGACTTCCCGCGAGCGCGGACCATGGCGTACTTCGACAACGCCTCGTCGCATCCGATCAGTGTGCACTCGGCGGCGGCGCTGCACCGGTACGTCGATTGGGTCACTAACGAGGTCGGGGAGCCGTGGTGGCCGGCCTGGGCACCGCCGCGCGACCAAGCCAAAGCCCTATTTGCCCAACTCATCAACGCCGACCCCGGCGAAATCGCCTTTGCGCGCAGCACGGTGGAATCGGAGAGCAATATCCTCAACGGCTTGCGGGATCATCTGGCTGGCGGCAATGTGGTGATGTCGGACCTGAACTTCAGCCCTTGCATATCCAACTACAAGTTTCGCGAGCAGCAAGGCCTTGATGTGCGGATCGTCAAAAATTGCAACTGGCAAATCGACATGGCCGCCATGGAAGACGCGGTTGACGGCAACACCCGGCTGATCTCGGTGGCATTGGTGTCAAACGTCAATGGGTTTGTCGCAGATGTCGCGGCGCTGAGTAAGCTGGCTCACGACAACGGCGCGTACCTGTATGTCGATATCATGCAGGCCGCAGGCGGTGTTCCGATCGACGTCAAGGCGATGGGCATCGACTTTGCAGCTTGTTCGACGTTCAAGTGGCTGATGGGCGTCAAGGGGTTCGGGTTTCTGTACGTTCGCTCTGATCTGCAGCTCGACGTGCTCAAACCGTCTCAACCCACAGGTGGTGTGAGACTCAACTATCCCCCCTGGGTAGAAGAGCCCGATTCGGCTAGTGAGGAAATATCGTTTTCATCCCCGACCGGAGTCAGCGCGTACGAGGTCAGTTACCCCTCGTACGAAGGAGTCGTGTGCGCCCAAGAGAGCCTGCAGTACATACTGCGCCTCGGAGTCGACAGAATCCGCAATCACGCGAGAGACCTGACCGATCGCCTGCAGGAGGAACTGCCGAAGCGGGGGTACCAATCGATCACGCCGCAGGGGAACGAAAGTCCCATCCTCTCCTTCGTAGCGCCACACCCCGAAGCTACCCTAGCCAGTTGCAGAAGTGCCAATGTTCATATAGCGATGCGTTTCGGCAACAAGATGCGCCTCTCACCCTCGGTGTACAACAATCACGAGGACATCGATCGCCTCTTCGAAGCCTTGCCTTAGAAGTAGTTGCCTCACACCGAATCGGCCACCTCGGCGAGTCCTGCGTAGCCGTTGCTCGGCTTGGGTCTGCGGGAATGGTGTGAGGGCAAGAGCAGGGCTGCCTGCTGGGGAGCGGTAAGCTCGTCCCAGTAGGACGGACGCCGGCCGCGCACTCCGCCGCCGCCCCATGCCATGTGACCGGTGTTGTACTTGTAGAGGATGGCGCGGCGCTGGTGGTCGGCATTCCACGGGAGGGTGCCGTGGGTGCACGCTTCGCTGAAGATGACGGCGTCGCCCGCTTTGGCGTTTATCTCGGTCACGTATTCCTGGTACTGTTCCCATCTGAGCATCTTGGCCGGGCAGGTCACGTTAGCCTTGTGGCTGCCGGCAATGACGCTGATACCGCCGTCGCCGGGTCCTTCATCGGCGAGCAGGTATTCGATGACGCAGAGGCCAGTGAAGATCTTACCCTCGCGGTAGAAATAGGGGGCGTTGTCGAAATTGCCGTGCAACATACCGCCAGAACATCCCTTGTCCATCGCGATCAGACCCGGACCGTGGTCGAGCCGCCAGCCTTCCCCGAGGATCGTGTTGAGGTGCGGGATGGTTTTGGGATGCGCCAGCATTTCTCTGAAGGGCTCGCAGAACGGCCGCGGCAATTCCAAAAAGCCCTCGCTGTTGCCGAGGCGCGTCGAGGTGTTTTCACCCTTTAAAGCAACGGAGTCGCCAAAGTACTCCGGGCTCGGTGTGAGCTCCATGGAGTCAATGGCTTCGTTAGCCAGCTTCAGGTGTTCCTCGCTGAGCACGTCCCGCACGATCAAAAATCCGAGCAGGTCGAAGAGGTACTTCTCATCGGCGGACATTTCCGCCGTTTCTGCGGTGATTGAGCGCGAGGTGTTGGCGTGTTCAATCATGGCCATTCTCCGTGGGATGGATTGGTGGAAGATTGGTTATAGGAGCCTTTATCGACAAAATGCCCTGAGCAGGTACAGTGTGCAAGGACAATTTCCAACTTGGCGCGAGGCGAGGCGGTGTATATGTTGAGCAAGATGCACTGCAACCCACATTGAAGACTGACTATGGCCAATATCACCCGCGCTCTTTTCATTGGCAACAACTTTACCTCCCGCGTATTGACCCGGCTGGTCAGCGGCGGCAGTAAGGAATAACGCTATGCCCTCCTGGACCTGCCCCTTAGTGCTAAATTCGTCGCGCGAGATCGTCGCCGGTAGCCAAGAAGCTTTAGTCCGTGCCATCCGCCGTGGCGCAAACCTGCGTATCTACACCGAATTTCGCCACAACGAGCACATCGACGTGCGCTCCCTCAGCGACGAGAAGGTGCGCGAAGTGGCCGAGTTTGCCGTGACGTATCTCGTCGACGACCGCTGGGCCGCCGGCCTGATGAGCCTGCGCCAGCCCGTGTCCCTGCCCGACGGATTTGGGCCGCGGCCCTCGATGTCGTTCTTCCTCTACAATCAAGACGGCCACCAAGCCCTCGGCCGTCCCCACCTCGACGGGCAAAAGACCGTGCCCGCCCCCGAGGGGGGACCGCACCCCATGACGAAGTACCACTTGCTTGACAGCCACGACCCAGCGACCAACGCCCCGAGCCACAACTTCATTTACGACTTTGACATTTATAAGTTCTACGTCGCCGACACGTGGGAGGAAGTGCTGCACCACGACGCCGACGGTCGCGTCCTCTCCGGCTCTATTGACGCCCTCGCCACTGCTTTTGGCGAGGGCGCGGCCATCAAGGTCGGCATTGGCGGTTTGTGCGCGGACCTGCCCGGAGAAGGGGATGATCTAACCCACGAGGTTTTCGTCGAGACCGGCTCGGGCTATTACTATGTCGAGCAGCAGCTCTTTATTGCTGGATCGCATCCGGTCATCCGCGTCCGGCCGAGTATCCCCATGCGCTATCAGAGCAAGGGCTGGGACTTTGGCTGGTTGGTGCTGCGCACCGACGGGGCGGTCGTCTATCGGCAGTGCGACCCCTATTCGCTCGCCTTTGCCGATGGAACGCGACGTCACCCGATTCGCTGGTTCGCGCGCTGATCCGCCGATTAGCCGATTGTGAAAAACGCCGATGAACACAGCAGACTACGAATTCTTTCGCCATAACGGCTACGTCCCCTTAGACCAGCTCTTCTCCGACCAAGACGCCGCCCGTCTGCGCCAGGGCTTTGACGAGGATCGCGCAACTTGGGGCCGCGCCTTTTGGCGTCCCTTGGAGAGCGCCTATCAGACTGTCAATTGCGATCCCCTGATCACTTGGCCCGCAGTCGAAGAGATTATCCGCCACCCGCCAATCCTCGACGCAGTAGAAACGCTACTCGGTGCCCCTATCTGCCTCTCTGAAGCCTGCCTGCGCCACATGGCACCCTACGAGGGCGAAGGCTGGCGACGCTGGCATCGCGACCGTCCGCACTGGCAGCAGCACCCCCTGCGCACCCAGTATGTCCACGCCCTCGTCTATTTGGCCGACGTCGACGAGACCACCCACTGTTTCTCCCTCTCGCCCGAAGCTGCCGATGCGCCCATTTTGGATCAGGAAGACCAGCTCGCCCGCGGCGGTATCGTCGACTTGCACGGCCCGGCCGGCACCGTAGTGCTCTTCAACCTCTCGGTGCTACACGCGGCGACCATCCGCCCGACGCAACAGGAACGCAAAACCGTCCAGATCTACTACGGACGCCGCGACCAACCCCATTTGAGCAACTACACGACCCTGCCCGCTCGACTCTGGCGCGACCATTCCGATCCAGAGGTTCGCGCCTTCTACTCGGTACTCAATCCCAAGTCGCGGGCTTTTTCCGCAGCCTTCGGCGCTTCTGCACCTGAGTAACGACGCTAGGCTTCGTACATCACTGGGCAAATCTGGGGATCGTCCAAATGCGCGGTGTAGTAGCCCTGGTCGCCGGGCACCGGCACGGCCCGTTCGTCGCGCAAATGCACGGCCAAGCTCCAGCGCGCCGCATCCGAGACATTGGCGTTGGAGCCGTGGTAGGTCAGACAGTGATGGACGCTAAGCCCGCCTAAGGGCATCAGTGCCGACACTTCCTCCCAAGTCTCATCCACCGGCACCGCGATGTCCTCCCGCAGTTTGTGCTGGTCCTTGTCGAAGAAATTGCCTTGGTCCAAAAAGCCCCAACGGTGCGACCCGCGCACAAATCGCATCGGGCCCAACTCCTCCCCCACATCGCACAGCGCGATCCACACCGTAAAAAGCCCTTCGTCTTGCTGCCACATGCGCCAGTACTGCCGGTCCTGGTGCCAGCCGACATGTCCTGCGGTCGCGGATCCTGGTGGCTTGATCAGCAACTGACTCGCCCACACCTGCACCCGCTGGGCACCTGTTATCTCGGCGACCTTGCGTCCCACTTGTGGACAGGTCACCAATCCGTAGAGTCCGGTATCCGACCGATGCGGATTGTTGATCTTGCACAACACGTCTGGATCATACCCAGGATGCTCAGTCGGCGGCAGCTCCATATCAAACTTCCCGTCGCGCACAGCCACCATTCCCTGCAACGCCTTTTCCAAGACATCGTCCGGCGCGATCTGCTCATCCGCGATGCAATACCCGTCCCGCTCGTACTGCTCGACCGTTTGTCCCATCTGAAGTTCTCCAAGAGTAGATTGCATAAAAGTCGCCGCCATCGGAGTCCTGCACGTTGAATACCAGACCATTGAGCTAGTAACTTGGCGCGAGGCAAAGCGGTGTTTATGTTGAGCAGGACACACCTCAACCCAAACAGAAGACGGACCATGGCCAATATCACCCGCGTCCTTTTCATAGGCAACAGCTTCACCGCGCGCAACGATCTGCCCGGCCTCCTAGCCCAACTCGTCCACGCCGGCGGCAAGGGCGAATTGGAATGTGAACTCATCAGCGGCGGCGGGGCCTCGCTCAGGATGCACTTGAACAAAGGCGAAGCACAAAATCACTTGCAGGCATCCTACTGGGATTACGTCGTGTTGCAGGAGCAAAGCACCCTGCCGGTCAAAAACCCCAAACGCACCGGAGAAAACATCCGCGAATTCGACGCCGTAATTAAAGAGGCAAAGGCGCAGACGGTACTCTACATGACTTGGGCGCGGCAAAACGCTCCCGAGACCCAAGCCGCCTTGAGCGAGACCTACGCCGAAGTGGGGTGCGAAATCGGCGCGACCGTCGTGCCCGTGGGCCTAGCTTGGCAGCACTGTCTAGCGGCGCATCCCGATATCGTCCTCCACGACAAAGACCAAAGCCATCCCAACCTCGCAGGGTCCTACCTAGCGGCTTGCGCATTTTACGCAACGCTCTTCATCGGTCGGTCCAAGTCCATTCCCAACATCGACATTGACCTAGACGCCGAAACAGTCAACGCCCTCCACGAAGCGGCGCTGGCAACGGCGCGCACCTCGCCCGTCTCCGCGTAGAGGAGTTCCTCCCTATGAGTGCATTTGCAAGCGAGTACTACCTGTGGCTCAAAGCTATCCACGTCATCTTCGTCATCGCCTGGATGGTCGGCATGTTCTATCTGCCGCGCCTCTATGTCTATCACTGCCAAGTTACCCCTAACTCCGAAGCCGACGAGACCTTCAAGGTCATGGAGCGCAAGTTGCTGAGGGTGATTATGAATCCGGCGATGATTGTTTCTTTTGTTACCGGCATCCTGCTCATCATCGCCACGGGTGCCGGCGCGCCCGGCACGGGTTACTGGATGCACATCAAGCTGGCGCTAGTGCTTGCCATGGGCGCTGTCCACGGCATGCTCTCTTCCTACCGCAAGGCTTTTGAACGCGGAGAGAACCAAAAGAGCGAGCAATTTTTCCGCTGCCTCAATGAAGTGCCCACTGTCTTGGTGATCGCCATTGTAATTCTAGTTGTGGTCAAGTTCATCTGAGGATAGGGAATCAGCGCACTCCCGGCTTGATTCAGGGCCGCAATTTCCTTATACCATCGCGGTAAATTTCCGCGACCCATTTATCAAGGAGAAACCCATGAAATCGCTTACCTCGGCGATCCTCGTGCTCGCCCTGTCTCTGCCGTGCTTTTCCCAGACCCGCGAACAAGGGCCTTGGTGGCCCTCGAAGTGGGGAGCCGACGACCAAGCCGGCGCATCCAACCGCATCACCGCCGAAACCATTCTCAAGGCCGTACAGCTAGTCAAGACTGGCAAGGTGTACGAACTGGGCCAGATATACGAGCGCGGCATGCCGCTGTTTGGCGAGCGCACGTATGCGATGATCATTCCCGGCGCGCCCACTGGCGGCCCCTTCGGCGAGAACAACATGCTCATGTATTTCGACGAGTTCCTCTGCGCCGAGATCGGCCAAGTCGGCACGCAGTTCGACGGGCTGGCCCACATTGGCACGCGCATGGAGATGGCCGACGGCTCGACCCAAGACGTGTTCTACAATGGCGTTACCGCCAAAGAGATGGCCACTCCTTATGGGGTGACCAAACTGGGCATCGAACACGTGCGCTCCTTCATCACCCGAGGCGTGCTCATCGACATTGCCGGCTACAAGGGCGTCGAACACCTCGACCACAGCTACGAGGTCACCGTCGCCGATATCCGTGGCGCGCTCGCAAGGCAGGGGATTGCCGAAAGCAGCATCCAAGAGGGCGACGCCCTGCTCTTCAACTACGGCTGGTCTAAGCTGTGGAAGGATCCTGATACCTACAACACCAATCCGCCTGGCATCGGCATGGAGGCGAGCGAGTGGATCATCTCCATGAAACCCTCGATGATCGGCTCGGATCAGTGGACCACTGAAGTCGTGCCCGGTCCCGACCCCAAATTGGTCTTCCCGGTCCATCAGGAACTCATCACCAAGAACGGCATCTTCAACTTAGAGAACATGGTCTTTGAAGAAGTGTTGGCCGACGAAGTGTACGAGTTCCTCTTTATATTTACGCCGACCCGCTTCAAAGGCGGCACTGGATCGCCGGGGCGGCCGATCGCCATCCGCTGAACTGAAAATGGAGAACCCCGCGTCGAAACGGCGCGGGGTTTTTAACTGCCCAAGACCATCCATGAACGCATCCCAAGACCCCACTCCAGCCGGTCGCCTGCACGACCTCTTGCACCCCGAAGTCCTGGCCGCCTTTGACCGCGATTTTTTTGAACGGGAAGGCTATTGGGTCTGGGAGGGCGTCCTAACCGACGCCGGACAACAGCACTGGACGGCCAGCCTGCAAAAGCTCCAACGGATGAACGACGCCATTGTAGTAGGTACCGACTGGGCCGCCATTGACTACGCGAGCTGTGGGTTGCCCGAACCGGCACCAGATCAGACGACTCCTGAGTTCCTAGCCGCCTGTTGCGGCGGATCGGAGCAGATGCGCTTTATGCCGCCGGAACTCCGCGCCTATATGTATGAGCATGGACTTTTCAGAACTGGTATCACGTCGGTCGCCGAGGACTTCGAGTGGCAGGGGATGATGCCCGAATACTTTCCGCTCGCGTACGACGATTTTATCCTCGACGTCACCACCAGCCACCCGCAGATGATGGAACTCTTCGGTCAACTCCTCGGCGAGCGCTTCCTGATCGATCACTGCCTGATGCTCAACCGGCCTGCGGGATCAAGGGGGCGGCGCTGGCACGCGCATCCGTATCGCCAAGGGCAGTACGAGGTCGAAAGCGAAACCGGCGACGGCCACGCACTAACCACCCAATTCCTAGCGCAGCAATGCGTCCGCACCCTGTGCTATCCCGAAGGGATGGGGCTCGGCGACGGAGGCGGTGAGTTGGCCGTTATCCCCGGTTCTCACCTCTACCGCATTCCCTATCGGTGGAATTCCACGCGGACCGAATACGACGACGAAATGCAGACCAATTGGATAGCGGGCAAAATCCACGCCTTTACCGGCGAACCGCTGCGGATTGAGCGCTTGTCGCTGTCGCCGGGCAGCATGGTCTCCTTCGTCCACCACATGCCGCATCACGTCGGCCACCGCGACTTGGATGCGCCCACGCGCTGGGGCCTGCTGATGGCCTACCGGACGCCTGACCCCAAAGCCAGCCCAGCCCAGTGGAACGAAGGGACGCCCATCCACTGGGCCGAGCGCGTGGAGGCGGCGGACAGGCTCACCCCTGCAATGCGCCGGATATTCGAGGGAGACGATCCTTCGGCTTAGAGGACGACCTCTACCTTCAATCCAAGAAGCGGTCTGCTTCACCGACAAACCGCTGGCGGCCCGCGCCTATAAAGTCCTATACTATCGCTATATCGCATCCACGAGGAGATACGCCATGACTCTGCTCCTTACCCTCGCGCTGTTCGCTTCGCCGTTGCTGGCCGATTCCACCGGCGAGTGGCGCTCGTACGGCGCGACGGCAGCCAGCACCAAATACGCCCCTTTCGACCAAATCGACGCCACCAATTTCGCCCAGCTAGAAATCGCCTGGACTTGGGCCTCGGCCGACCAACCTATCCTCGACGCCCATCCAGAAATCTGGACCATGGTCTTTGAGGGCACGCCGCTCCAAATCGGCGACAAACTCTACGTCAGCACCTCGCTCAACCTAGTTGTCGCACTCGACGCTACGAGCGGTAAAACAATCTGGACCTACGACCCAGGCACCTGGAGGTCAGGTACGCCAGCCAACGTCGGCCTAGTCCACCGAGGCGTCTCTTATTGGGAGGACGGCGACGACCGGCGCATTATCTTTGGCACCGGCGACGCCTATCTCATCGCCCTCAACGCCGATACCGGCCAACCCATCCAGAGCTTTGGCGACAACGGCCGCGTTGATTTGACCAAGGGACTGCGCCGGCCAATCGAACGCGAACTCTACGCGGTCACCTCGCCGCCGGTCATCTGCGGCGACATCGCCATCGTCGGCGCGGTGGTCCTCGACG
>JAPPEG010000400.1 GCA_028875345.1 Gemmatimonadota bacterium
CCAGCGCATGACAGTCTTGCACTACGCCGTCAGCGCCGGGCACCTCGCCATCGTCTCAATGCTGTTGGCGCGGGGTGCCGATCCGCAGCCGTACAGTGGCGGTCTGATTCGCTTTGCCGTGTGGCGGGATCGCGCCGACATCCTCAAGGCCCTGCTCGACGCCGGGGCCGATCCCACTCACGCCGAGGCCCCTCGTTCCGGCATCGTCAATGCCGAGATCATCGAATTGTTGACCGCTCGCGGCGTCGCCGTGGATGTGGACCATGCCGAGGGCGGCTGGCCACCCCTTGTCTTCCAGTCGCGCGGCGATCGCGGCGGCAGTGTCCAGCGCGTGCGCGAACTGCTGGACGCCGGGGCCGATGTCAATGTCAGAAACTACAAGGGCCAGACGGCGTTGCACTGCGCCGCCAAAGCGGGATTCGACCAAATCGTCGTCCTGCTGCTCAACCGTGGGGCCGAGGTAAACGCCAAAGACGACAAGGGCGCAACGCCGCTGGCGACTGCGTTGCGCTCTAAGGTCAAAGACAAGGATCGGCTCGCGGCTGTTATTGGACTGCTTACCGACGCTGGTGGCGTTTGAGCGCTAGCTGAGAGAGCATGGATAGCCTGCGTGAGTATGCGAAGAGCAATTCACATTGCCGATGCTCGTTCCTTGCCTTCGACAACCCTTATTAATATTTTATCCTTAAATTTTAATAACAATATGGCTTATTAAGGTATATTTAATAAGGAAATCTCTCCGTGAGACGCGGTGAAACCGGCCGATACGAAACCACAATCGTTGGCGATGAGACGGTGCGGGCTTTCGTGCCTGCGCCGCTTCCGCCCATGCCTGCGCTGGACTTGGTAGCTCTACAGGGTCCCCTAGAGAAAGCATTACTGGCGCTGGGCCGGTTGGACAGTCTCTCCGTGTTGCTGCCCGACGCTCATCTTTTCCTCTACACTTATGTCCGTAAGGAGGCTGTTCTATCCTCTCAGATCGAGGGTACCCAGTCCTCACTGTCGGATCTTCTGTTGTTCGAACTAGAAGAAATGCCAGGTACCCCCCTCGACGATGTCGTCGAGGTCTCGAATTACGTGGCGGCACTAGAACATGGATTGCGCCGGATACGCAAGGGGTTCCCGCTTTGCAATCGACTCATCCGCGAGATCCATGCCGAATTGCTCGCACAAGGTCGCGGCAGCGACAAAACCCCAGGTGAATTCCGGCGCTCACAAAACTGGATTGGCGGCAGCCGACCCGGAACGGCGCACTTTGTTCCCGCGCCGGTACATGCTGTTGTAGAGTGCATGTCGGATCTGGAGCGATTTCTCCATACAGAGGCTTGCGGATTGCCCGCGCTCCTACGGGCGGGACTAGCCCATGTCCAATTCGAGACTATCCATCCCTTCCTCGACGGTAACGGACGGGTCGGCCGCCTACTGATCACGTTCTTGTTATGTCACGACGGTGTGCTGCGCGAGCCGCTGCTGTATTTGAGCCTCTACTTCAAACAACACCGAGAGAGCTACTACGACCTCCTCAATGCTGTGCGGAAAAACGGTGACTGGGAAGCGTGGCTTGCGTTCTTTCTCGATGGCGTGACGCAGACCGCGGAGGGAGCCGTCTTGACTGCACAGCGCTTGGTCTCCCTGTTTCAGGAAGACCAAGCAAAGATACAACAGATGGGGCGTGCGGTGGGGTCGGCGCTACGCGTCCATCAGGCTTTGCAGGAGCACCCGATTGCATCGCGCCAAGAACTTGCCAAGCGCACGGAACTCTCGTTCCCCACCGTTACCTCCGGGATTCAGATGCTCGAACGGATCGGAGTGGTGCGAGAATTGACGGGCAAGAAGAGGAACCGGCTTTTCGGCTACGATCAATATCTTGCCATTCTCGGCGAAGGGACCGAATTACCGTAAACCGACGCTGGTGGCGTTTGAGCGTGCGGACATGAGTGCTTGCGGCTTCACAGTCGAGTTGTGTTATTAGCGCATTCTAGCATTAACGCTAATTAGGCCTGTTCTTGTTTTCACATCTGAAAACAAGGGAACATTGTAACACCTACACCTCACCCCCTAACCGCCGGTCTAAGTAGGAAAAGAACAATGCAACCAACGCCAATCACCCCAAACGTGAAGCAAGTCCCGCTCCTGACGGCGAGCCAGATAGCCCAGTTCAAGCGCGACGGCTTCCTCGTGCTCCCTGCCGTGCTCGATCCCGAACTCTGCCGCCGTGCCAGAGACGCAATGTGGGACGCGATTGCAACCTACCTGCCCCGCATGAAACGAGACGCCCCCTCCACTTGGGGCCCGCTCACCGAGGAAGAAAGCGCCGAGCTAAACGCGCAGCGGCCCGAAGTCGGCGGAGACCCCTATTTCGGCGGCGGCGGCCACCGCTTCTACGTCCGCAACGGTGCCGAACAATTCATGCTCGATTTGGCCCCCCGGGCCTTGTGGCAAGTCGCCGAGCAATTGCTTGGTGAGGGCACGGTAGTGTGGCCCGCTGGAGAGGATGATTCCGGTATGACGACGGGTCCGTGCTTCATGTGCGACGACGCGGTAGGAGGACTCGCCACCCACTTGGGCAAAGCGATCGAGCGATGGCCAGAGAAGGGGTCCTTCACCACCGAGGAAGCACTGCGCCTGCCCAAGACCGGCCCGGTGTGGCTCAACGGCCAAGGGACGCGCGGCTTGTATTGCACCCTGCCCAACAGCCCGTCTCCCGGCCCCGAATACCGCAGCGCCCACTCCGACGGTGCCTGCTACGGCCGCTGGCGATTGCAAATGTCGGTTTACACCGACGACCTACCGCCCAACTCCGGCGGCTTCACCGTGTGGCCGGGCAGCCACAGCCGAATCTGGCGCGATCAGTGGGAGGCCTTTCTCGAAGGCGAAAAGCACACGGACAAACACTTGGCAGAACGCAAGGCCGGCGGCTACAACGACCCCGTCATCCAGCGCATCAAGGCCGATACCCAGCCCTTCGACTGCCATGGCCCCGCCGGCACGGTGGTTTTGTGGCACACCAAAATTTTGCACATGGCCGGGCAGAATTTATCTACCGACGTCATCCGCCAAGCAACCATCTACGGTTTCCTCAAAACGCCAGCATCCCTCCCCGACCCACTCGTAGTGGACAACACCAACGGCGACATCTGGCGAGATTGGTCCGACGAAGTGCACGCCATCAATGGGTAGCGACGACCCTCAAGAGCCCAGCGGTTCGACGGCGACCACGGCACCTGAACTCGATGAGGCGCAGGCAGCGTCGGAGACCGCCTGTACCCAGTAGCCGCTCTCCGCATCACAGACCGGTTTTTCACCGCGCTCCGCAGCGGTGACAAAATCCTCGATCATCGGCAGATCGAACAGCTTCTCCTGTAGCGGCTCCACCTCAATCCTCTCAGTTCCATCGGGTAGCTCCAGAATCAGGTGATCCGCCGTCAACTCCAGCGGGTCTATCAGTATCCTGCCGCCATCGCCGTCAATCTGGGCAAAATCGTGGCGCGGTGGCGAGGTCAGGATCGTCGAGTGCATGCCGATCCCACCACCCTCAAAGCGCACGATCAAGGCGTCGGTATCATCGACGGGCCAGTCGTGGTCAACCGCGTCAACCACAGCGCTCACCGACTGCGGCCGGCCGCCGAAGTTCAACAGCACTTCGATGCGATGAGACGCCATTTCCATCAGGGCACCTCCGATGCCCGGTTCAATCCGCCAATCCCCCGCTTCCGGATCCCAGCGCCCGCTGTAATGGGTGCGCGCGAAAACGACCCGTCCGATGCGGCCCGCAGCGATCAACCGCTTGGCCGCGACCACTTGCGGACAGGTGCGCCGACGGTAGGCAACCGCCAGGGTCACGCCGTGAGCCCGGCACGCAGCGATCATTTCGCGACACTCGGCCGCGTTTCTCGCCATCGGCTTCTCGCACAGTACGTGCTTTCCGTGCTCCGCCGCCAAGCAGGTGTAGTCGCAATGGGTATCGGTCGGCGTCGACACGATGACCGCCTCCACCCGGTCGTCGCGCACCAGCTCCGCCGCCGAGCCGTACGCGCGCGGGCTACTGAATCGCGCCGCGAATGCCTTAGCGGCCTCAAGGTCGCGACGGCAGACGGCGACGAGATCGGTCCGTTCCGAAGTTAGTAGGCTCGGCCCGAACGAATTCTCGGCTATGGAGCCGCAGCCGATGATGCCAAATTTCATAATGAAGTCCTTTCCCGGCGAGGAAGCCCATCTTTGAGCCCGTCTCCCCGTCTCATGGTTCAGCGCCCAACTCCCTCGCCCATCTGCGCCGTGGCGGTCAGCTCTTCCCACTTCGTCTCCCCAAAACTGACGTTGTACTCCATGTCGAAGAGCAGCCGGTCTTCGGCAAAGCGGAAAGTCAGCAGAGGGCGGAAGGGCGTCTCGTAGAAGCAGAGCCTCGCGTTGTAGGTACCGTCCGCGCTCCATGCGCCGCTGGCGGCGACCGGTTGAGAATGGTCGCTGTCGAATGAGGTGCTGCCCTCCACCCAAGCCCCGTGGCCGATGCGGACCGGATGCTCGACGCCAGACGCGTCCTCGACGGTCACCAGCGTTTCCTCCTCGCCGAAAGCAAAGGTGACCGCCTGCAGGTTGCGCTCGTTGGACGCAAACACAAACCTCCGCCCCGAATATTTGCTGGCCAGCGCGGAGGTTGACAACCCTTCTTGCGGCACGAGAGACAGGCCCCTCAACCGCTCGGCCAGCGGGCCGTTATCGGCCGGCGGCAGAGCTTCATTCTCCATCGCCGGCAGCAGATGATCCCAGACCAGATCGAGCACCTGCTGCATGTCGCTCACGCCAGCGGTGATGGCCACCACTGCGTCCTGATCGGGCATGACGATGCAGTACTGGCCGAAGGCGCCGTCGCCCCGGTAGGCATTGTGCCGGCAGCGCCAGAACTGGTAGCCGTAGCCCTGGTCCCAGTCGCTGTCGGGATCGCTGCCATTCGCGGTCTGTAGGGCGGTGGCCTCCGCCACCCACCACTCCGGGAGCAGCCGCCGACCATCCCACATCCCCCGCTGTAGCAGCAACTGGCCGAAACGGGCGATATCCTCAGTGCGAATTCTCAGTCCCCAGCCGCCGACGTTGTAGCCCTCGTCATCGCTCTGCCAAGTGGCACCCTCGATCCCCAAGGGCGCGAAGAGCCGCGGTGTCAGGTAGTCGATCAGGGTCCCGCCCGTCAGCCGCTGAACCATCAAGCCGGCCATATAGGTGGCTCCCGTGTTATAGACGAAGTGGGTCCCGGGCTTGAGGCCCACCGGCACGGCGAGAAAGGCCTCAGCCCAGGTGTCCCGCTCGGTCGACCAGAAGGCGTCGGCCTGTTCCTTCAGGTGACCGGTGTTCATGCGCAGCAGATCCCGCACGCGCATCGCCGCAAGGTTTTCGTCCGGCTCGGCAGGGGCTTCCTCGGGAAAGTGGTCGAGGATCAGGTCGTCGAGGCTCATCAACTCCTCCTCGACCGCCAGACCCACTGCTGTGGAGGTGAAACTCTTACTCAGAGAGTAGAGGCGATGAGGACTGTCGGGATTGTAGGGGTACCACCAGCCCTCGGCCACCACTTTCCCTCCGCGCAACAGCATGAAGCTGTGCAGGGCATCGATCGAATCCTCGGCCGCATCGACGAAGCCGAGAATGGCCTGACTGGAGATGCCCTGAGCCTCGGGGGTGCTGCGCTCAAGGGCGGCGACTGGCTGGTTGGCGTAGAGCATCAGCATAAATAGCAGGAGAAAGGCGCGAAACATGAGCAAAATCCGGAAAAGAGTTGGTGGTCTATAGAGAATGGATGGACATCCAACTATCGGTTATGTCCTTGAAGAACGGTCAGTGCATCCCACGTCGCCGGAAATCCTCCGAAGGCGCTCATCTGCAACACGACCTCCTCAATCTCCGTCCTCGTGGCTCCACAACCAAGGGCTCGGTCGATGTGAACAGCAAGCTGTTCCGGCCTGCCGAGAACCGTCAAGGCCGCGATCGTGCACAGCAAACGGGTCTTGATATCCAACCCCGCCCGTCCGTACAGGTCGTGCATCACGTGCGTCATCACCAGTCGCTCGAACTCGGGATGAAGTGTGCGCATCTTCTCGGCAGAGGCTTCTGCAGCGGCTTCTCCGAGCATCGTCGAGAGAATTCTGCGCCCTGCTTCGTAGCGTTCACTTTCAGTCATATATCCTCCCCTGCTCGGTTGCGCTCTCGCTGGGTCTTAGGTTGCCAGAGAGCGGGCGGAATCTGACCTCAGCCGTAGGCACCCTTCTCGTGGCGGCCGAGCAAGCGCTGCAGACGAGGCGAGGCTCCTTCCATCACGTGCGGCGGCATGCGATAGTCTATAAAGGGGTAAAAGCGCTGGGAGATAAAGCGCTTGCTGTACGTGACGCCGGCCATGAAGCGAGTGCGATCCGAGGCATTGGGAGCACCCCGGTGCCAGATCTGGTTGTTGAACATATAAGCGTCGCCAGCCCGGGCGAACAAGGAAATCGGTCCAGTCCCGCAAAATGTGGGTTTGTCTTGCTCGGCGGGCCCGCGACCGGCGCGGTGGCTGCCAGGCACGACTTGCGTGGGGCCATATTCAATGCTTTCCACATCGCTAACCGGAGTAAAGATCTGCAGCACAAAGCAGGGCATGGTGACGCGCGGGTCGTGCTGTTCCACCTCATCGGGCAGGGGAAAGTGGATCAAATCGTCGAGGTGCCAGCCGCCGGGGCCGTCAGGTACTTTGCTGGAGTCGGGTTCGGTGTACAGGGCGTTTTGCGACATGAGGTGGCAGTTGTCGCCCAAGATAGCTTCGGCTAAGCTGACAAACGGCTCGCGAACTACCAAGTCGCGGAATGCCTTGCTATATTCGAACATGCGCATGAGGCTGATGCCGCGGATGTGGTCGCCTGCTTCGTCGCTGAGGATGCGGGGATCGGCGACTTTGCGCGCCATGGCCTCGCGCAGAGCCTCGACCTCGTCGGCTGCGAGGACAGGCCCCAAGCGATAGTGCCCGTCGCGGTTGAACTGCTCGATGATGCGCTGGGTTTCTTCCGGCGAGTACGGCCGGCCTGCTGCAATGGGACTAGACATGGGATTTTAGCTGGTCAAGAAGGTGGACAGGTCGGCTGCAAAATAGCGCATGGCCTTGCCAACGCCAAATCAACACAAGAACGAATCTTGCCTCAGGTGCTGCAAAGGAGGCTCCTATGAAAGGACGAGTCGCATGGCTATGGCTAGCCGTCATCTGCCTAACGGGCAATGTCGCCGGGGTCTCGGGGCAGGAAATCGACGTGCATCTATCTAAAATCGACTCGGGAGTAGCTTGGGTTAGTTCGTACTGGGGCTACAACGCCCCCAAGCTAGTGTATGATGGCGAGAGCTATTACACGGTCGCTCTGTGGGGGTCTAAGCAAGCCACGGCACAGGGGGCGCTCTACCAATTGCGCGACGGGCAATGGCACCGGGGCTACGAGTGGGACGGTTTGAACTACCAGCCGGGCATGGTATTGCTCGACGAGCAACGGCGGCTGCTCCTGATCTATCCAAAGATCAACCAAAAGCCAGTCATTCTGCGGGCCACAGCGCCGGGGCAGATCGACCAGTTCGAGCAACTCGAAGTGCCAGACGCCATTGGCAAGGCCGGGTACCTGGGCGCTGGCATTTACGACGAACGCTTAGTCATCGGCTATATCGGCGATCCAGCGACCTATACCTTCAAGACGGCTATGCTCGATTTGCGCACCGGCACTTGGGACGGCCCCTACGTCCTCGCGCCGGCGCAAAGAACAGAGGTACCGTGGACGACTTGGCTCTACCCGGTTATTCAGCCAGATGAGACGGGTTATCACTTGCTGGTGAGCAATCAGCCCGACCCCAGAGCGCTCTACAACCGCATCCTCTACATGCACTTGCCTTACGGCGATCCCGGTCAAGTCGCGCCCGAGGTCGTAGTCGAGATCGCGCCCGAAGGCGATTTTATCGCTTTCGGCGAGGCCATGTGGCGCGACTTAGATGGCTACATTTACGTCACCGGACAATACCAATCCCCCGGACAGGCCAATCAACTGTTCGTCTTTGTGCGCGACCCGCGTACAGGCGCGTGGACCCGCCAAGCGCTGAGCAATGCGCAGGTGGCTGCGGCCTATCAAAGACCCGGTGGAAGCCGTGCCTTATGGGTAGCCAGCACGTACGGGTCTGACTTGCGGCTCTACCGATCGGACGATCGCGGAGGTAGCTGGCACGAGGAACCGCTGGTCGATTTGGCCAGCTACGGCCTAGTCTCCAGTTTCTTCCTCCACGGCATTTCCCCGGCCAGCGGCAGCCTGATGCCGAGCTTGCCCACGGCGGTATTCAGCGCCGGGCCTCACCCCAACTACGAGTTGTGGTTCGTCCAGTTCGACATTGCCGCTCCACTTCAACCAACTCGCAGTCGCACGCCCCCCTCTACTAACTCCAGGTCGTAGCGATTGAGGGGATTTTGCGCCGGCCCTCGGGTGGGCTCTCCCGCCCGATTAAAGGTCGATCCATGGCAAGGACAAATTAAAAAATGCTCTCTGGGGCGCACTTGACACCCCTGGTGCGGACAAGTGGCCCCCAAAGCCCGCAAGGGCGGTTCCCCACCGCGCAACAAGATGATGGCTTCGGGCAAGTCAGAGCCTTGCAGGAGCCCGGCGTTGCCCTTTCTAAACAATTCGTTTAACTGGTTGTCGGACAAAAAAACAACCCCGTCTTTTACCACTGCATAGTGCACGGGCACAGTAGCGCATCCGAGCAGGGAGTGGCCGGCTAGGCAAACTCCGCCCAAGTGGGCTAAGAAACTGCGCCGCGGCATTTTTTCGGCCCCGTTCTCCACAACACCTCCTAGAAATAAGTAGCCACGCTGAAGAGCAAGGCAGCCCCGCGAATTGGGTTATCAAGGGCGTCGCGCTGCCAATTGCGCTGGTAGTCTACCTTGAACACGGCCTCCTCCTCGGGGCGAAAATTGAGCCCCAGACTGAGGCGGCGCTGGCTGTCGCCGTCGATATCCGCATCGAAATCCACCAGGCCATAGCGCACCATGCCAGTAAAATGGGAACGGGGCAATTGAGCGATCCACCCACGGCCAAAGTGGGCGTTTAATTGGGCGTAGTACCCGCGTTGACTCGACTGGAAAATGGCGCTTTCCTCGGGCACGTCAATGGCGGCCCAAGCGCATTCCCCCAACCATTCAAAGGGGCCTTGGCGGACTTCCCAATCGAGGGCGAAAATGCTCAGATTGCGCTTGTCGGCAATGGCCAAACCATCGGCTTCCCAGCTATTATAGGGGCCCGTGTGCAGAGAGAGCCCCACTTCGACAGCGGGCCGCGGACTCAGACCCAAGCGCCCCACCCAAGAAGGACGATTGTTGTTGTCGGCAAAATTGCCCCGTCCCGCGGCAATGCGGGTGCCTTCGGGCCGACCCCCTACTATTCGATCGTCAAATCCGTTTACTGCGTACAGCTCGTAGGTCATCCGGGCTTGGGGAGTGGGATGGACAGAGCCGTAAAACCCCATGCCTCCCTCTGACAGAGCCGTGGGGATGATCTGGGTGCTGACCAAGGGTCGGTCGGTGAAATCGTTGGTCGGGCTGTCGTGGGACAAATTGAAACGCCCCAAGGGAGACAGGATAATGCCACCCCTAAAGGTGAGGGATGGGTGGATTTCAAAGTCGATGAGGGCGAGTTCTATTTTGATCTCCTCGCCCCCCTCCTCGAATTCCAGTTCCGAGGCCACGCGGAGGCGGTCGGATACCGGCGTATAGGTAAAGATATTGAAGCGTTTGGGCTCAAAAGTCAGTTCCTCGGTAATTCCCTCTTCGCGCTTGTAGCGGAAGTGGACCTCAGTGTAGCCGCCAAAGTACGTGCGGCCCCCAATCCCCTTGATAAAGGGCTTGTCGCCAATGCCACCCCGCACTAGGGGCGTTTCGCCCTCTTGGGCTGTCGCAATCCCCACGAGTGGACATAGCAGGCTCATCAGCATTCTCAATATCACGGCTTACTTCTCTTCTCAAAGCGATTCCAAAAAGGCGATCAGGGCCTCCTGATCCGCCTGATCCAGGGCCATGTACGCGTCCCGGCTGGCCGCAGATTCGCCCCCGTGGCGCACAATGGCATCGTGCAAGGTGGTCGATTGGCCGTCGTGCATATAAAAAGCTTGCCCTCCTAGGAAATCGGGCACTAGACGCAAGCCCCACAAAGGCGCAGTGCGCCACTCTCGTCCCGTGGCGTCGCCATCGGGGCGATTATCGGCCAATCCCTCCCCCATGTCATGGAGCAACAGATCGGAGTACAGGTGGGCGTCCACATAGCTCAAGGCAGCCACCGAACTGGCCCCCGTGCGCATGGTGGGCACGTGGCAAGCATGGCACTGAGCCTGGTGGAACAGGGCCTCGCCGCGCTCGACTTGGGGCGTGATGGGACCTCGTTTGGGCGGAGCCAGCAACCGCACGTACATCACCGTAGTCAGCACAGTGGCAGCCGAAATCTCTGGATCGGGCACTTGGTCGCCCAGCGCTACCCCGCCGGCCTGGGCATGGCTGTTCTCCTCGGGCAGAAAGTCGCTGGTGATGCCCATATCCTCGTGATAGGCCTCCACCACCTGCTGCAGTAGAGACGAGACCTGGGCTTTGCGCGAAAAGCGCCCTAGCTGAATCCCGTCCCCTCCGCCCACGTGGGCTGCGGAGACGTAGTCGGGCGAGCTGACCCAGTGGGCCCGGCCCGATATGCCGTCGCCATCTGTGTCGTCGGGGTCTTCGCGCGCCAGGATGGCCTCCACTGGAATGGCCTCGATCAAACCCACGCCAAATACCGGCGGCGGAATGCGGAAGGAACGATCCACCTCGGGGGGCAGCACTTCGGGGGGCGCGCCGGGGATGGCTTTGTCCTGGTGCTGGGCCCCGCCTTTGTCCAGGGCCAAATCTTCTCCTTCGCTAAAGCGGAAAAATCCCACTGCGGGGGTGCCTCGCCCATCGCCGGGATGGCAGCCTTCGCAGCTAACATTGTTGAAGATGGGCCCCAAGCCCTCATCAATGGTAAAGGCCTTAGCAAAATTCCCGTCGCCTGCGACGAAAACCGCGTTGAGCTCTGCGGACAGGCCCTCAAAGGGAGATTCGAAATCGTCGCCTGCGGGCGGGGGTTCGGTCATGAGTTGGCCACAGGCCCCACCGATCCAGGCCACAGCGCACAGGCTGACGGCAAAAATCGGACGCTTCACCAGTTGCCTTCTTTCTTTAGGCGGAGAATAAAAATAATTTAAGTAATATATAACTTAAAATTTAGTCATGGCTAAAAATAAAAAATGATCGCACAAAAAACAAGTGTAGCCTCTGCAAATCCATCTCTCCTTGCGCCTCGGTCAGATGTTACTACAATAGTAATAACAACAGGAGGCATTTCATGGTTGAACTCAAGGTCCGCAAATTTGGCAACTCGCTCGGCGTCGTCCTCCCCAAGGAGGTCGTCAACCGGCTGCGCACCAAAGACGGGGATCCTCTATTCCTGATCGAAGGTCCGGACGGCAGCTATCAGATGACGCCCTACGATCCCACCTTTGCAAAGAAGCTAGCAAAGGCCGAAGAGATCCTCGACCGCTATCGCAACACGCTCCACGTTCTGGCCCAGTGACGGAACCGGTTTGGATTGACGCACGCGACGCGCTGATGCTGCACGACCGACTGCTCGCGCTGCACGGTGGCACGGCGGGGGTGCGCGACGACGGCTTGCTGCAATCGGCTCTGGCCCGGCCACAGCAACACTACGCCTATGCGGATACGCCCGATCTTATCGAAATGGCGATGGCCTATACGGCAGGCATCGTGCGGAACCATCCATTTGTCGATGGCAACAAGCGCACGGGCTTTGTAGTCGGAATTCTGTTTTTGGAGTTGAACGGCTATCGCTTCACCGCCACGCAAGAGCGCGCGGCTCAGGCCGTTATCGCGCTGGCGGCCGGGACACTTGACGAAACGGGCTATACGTCTTTCCTACGCGCGAATAGCGAAAAACAATGACAGTGTATCACATCCACTGCTTAAAAGCGGCCTATTGCGTCGCCCATCCGCCCGCTGTATCTTGCCCCACCATGAATTTACGCCTCAGCATCGTCGCCCAGAGCCTTATTCCCCTCTGTAAAGCGCATCTCCTCGCATGAACAAAGTAGATATTCCGCCACCCGAAGGCGTCTTCGCCCAGTCTTGGTCGCTGAAGAAAATTTTCGGTATGCTTGCCGTCTTCGGCCCGGCAGCCATCGTCGCCTCGGTCGCCATCGGTGCTGGTGAGACCATCGTCGTGGTGCGGGCCGGTGCTTGGGCTGGTTACGGCCTGTTGTGGATGGTCTTGCTCAGTTGCTTGGTCAAGGGCGTCTTCTTCACCTATCTGATTGGCCGCTACACAGCCGTCAGCGGCGAGCTGATCGGCCACCGTCTCGTGCGCCTGCCTGGGCCGCGCGGATGGTTGCTGTTGACCATTTTGCTCTTTGAGATGATCGGCGCGCCCCTCGCCTGGGTGCCCGTCTCCAAGCCCTGCGGCGACCTCTTTCACTTCTTGCTGCGCGACATGCTGCCCGCTGGCGAGGAAGAAGTCTTCTGGGAAAACGCCATAACTTCGGCCTTTATTGCCTTGGCGCTGTTCTTTGGCATCCGCCTGTCCTTTGAACGCCTCGAAAAGCAACAACTCCTCATCTGCGGAATCCTAGTCACGGGCACCATCGCCGGCACCCTCATCGTGCGTCCAGACTTTATCGCGGCGCTTGTGGGGACCTTCCGCTTTGGCGACTTGCCGCCCTTCCCAGAGTGGGCACCCGAGGACACGGTAGCGCATCCGCTGTTGACGTTGGGCACCACCTTTGGCTACGTCGGCGGCGGGGTCATTAGCTACATCGCCTATGCCAACTGGGTCGGCCTGCACAAGTGGGGGCTGACTGGACACCAAGATATCGAGGCCATCCGCGACCGCGCCTTCCGCAGCGAGAGCATCGACTACCTACCCGACGACCCCCAGCAAATCCACCACCTGCGGCAACGCGTGGCACCGCTGCGCTGGGACGTGGCGCTGGGAGCGCTGGTACTCTTCATCGTCACCGCGGCCTTTATGATTTCCGGAGCGGCCGTGCTCTTCCCGCTCGAAACCCGCTTTGAGGGCTGGAACTTGCTGACGCACCAAGCCCACGTCTGGCGGCAGATTCATCCGAGCTTGGTGTGGATTTACTACGTCTGCATCCTCGCCGCGCTGTGGGGCACCCTGCAAGCCCTGCCCGAAATCTACGCCCGCGTAGCCCAAGAATTTCTCTCCGCCCGCTGGCCCGACCGCACTTGGGAGTACCAGGCGATCAAGCGCGTCATCTGCCTCTACATCTTCGCCACCACCATGCTCATCGTCTGGAACAACATCCCCTTCGACATCCTGACCCAGATCGCCGGCTTCCTCATCGCCAACTTGGCCATTGCCATGATGATGGTGGCAGCCATCTACCTCAACTTCAAGCTACCCGCTTCCTACCGCACCCGCGCCTGGGTCCTCATCGGCGCAGTGCTTTCGACCGTGGTACTGATCGCCTCCTCCGCCGTCAGCGGTTGGGGTTTGTTGGGAAAACTGGCAGGCTGACGGGAGTAATAACACCGTTCGTCTTTTTATCCCTGCGGAGTTGCATAATCGCACACTGTTGATATATTCAACAAATGGGAGAAATGCACAGTTGGTGGGACGCTGTCCAGCAACTCTCCGCTGCCCACCGGTTTGTTGACCACCAGCCGGAAACACCACGTTATGCACGAGCTCGACAGAAGCTACCGTACCTCATAAGAGAAGGTGTTTATCTCGGGTGCGCTCACCACATATCCTCAGATGATCGCGTAGAGATTGCGGTATGGGCTCCACCTGCTGAAGGAAAAGGCCCCGGCTACTACTGTTGCTTCCGATTGTATTTGGAGGAGGATGTGGTGATGTACGCTTCCCTGTTCTGCTTCTACGACGGAACTGAGTCTTCACCAAGTCTGAAAAACCTGCACGAAGCCGAGGCATACGCACGGGCGAACCAATTTGCCAAGGAAACCGACAATGAAAACCAAGATTAAGAAAAACTATCCATACTACGCCGCCGGTCGGACGTGGTCTGTGCCAGAACTACGACTAGTCTCACTACCCGATGGCACCGCCGCCATTTCTGAAGAGGAAATTCACCGGATTCACCGGGCGATCGCGAACGAAATCTGCGGCAACAACATCAGTCTATCCATGGAAGAGTTGGAATTCCTATGTGACGTAACGGGCACCACCTTCTCGGATGTAGCAGACTGGCTACAGATCCACCGCAGTACGGTTACTCGGTGGCGTAAATCTGGTGAAGTACCAAAGAGTGTAATGAGCTTGGTACTCAAGAAATGGTTTTGGTACCTTCTTTTCGGAGAATCTCTCCATGACGAAACGATTCCGCTGAATTGCGCCGTCAATGAGACCAGATTCCTGTCTTTTGCCAAACAAGAGACAATTGATAAACACTTAGCAGATCCAGTCTCTCAAGCTAAAATCCTATAACATGGATTGCGGCGGAAGTATCGTTCGTCGGTGCTTAGGGAGACTCGACCAGTGGCTTCGGGTCGGCTTTATGCAGGCCCTCATCTAAATCAAGCTAAGCGGCTAACTCGCACCCCGGCCCAAGCGGCAGTCTTCGGCGGCAAGCCATTCCGCATACGGACGCGGCATAGGGCTGGGCAGACCTAAGCCATGTTCCTCGCGCCAACGCAACAGCGGGTGTTCGCGGTCCGCTTGCGGCAGCTCCACGCGCTTCCCACGCGCGCCCGACTCGAAAATCCCCATCAATATCTCCAGCACGTGGCGACCAGCCTCGCCCGAGCATTCGTGCGCACGGCCCTCGTCGAGTGCCTGCACGTACTCATCGGCGAACTGGTAATCCTCCACAGCAGCCGGACCCGCCGGGTCGTAGTGTTCGGGCACTATGGGCTCGAGCGGCTGCCACTCGGATTGACCGGGGGCAAAGTGCGGCGTGGACAAAAACCACGGGGCACCGCTTTTCCAGTAGAGCCGGCCCTCGGTGCCGTAGATCTCAATCATATAGGCCGTTGAATCCACCTTGGGAAAACGGTGTTGCAAGAGCGTGCCCGAAATCCCGCATTCAAAGGCGAGGGCCGCGGTCACGTGCTCGCCAGCGATGTAGCCCATACCACTCGGCGACGGCACCACATCCTCGGGAGTGATCGGTCGGCCATCGGTCAAGGCCACGGCTTGCACACTCCGCACCGGCCCGACCACGCCGAGCATGGCATTGAGCGAGTGCGTGGCGATATTCATCAGGCCGTAGCCTCCGTAGTAGCCCTTGCCACTGCCCTGCACATAGCGCAACTCGCCGATTCGGCCCTCGGCAATCGCCGCTTTAACCGCTTGCAGTGCGCCGCCGCTGCGCCCTTGGTGATGCACGGCCACTTGCACCCCTTTCTCCGCGGCTTTGGCCAACACCGCGTCGGCCTCGGCCAAGGTAGTACAAATCGGCTTTTCAATGTCGATGTGGACTCCGTGCTCCAGCACTCGCATAGCGAGCGGATAGTGGAACTCGGTGCCCGTGGGAATGGCGACAATGTCCGGAGTCTCGGCTTCAATCATCCGGTCGAGGTCGTCGTAGCGAGCCGCAACCCCCAACTCGTCGCCGAGCTCCACCAGCCGCTCGGGCACGAGGTCGCACAGAGCCACAACCTCAGTGCGGGGATGCTGATGGTACGCGCGGCCCGCGGCCGTGCCTCGGCCGCGGCAGCCCAGAATGGCAACTCGGTATTGTTGCATGGTGCAATCTCCTTGCGACGCCAATGCTGGCGTCGGACTGATCGCATCACTTGCGATCGATTAACTCGGCCTTTCTCCAATACGTAGCAAAGTGCCGGCGCAGCCACGCCAGCGGCGCAGACCGCAGCGCATTAAAGCCCCCCCAAGACCAGCGCAGCGGCCACTCTTCCCGGCCAG
>JAPPEG010000019.1 GCA_028875345.1 Gemmatimonadota bacterium
GACCGGCGCGCCGCACGCGAACTACAACGCGGCCTTTTTCGTCCAACCCGGGGCCGTAACTTTGCCTTCATACGCCAAAATGCACTTAGTGCCCTTTGGCGAGCGGACGCCCTACCGCGACGCGATCCCCCTGCTGCGCGACATCGACTGGACCCGCCTGACTGGCGACCTCGGCCCGGCCGAATTCGCGCGCGGCACCGAACACGCGGTTTTTGCCCATCCCCGGCATCCCTTTGCCGTGCTCATCTGCTTTGAGTCCATCTTTCCCGATCTGGTGCGCCAGCACGTGGCGTCCGGGGCGCGTGTGCTGGTCAACATCACCAATGACTCGTGGTTTGGCCGCAGCGCGGGGCCCTATCAACACGCGCTCATCAACGCCATGCGCGCCGTTGAAAACCGCACGGCCATCGCCCGCTCTGCCACCACCGGCATCTCCCTGTTCATCGACCCGTTTGGCCGCACCTATGAGGCGACCGATCTTTTCACGCCCGCAGTCGCAGTTGCCACCGTGCCAGTCGGCCAACCCGCGACCTTTTACACTCGGCACGGCGACTTCTTCGCCTGGGGCTGTCTGCTAGTCGTCTTGATCTCTTTTGTCGCCCGTTTCCGCAACCCGCAACCCGCCCGCGAGCCAGTAGAAGCCGACCACGACCCGGAAACTCATCACGACCCAGAAGTTGATCACGACATAGACGCTGACCACGATCCAGAAGCCCCCCACGCCCCAGACTCGCCCCGAGAAGCCAACATGCCCTTTCTCGACCACCTCGAAGAACTCCGCTGGCGCATTCTCAAGGCCCTAGCCGCGCTCGTCGTAGGCGCGGTAATTTGCTTTGCCTTCTCCGACTCTATTATGCAGATCTTGACCCGGCCGTACGAAGAGGCCGTCCTCAGCTTGGAGGGCCGGCAATCCTCGGGCGTGGTGCTGGCGGTCAAAAAGCTAGTGAGCCAGTGGTTGGGCCAGCCCGATGCTGCGTCCGAACCGGACGCGCCCATCGCCGACCTGCCCCCAGCGCGCCGCCTGCAGGCCCTCCGGCCCATGACTTACTTCTTCATCAGCCTGCAAATTGCCTTTGTTGGCGGGCTGCTGCTGGCGCTGCCGGTCATCTTCTACCAAGCCTGGCGCTTTATCGCCCCGGGGCTTTTGCAGCGCGAGAAACGGCTCACGCTGCCGATTATCTCGCTGAGCATCCTCTGCTTCGCGGTCGGCGCAATGATCGCCTATTACATCGTCCTCCCGCTCGGGCTGCGCTTTTTCCTCGCGCTAGAGCCGCCCGACATGACCTCGCAATGGGCGGCCGACGAGTACATCGGCTTTGTGCTGCGGCTGATCGCCGGCTTTGGCATCGTCTTTGAGATGCCCGTGCTGTCGCTCTTTTTGGCCAAGGTCGGGGTGCTGACCGCCGCGCGAATGCGCCGTATCCGCCGCTACGCCATCATCGGCATCTTCGTCCTCGGCGCGATCTTCACGCCGCCCGACCCGGTCTCCCAAATCCTCATGGCCCTGCCTCTACTCCTGCTCTACGAAATCAGCATCTGGGTCTGCAAAATCTCCGAAAGAAAATAAATTGACCACCAGAAAGGATTTTTCATGGATGCCAAAGCGCTCATCTGCGACGAACAGCAAAATTTCGCGCTGACTGAGGTCGTACTGAACGATCCCGCCCCCGACCAAGTCGCGATCCGCACCCATTTCACCGGAGTCAGTATCGGCACTGAGTTCGGACTGATCAGCGGCAAGATCAGCAAAATGAACCGCAACCCCTTTCCGCTGTGCACCGGCTATCAAGGTACGGGCATCATAGAAGCCGTCGGGGCCGATATCGACAATTTTGCAGTCGGCGATGAAGTGTACTTTCGCGGCAATGACGCGATGAGGCTAGCCGACGGGACAGAGGTTGGGTGCGTTTCCGGCGGGCATTGCAGCCGCATCGTGACTCGGCCCAATACCACGCATGGCGTGGCCAAGATGGTGCCCGGAGCGGGGATGGATGTGGCGAGTTTGTTTGTGATGCCGGCCGTGGGGCTCTATGGCGTCGATATGGCCAATCCGCGGATGGGAGATACGGTGGTCGTGCACGGAGTGGGGATGATTGGCTTAGGGGTGGTAGCGGCTTGTGCACAGCGCGGGTGCGTAGTGATGGCGGTAGATATTGATGAAAAACCGCTCGCGGTCGCCAAGGCACTGGGCGCGGATTGTGCAATCAATGGCAAAAAACAGGACGTGGCCGCTGCATTACAGGAACTCGCGCCCGAAGGTGCCGATGTGGTATTCGAATGCACCGGGCATCCGCAGTGCATCGATCCGGCGATTGCCCTCTGTCGGCGGTTCGGCTCTTTCGTCTGGCAGGGCCACTACGGGGACGATCCGATCGCCCTGGACTTTCCCACGCCGCACGGCAGGCGGCTACAGATGTTCTTTCCCTGCGACGATGGCTGGCAGCCCTGCCGCCGCGCTGTGATCAAGAACATGGCGATGGGTGTGCTCAAGTGGGAACACTGCATTACCCATCGGATAGGGTGCGCCGAGATGCCGGCGATGTTCGAGCGCATTAAGCGGGAGCGGGATGGGGATATCGTCGGGGTAGTCGTCGATTGGCGGGATTGAGGGGCTGCTTGCAATACTGACGCGACCTGCGACGATCAAACGCGCCGTTTGTTCGCCATATCCCCGACCAGTGCATATATTCGCTACTTCTGCTTTCACCCCGTTTTGAGGAGCCAGACCATGAGCCAAAAATCGACCCGCATCGGCCTAATCGGCTACGGCCAGATCGGCCAAGTCGTCCATAAGATGATAGAAGCTGACGCAGACAACGGCATGGAAGTCGTCTTCGTCCACGATCAAATGGCCGCTGCCATCCAAAACCTCCCCGCCGACCTCTGTCTAGCAGACCTGAGCGACTTCGAATCGCGGCAGCCCGATCTCGTCGTCGAGATGGCCCACCCGGACGTCACCCGCCAGTGGGGACAGACGATCCTCGAAAAAACCAACTACATGTTCATCTCAGTAACCGCCCTCGCCGACCAAGCCGTCGAAACCACCATTGAGGAGACCACCCGCCGCGCTGGCACCCGCGCCTTTGTCCCGCACGGAGGCGTAGTCGGCATGGACGCGCTGTTGGAAAACCGCGACGTGTGGGAGTCCGTCGATGTGGTGATGAAGAAACCCCCGCACAACGTCGATTGCGCAGCCGCCGGCCTCGACCCCGACGACATCAAAGAAGAAACAGTCCTCTACGACGGCCCGACGCGCGGCATCTGCCCGCTCTTTCCGCGCAACGTCAACACCCACGCGGCCATCGCATACGCTGGCATCGGCTTCGACCGCACGCACTCGCTGCTTCTCGTAAGCCCGGAATGGACCGAAGCCATCGTCGAAATCCACGCCCAAGGCCCCGGACTCGACCTCAAGGTCGCGCGCAGCGAGGGAATCACCGGCGTTACCGGGGCCTCGACGCCGGTCTCCATCTACAATACCGTGCAGATGATCGGCGCGACCGGCCCGGGCATCCACCTCCGATGAAGCCTTTTGCCCGCATCCCCGCGGCTATTCCCCGCTCGGGCATCCGCGAGATCATGGACTTGGCCTGGGCCGTCGAAAAGACGGGCGAGGTCATCCACCTCGAAGTCGGGCAACCCGATTTTGCCACGCCGGAGTCCATCGTCGAAGCCACCTGCCGCTACGCGCGCGCCGGCCACACCAAGTACGTCCCCAACGCCGGAGTCGATGCGTTGCGCGCAGCCGCGGCTCGCTACTTCGAACGCCGCACCGGCGTGCCGACCACCAGCGAAAACATCCTCGTTACCCCCGGGGCGGTCATGAGCGTGGCAACCACTTTCCTCGCCCTGCTCGAACCAGGCGACGAGGTCCTGTTGCCCGACCCAGGCTGGCCCAACTACGAAATGGCCGTCTCCATCGTCCACGGCCGACCCGTCTTTTACAATCTGCGGGCGGAAAACCACTTCATGCCCGACCTCGACGAGATCAACCGCCTAGTCAGTCCCCGCACCAAACTCCTCCTGCTCTGCACGCCCTCCAACCCTACCGGCCAAGTGTACGACGAGCCCCTAATGCGCCAGCTCATGGACTTGGCCCAGCACCACGATTTGTGGGTGCTGTCCGACGAGATCTACGGCCAGATCGTCTTTGATCAACCGCATCAGAGCGCGCTGCCGCACGACGCAGACGGGCGCGTCATCATCGTCTCCGGCATGTCCAAAAGCTATGCCATGACTGGCTACCGAGTCGGCTTCACCCGTGCCAATCCCGAGTACATCGAAATAGCCACCAAGCTCCAAGAGCCGTTTATCTCGTGCGGCACAGGGTTTTCCCAGCTAGCGTCAGCCGACGCGCTCGACGGCCCGCAAGACGACGTGGACGCCATGTGCCGCGCCTATGCGCGCCGCCGCGACATCGCCCTCGATGTCCTGCGAGAATACGACTTGTACCGCTACACTCCAGGTGGCGCGATCTACCTAATGATCGACATTTCCGCGGCTGGCATGGACTCCAGCGAATTCGCCGTCCGGCTGCTTAAAGAGCAGCGCGTGGCCGTGGCTCCTGGCAGTACCTTCGGCCAGATGTGCCGCGACCACGTGCGCATCTCCATCGCCGCCTCCGAAGAACACATCCGCCGCGGCGTGACCACCATTTGCGAATTCGCGCAACAACAAGCCAGTAGCTAAGCGAGGGAAAATTCTCTTTGGACAGCGAACTGTTGCAACGGGGGTTCGTCCCTCAGCCGCTGACGCCCGCGCAATGCAGCGCACTGGACACCAACGGCTTCATCATCTTGGAAGGAATCATTGCGCCCGACTGGCTGGCCGAGTTGCGCCGTGCTTTTGATGCAATTTTTGCCCGCGAAGGCGACAAAGCCGGCGCTGAGGTGTCCCAAGTGGAGGGCGTGCGCCGCCTCGCCGATTTGGTCAACAAGGGGACGATCTTTGATGCTGTGTACCTACAACCAATGCTGTTGACCGCGGTCTTCCACGTCTTGCAGCGACCGTTTAAGCTGCACTCGCTCAATGGGCACGATCCACTGCCCGGCAGCGGTTTACAAGCTCTACATGCGGATTGGGGTCAACACACTGTGCCCGGCGGGCCATACCACGTCGTCAACTCCATGTGGATGCTCGACGATTTCACCCAAATCAATGGCGCGACCCGCTGCGTCCCCGCCAGCCACCGCCAACCCGGCAGGGTCGCCGACCACGTGGCCGATCCCTTGGCCGACCACCCCGAGCAAGTGCATCTGACGGGCCGCGCTGGCTCGGTTGCCGTGTTCAACGGCAGCCTCTGGCACAGTTCGTATCGCAACGACAGCAACGCCCCTCGCCGCACCCTGCACTGCGCCTTTATCGCCCGCGAGCACTCGCAGCAGACCAATCAGCGCGAGTACCTGCGACCCGCAACTGCCCAACGGCTCTCGCCGCTAGCGCGCTATATCCTCGACGTGGAGTGAAACTAGAGGTATTTCTCGCACCCCTGTTTTTCTTTGAGATGACCTAGTACTTGAGGGCGCACTCCTCCCTACAGCTCACAGCGCAAATGCCGCCCCTATCACTGTCTAAATTCTCTCGACCTTTTTTTGAATATTCTCTTCGCTCGTCTGTTTAATTCTACAGAAGGAGAAACGAGCGCCATGGACGAACAGACAGCGATCAGGCTTTGCCTCGACCAACGCGATGTGCGCGGCTTTGAATTTCTCTTTGAGAAATTCCGCCGCGAGGCCTACGTGCACGCCATCGCCCTGCTGGGCAATCGCGAAGAGGCAGCTGACGCCTGCCAAGACGCCTTTGGCAAGGCCTTTGTCGCTATACGCCGCCTCGCTAGCCTGGACGCCTTCTATCCCTGGTTTTACCGCATTTTGCGCAACCACTGCCTCAACCGCATCGCCAGAAGGCAGACTGCCGCACAATATGAGGAACGGCTCGCCGCCGAGACTGCCACCACACACCCGGTCGAAAAACCCGACTTCCTGCTCGAAGCGCACGAGGAGCAAGTGCAGGTGTGGGATGCCCTGAGGCGTATCAAAGCAGAGTTCAGGGAAATCCTCGTCATGAAGTACATCGAAGGGCTCAACTACGATGGCATTGCCCAACGGCTGCAAATCCCGCGCGGCACGGTCATGAGCCGCCTCTACCACGCGCGCAAAGCCTTTGCTGCACAATACGCCAAATAACCCAGGAGATGGGCCAATGAACGACGCACAATGCGAGAGACGCCAGCGCCTGCTCTCGAGCCTGATTGACCAGGAACTGACGCCCGAAGAAGCGGCCGAAGCTAACGACCTGCTGGTGCGCGACGCTGAATTCCGCCGCGAATACGAGCAGCTACGCAGCAGCGCGGCGCACATCGCCAGTCTCAAATTCGCCGAGTCCCACGACCAAGTGCTCGACCAACTGTGGCAGAGCCCTTTCAGCCGCTTTAGCCGCAACGCCGGGCTCCTGCTAGTCGGCACCGGCTGCGCCCTGCTGGTGCTCTACGCCATCTACCAGTTCGTCCAGCACGGCGAGTGGAACGTGCCCAAAATTGCCACCGCCACCGTGTGGATTGGCCTGGCCATGCTCCTCTTTTCCGTGCTCAGAGAAAAACTGAAAACCCGCAAATCCGACCCTTATAAGGAGGTGAGAAGATGATTATCACCACAACCAGCCACATACCCAGCAAGAAAATTGTCAAAACCTTCGGCCTTGTGCGCGGCAATACCATTCGCACCCGGCACATCGGCAAGGATATCATGGCCGGCCTGAAGAACTTGATGGGCGGTGAGATTCTCCAGTACACCAAGCTCATGGCCGAATCGCGCGAGCAGTCCCTCGACCGCATGCGCGCCGAGGCCACTCGCCTAGGGGCCAACGCCGTCGTCTCGACCCGCTTCGCCACTTCCCAAGTCATGGGCACGGCGGCCGAATTGCTGGCCTACGGCACCGCCGTCTGGGTTGAAGACGAATAAAAGGAGGAGTCCAGTGATAGAGATTGTCGAAACGACGCAGCAGGATCCCATCTGCCCCCATTGTGAAAGCGCGATTACCCGCTTGCTGGCGCAAAAAATATCCAGCCACCTCGGCGTCAGATTCCTCTATTTTTGCAGCGAGTGCCAAAAAGTGCTGGGGGTGTCGCACCGCAAGGGCTTCTGGATGGGTTGATCCGGGCGGCTCAAACTCCGTCCGGCTCGACGGGGTATTTAGGCGTGCGTCCCTAGAGCACATCCACGATGCCAGGGGCCGCGTCCAGCGCCATCTGATCGGAGGCCCGGTCGGTCATGCCGACGATGTGGGGCGTCAACATCGAAGTGGAGTGAACCTAGAGGTATTTCTCGTACCCCTGCTTTTCCTTTAAATGATCCACCGCATCTTTCACCTGCTGAGCCGCCCCCTTCGCACACACCAGCAGCGCGTCTTCAGTATCCACCACCACCAAGTCCTCCACCCCCAGTAGCAGCACGACTTTATCGGCCTGCCCGTACACCGTCGAACGGACCGCGTCCAACGCCACCACCTCGCCCGATAGCAAATTGCCCGCGTCATCCGTCGGCAATACGTCCGTCAGCGCCGCCCAAGAGCCGATGTCGCCCCAGTCGATATCCGCCTCTAGCGTGGCCACCTTGGACGCGCGCTCGACCAAGGCGTGGTCAATGGAGATCGGCTTGAGTCTTGGATACTCACGGGCGATAACCGCTTCCTCTTCCGGCGTGCCAACGGCGGCTTGGATGCGCTGTAACCCAGCGTGCATTTCCGGCTCAAAGCGGGCGAAAAGCTCCAGCACGGTCGCCGCCTTCCAGACAAACATGTTGCTGTTCCACAAATAATGGCCGCTCGCCACGTACTCAGCCGCCTGTTGTGCTCCAGGCTTTTCCGTGAACTCGGCGACTTCGTACACCGGCGTCTCGCTCACCTCTGCCAGCACGGAGCCACGACGGATGTAGCCATAGCCAGTCTCAGCGCGCGTCGGCTTGACCCCAAGTGTAAACAAGTAGTCGGGCCGGTCGGTTAGGGCTTGGTCGGCGACCTGCAACAAGCGGCAGAACTCCTCGGGCCGGCCTATGTAATGATCCGAACCCAAGCTGGCGACCGTGCAGCCCGGCTGGCGAGCCTCTAACAGCGCGCACTCCAGGCCAATGGCCGGTCCGGTATTGCGCAGCGCCGGCTCGACGATTAGCTGCTCGGGCGGCAGGGCCGGCACCTGCTCGCTCACCAAGGATCGCAACGAGTGTCCGGTCGATACGTACACATCGGCTGGCGCAGCAATCGAGCCAATGCGGGCGACCGCGTCTTGCAGCATGGTCTGCTCGCCAGCCATGCAGTGGAACTGCTTGGGCTTGCGCGCGCGGCTATAAGGCCACAACCGCGTGCCGACCCCTCCGGCGCGAATGACGAATTTCATGGATTGACACTCCCGTACGGGTAAATTCAGTGCCAAGCAATATAACCAATTGCCCGGCCCCGAGCAGGGCGCACTATTGACAGCTTAACCTGATGCTGTACTATGTACTTCTGTAGCAATTCCACGAGGAGCTTCGCATGGCCTATCCGCAATTCGACCGGGTCCCCAATCACTACGCCGGCCCCACCATCCAGCGCGTCAAGGACTACCGCCTGAAAAACGGCAAACGTTCTCTGAACCCGACGCTCCTGCAAATCGGCCAGTTACAGGTCTTAATCCCCCGGCACTTTGGCTTTTGCTTCGGGGTCGAGCGGGCCATTCACATGGCCTTTTCAGCCCTCAAGGAAAACCCCAATCGCAACACGTACCTCGTCAGCGAAATCATCCACAACCCCTTGGTCAACAACGACCTCAAAAAGCAAGGCGTCCGCTTCATCTACGACCCCGAGGGGGACCGCCAAGTCTCCGAAGAGGAGATGAGCAGCGACGACATCGCGCTCATCCCTGCCTTTGGCACCACCATGGAGAACGAGGAATCGCTCCGTCAAAGCGGCATCGACATCGAATCCGAGGAATACCGGGAGAATTACGATACCACCTGCCCCTTTGTGTCCAAGGTGTGGAAGCGCGGCGAGGAGCTAGGCCGTCAAGGCTATACCATCATCATCCACGGCAAGTACAACCACGCAGAGACCCAAGCGACTCATTCGCACACCGAGGAACACACCAAAACCCTAGTGGTGTTCGATGCCGCCGAAGCCGAGAAGGTAGCCGCGTACATCACGGGCGCGATGCCGCTCGCCGACTTCGATCTCGCCTTTGCCGGCAAAAGCTCGGAGGGGTTCGACCCACAAAAGGATCTAGAGCGGGTGGCCGTGGTCAACCAGACGACCATGCTCGCCGAGGAAACGCAGGAAGTAGCCGCCATTTTGCGCCGCGCCATGCGCCAGCGCTATGGGGAGAAAAACCTCGACTACCACTGCGCTGACACCAATGACACCCTGTGCTACGCCACCCACCAAAACCAGAACGCCACGCGCACGCTGCTAAGCTCTGGCGCCGACTTGGCGCTGGTTGTCGGCGGCTACAACAGCTCAAACACCTCGCATTTAGTCGAGCTGTGCCTCCAATCCATGCCGAGCTTCCTCATTGCCAACAGCGATGAGATCCTATCGGACCAGCGCATCCGCCATTTCGACGTCCACGCGAAAAAAATAATCGAGAGCGAAGACTGGCTGCCGCGCCCCCTGCCTGTGCGGCTGATCATCACCTCGGGCGCGTCCTGCCCGGATATCCTCATGAACCAAGTGCTGGAGAAGATCGCCGGCTTGTACGGGTACGACGCGCAAGAACTCGACGGTGCCAGCTTGCAACTCTTTGAGGACAGCCCGTGATACTCGGCCTCGTCAAAGGGCATGTAGTCTCCAGCGCCAAGGTAGATGCGCTCGAAGGCAAAAAACTCTTAATAGTCGAGATCCTCGCCACCACGCCCGAAGGTTTGCAGCGCACGCAAAAGCACATCGTCTGCATCGACGGCGTGCAAGCGGGTGAAGGCGAGCTCGTCGTCGTCGTACAGGGCAGTTCGGCGCGGCAGGCACCAGGCATGGATCAGACGCCAGTAGATGCGCTGATCGTCGGCATCGTAGATTCGCTACAGGCGTTTGGACGCCCCCTAGAAAAACAAGTAGCATGAGAGTCTGCCGCGTCATTGGCCACGTAATTGCCAGCAGTAAACATCCCTTGCTCGCCGGGCAGAAGATCATGGTGGTGCGCCCCGAAGACGAGGAGGGCGGCACTTTGCAGGTAGCGGTGGATGGGGTTCAGGCGGGGATCGGCAACAAAGTGCTAGTCGTGCAGTCGGGGGCTGCTGGGGCCGAGGTAACCGGAGCCGAGCGCCCACCGTGCAGGAGCGTGATCGTGGGAATTATCGACGAAGGGGTTGCCGAGTGAAGCTAGCCAAGGTGGTGGGCACCGTAGTGCTTTCGCAGTGCATTGAGTCCTTCCGCGGTCAGATATTGCACCTGACCCAAGACATCGACGAGCGTCTAGAGCCTATAGGCGAGGCCGAGGTCTGCGCGACGTGGGCGGCCCTGCGCGAGGGAGACGCGGTGATCGTCGAGGTCGCGCGCGAAGCCTGCAATGCCTTTGCCCCTCCATTGCCTGTGGACGCAGCTATCGTCGGCAAGGTGGACGAGATACGCCTCGGCTAAGCCGCACGGCGCTCGGCCCGAGCACCGCGCACTCTTTCTAGCTCTAGCATCCAAGCATCTTCGTACTGACGCAACACCCGATACCACGCGCTCAGGTCTGCTTCGCCGCGCAGAAGTTGACGGGCGGTTTGATCAACGACTTTCTCGGCCCGTTGAACTCGGGGACGGGCGGCCGAGCCGAGCATGGGAATGGGACCGAAAGCGCTCCGCACCCGATTGATGACCGCGCTGAGCTCGCTGCCCAGACGGGATATAGAGGGGGATGTGGGGAATGATGCGCGCTGCCTGTGCATTGGAAACCTCCTAAGGGAGTGCTGGCGCTTGGGGGTGCGCCAGAGAGGACGTAGGGAAATCGCTTTTACTGCACTTGTGTTCAGTATTTAACAACATACTGAACACAAGTGCAGTTGTCAAGCAATTTAATCCCTTACAACGCGTTTTTTTTCGCCCTCAAATTCTCCATCTCCGCAGGCTAAACTCGCCGTTGTCCAGCCATCGCCAGCCCACGTAGAGCATCGCCAGCACCAAGGCGACCTGCAACAGCAAAAATGCGATGCCAAAGATGCCAGACACCAAGCTCAACGCGGCCCAAAATGCCAGCCAGATTCCAGCGAGTAGGACTAAGGCCCCGACGACCCGGCCCACGATGCTCTCGCCGCGCAACAAGCGCAGACCTATATAGAGCGCCCCGGCAGCCAAGAGGACGACCGCAACTGCACCGAGCAAACCAAAGAGGCCGCCGAACAAGGGCCAAATCAGCTCGACCCCCAGCGCAACGCCCCCAATCAACAATAGCACACCTAGTATTCTGGCCAACATGGACGGCCTCCTTTACGATGTCTTTTCCGCTTTCAGTGCAGCTAGTTCCTCCGCGACCTTGTGGTCGCGCTCGGCGCGGCGTTTAGCGGCTAATTCGCGCAGCACTTCGGCCTCGGCGACGGCCTGAGCAACCTGTTCCTCAAAGCGCGCCAACTCGCTCTCGCTCTGCTGCACCCGCTGCGCGATCGCGTCAAAGCGATGCGCAGACGTGTCTTCGCCGAATGCTACACCGCGCTCGCGCTCAGCGCAACAGCGGGCAATTAGCTTGCCCCGCCGCGAGCGGATATCGCGCAGCTTTTGGCGCAGAATTTCGACCTGCTCCTCTAGCTCAGCCACGGTATCACAGCTTTCTGCGAGGGCCGGTTCCAGACGCACATGTGCCTGATCCAGCTCTGTCTTCTGTATCAAGGCGAGCCGCGCGCCCTCGTCGTTTCCAGCCTCCACTGCGGCTGCGGCTTTGTCTTGCCACATCTGCATCTGCTCGGCGTTGCGCTGGAGGTCGCGCTCTAGACGCCGCTTGGTGGCCCGAGCCTTGACCAAAGAATCTACGGCTTGGTCAACGGCGCGCTCTGCGTCGCGGACGATCTGACCCACCATCTTCACCGGATTCTCGACCCGGTCCAGCACTTCGTTGAGGTTCGCCTTCCAGATGGTAGCGATTCGCTCTATTGCTCCCATGATATGCCTCCTATTAAAGGTTAGTGCTTTTGGCCATCTGACCGCGCTGCCGCTGTCGCCGCGCAAAAGGCGATTCAATCTCGTATTTGCGGCAAAGCCGGCTAAAACTGCGAATCGTGATCCCCAGCGCCCGGCTGGCGTCCTGATTGCATTTGTACATCCGCGCTACGCGCTCGATCTGTTCCCTGCTAAATCCCCTATTCACGAGGTATCCTCCTTGTTGGGGGAAGAGATTTACCCCGTTTGTTAGCAAAGAGCGTACCGCCGTTTTACGTGAAGCACAACTTATTTGTAAACAACCAGATACAACTTTAATAATGCAGCGGTACCATCCCTTTCCATGGCGGCATTCGCCACTTTTGGCGAGAGCCGCCAGCCGCTCGTAGCACCATTCCTTGTCGTCAAGAAACAAAGGGCCACCGAGTAAAAACTGCTTGAATCAATAGCTTAACTTGTCCATTTTGTCTTATATTCAATATTAATATTTATAAAACCCATGCCGCCCGAGTACCCGGTTAGGGTATTTTTTTATCACTCAGTGATGGAGAAACTCAGTTGAATCCGCACAAGAGAGAAGTCATCGCGAGCATGGAGGATTTTGTCAGGGACCAGCTCAAGTTGCTTAAATCCGTAGAGGATAGTTGGCAGCCCGACGATTTTCTCCCCAATGTGGGCGAGGAAAACTGGGAAGACTCCATCCGCGAATTCCGCACCCGCGCTCAAGCGCTTCCCGACGATGTCCTCGTCGTCCTCGTCGGCGACATGATCACCGAAGAAGCCCTGCCCACCTATCAGACCTTGCTCAACAGCTTTGAAGGCGTGTCGGATACCACCGGCACGGACCCCAGCCCGTGGGCCCAGTGGTCGCGCGGTTGGACGGCCGAGGAAAATCGCCACGGCGACCTGCTCAACAAATACCTCTTCCTCACCGGCCGCGTCGATATGCGCGCCATCGAGACGACGATCCAACACCTGCTGCGCACTGGCTTCAATCCACAGGCCGCCCAAGATCCCTACAAGGGCTTCGTCTATACGTCCTTCCAAGAGCGGGCAACCCGCATCTCCCACAGCAACGTGGCCCGCTTGGCGCAAAGGGCCGGCGATGCGCACCTCAAGACCATCTGCGGCGTCGTGGCCGGCGATGAAGCCCGCCACGAAAAAGCGTACACTAACTTTATCAAGAGAATTTTCGAGCTAGACCCCAACGGCGCGATATTGGCCTTCCGCGACCTGATGAAACGCCAAGTCGTCATGCCCGCTCACCTGATGACCGACGGGCAAGATCCCAACCTCTTTGAACATTTCTCGATTATAGCCCAGCGGCTCGGAGTGTACACGGCCAAGCACTACGCCGAAATCATCCAACACCTAGTCCGCCAGTGGGAGTTGGATTCCCTCTGCGGCCTCACCGGCGAAGCGGCCGCCGCCCAAGACTACTTGTGCTCGCTCGGGCCGCGCTACGCCAAGTTAGCCGAGCGCAGCGAGCGACGGCTAAACCACACCGCACCACTGCGGTTTAGTTGGATCCACAACCGCTGCGTCTAACCGGGGCCGCAGCTTTTATGCGTCCACGGCCTTCCGACCCTTTCTTCGCGCTCGTCCAAAAGGCACGTGACTCTTCCGGTGAGATTGACCTCGCCCGCGGAGCCTTGCTCATCGCCCTGCAAGCGTATCCCAACCTCAATATCGAACACTACCTGCGGCAACTCGACGCGCTCAGCGAGGACTTTCGCACCCGCTATGCCGCAGCCGATTCCCTATCCGCCTCTCTAGCTAACCTGAGCCAATACGTGTTCGGCGACCTCGGCTTCCGCGGCAACCGCGCCCACTACGACGATCCCCGCAACAGCTACCTCAACGAGGTCCTCGACCGCCGCCTCGGCATTCCCATCACCCTAGCGGTCGTCTATCTAGAGCTGGGCAAGCGGCTGTCCTTCCCCCTCGCAGGGGTCAATTTTCCGCATCACTTCCTCGTGCGCAGCACTCAGGGCGACGAGCCGCTCTTCGTCGATCCCTTTGCCGACGGCGCTTTTGTCGATGGCAAGTCCTTGGGCGAGCGGCTACCGGTCATCGAGGGACGCCGGCTCGAATTGGCCCCTGAGTTCATCGAGCCGGCCTCGTCGCTGCACATATTGGTGCGCATGCTCCGCAACCTCAAACGCCTCCACTTCCAAGCCCGCGAGTTTTCCACCGCCATCCGCTGGGCCGAGAAAATCGCGTATCTACAGCCGGACGAAGCCGAAAACTACCGCGACCTCGGCTTTCTCTACCACCACACCCGCGAGTACCTCAAGGCCATTGAGGCCTTTAACGAGTACTTGCGCCAAGCCGGTGACGCCCCGGACGCCTCCACTATCGAGCACAACATCCGCGTTCTTGCCAATCGCCTGATCCCGCTCAACTGACCTAGTCCGCTTCGCGCTCCGCTGGGCTGATGTCTTCTTTGGCCGTCAACCAGCGCATGACCTCTCCCAATCGCGGCGGCTTGCCCGTCATCAAGATGCCGATGCGGAAGACCTTGCCTGCCCCCTGCACTGCGAAGTAGATGGACAACAAAAGCAGCACCGTAGTGGCCAAATACTCCCACAGGGGCAGCGAGCCAGCGGCCCGATTCATCATGACAAAAGGGGTAAAGAGCGGGATGTAGGACATAACCCGCGCCAAGGTACCATTGGGGTCTTGAGTGATGGGTATCATGGTGAGCAACGGCACGATCAGCGGTACGAGGAGCGGCAACATCAGGCTCTGCGCATCTTTTAAGCTATTGCACAGCGAGCCAGCCCCTACCAGCAGGCAGGCATACAGCAGGAAGCCTGCTAAGAAGTAAAAGACAAAGGACCACAAGTACAGCGGAGTGCTAGCAATGCCGACAATGGAGGCCACATCGTCCCCCAACGCGGCCGGCGCGACCACCACTCCCACCGCAACACACGCGACCCAGGTAAAGACCAAGGTCAGCCCAACCGCAGCCGTACCGGCGATCTTGCCAGCCATCAGTTCAAAAGGCGAGAGCGCGGACAGCAGCACTTCGATGAGGCGCGACGACTTCTCCTCCACAGTATTGGTCATAAGCGTCTGCGCATTGATAAATATCGCCATCCACAATAGATAGACGAACGGTACGACGGCCCACTGCTGGACCCTATCAACTGTGGAAACCTCGGCCTCGTCGCCGCGCTTATCTACCTTGCGCTCCGCGAAATGCACTGGGGTCTGTAACCAGTCGCTCGTTTCCGCGTCGAGGCCCGCCTGTTCAATGCGCCGCGCCCGCACCACTTGGAACACCTGGTCTGCAAACCAACGGCGCAAGTCCTGATCGGTCAGATTCAAAGAGATGTATTTGCATCCCTCGTCGCTGGCGACTGGATCTGGGGAGATGGCGAAGTACGCAAAGAGCGAGCCGTCATTCACCATGCGATTGAGCGCGGCTGGCGGATCGTCGCCGCTGGGCACCTCCACTCGGACGTAGCGGCTGCGCGAGAGTTCCAAGTCGAGGGCCCCCAACTCTTCAGCCGAGACCTGCTGCCACCATTCGACGAGGCCAGCCGCGACCTCACTTTCGCCCTCAGCGAGGTCCTGGACCAACGCCGGCCGCTCCGCTTCCGCCAAGCTCACATAGACCTTTGCAGCGGCCCGGACCACATCCGGCAAGCGCTCCCAAACCCGACCGCCGTCGCGATAGCGCTCCGCCGCATCCCGCAGCACTATGCCCAGATCCTCGACCAAAATGCCCTTTTCCACCTCCTGTAGCACAAAACCCGAATGGTCGATCACGGCATAGGTGCGCGCCTGTTTGGTTCCGCTCAATAGAATGGGCACCACGACGCTCAACGCGAGGA
>JAPPEG010000372.1 GCA_028875345.1 Gemmatimonadota bacterium
GGATGGAGGCGTCGCGCACATCGGCTGGGATGTCGCCGGCCTTGAGCTTGCCCAGTAGCATGTGTATGAGGATGCCATCGGCCTCGACGGCCTGCTGTGCCATTCGGCACAACTCTTCGTGGGCGCGGTGCATGGGGTTGCGAGTCTGGAAGGCCACGACCCGGTTCCAACCGCGCTCGGCGATCTCAGCGCGCAGTTCAACCGCAGTGCGAAAGGTCGCGGGAAAGTCGCCGGGGAAGTACGAGAAGTTGAGCACTTCGATGGGTCCGGCGATGAGAGTGTCTCCCGCAGCCTTGAACGCAGCGACTCCGGGATGAGCGTCGTCGTCCGTGCCAAAGACTTGGTCAATAATCGCGGCGCGCTCCGTATCTGATAGCAATTCGACCGCAGTCACTTCCTGAATGGCAATAACTGGATTGCCGTCCACATTCGGATCCAACAGGGCGATGCGGCTGCCGGGGGCCACGCCCGCCGGAACCTGATCGCCGGGGAGCATGTTGACGACCGGGGTGGGCCACAGCAGGCCGTCGGCCGTGTGCATATTGGCCGCCACGCTCTTGGCATCGGCAGCGTCCATAAAGCCTGTAAGCGGGGTAAAGTAACCTGAGCCGAGCATGACGGCTGAGGATGCAGCAGCCGAAGAGACGGCTACAGCGGGCAGGCCAGCGGCTTCTTCTAAAAGCTGGGCACGCACTGCATCGTCTTCGACGTAGAGCGGTTTGAGTTCTTCTGCGCCGTGGGGCTTAATCACAGTATTCTCCTTGGTTAGCTATGCGTTTAATGTACGGGAATGCCGGCTTCGGCAAGGATGCGGTGGACATTGGCGGCGGCTCTGGGGTATTTCTCGTTGGGCAAGTGTTCGAGAAGCATGTAGCCGTCGGGATGGGCGTCGTGCCACAGCTTGAGCGCGGTGGCGAGGTCGAGTTCACCGTCGCCGGGTATTTCCTCATCGATGTGGAGCACCAAGCCAGGGGATAACTTAATGTCCTTGCAATGCCCGACGCTGGAGATGGGGTTCATAATCTCAAATATGTGCTGCAAGCGCTCGGTGCTGTTGTACACTTGGTCCAAGTTCTGGAAATGGTTGACGTAATCCATCACCACGGTCATGCGCTCGGAGCCAACCTCTTGCAGCACGTCGCGGTTTGTCTCCGGCGATCCCATGATGGTGAGCAGATGCGTCTCAATGACTATGGTGACGGCTTCGGACTCGGCTTTGGCGGCCACGCGCTTGAGGGTTTCGACGAGCAGGGCGCGGGCCTCGGGCGTGAGATTGTGCCGAGACGGCGAGTACGAGCCGACTGGATTGCGGCTGCCCGTGCGGATCAAACAGGTGTGGGCAGCCAAGTCGCGGGCGACTTCAATGCCGCGCTCGATCTTGCCTACTACTTGGTCGCGCACCGCAGAGTCGAGATCAAACAGGCACTCGGAAAAGCCAATGCCGAACTGGGGCAGTTCCATGCCCGCGGCCGCAATGGTATCGCGCACTTTGTGGCACTCCGCGGTCGTGATAGCAGCCAGATTTTCCCCGGGGGCATGAAAGGCCGTGCCCGTGAGGTTGAGCGCCTTGATCGCCGCTAGGTGTTGGTCGCTGATCTCGCGAAAGTCCGGGGGCAACATACCGACGACGCCGAGCCGCATGGGAAAAGCTCCTCGTTGAAATTGTGCAGTGAACAGGGGCCGAATCACCTCAAAAACTGACCAATGGTCTAAGTAACGTCAACACGCGAGCCGTTTGCCGAACCGAGGCGGGGAGCCTACTATTTGATGTTTTGGCCACTCCAACAACTTCCTAACGAACCATGACCTTCGCCCTTTCGTTTATCACCGCCCTCGTCTCCGGCCTCTACACCTGCCTGTGGGGAGCGTTCAAAGACGCTCCCTATGAAGGCTTCAAGCCCAAGACCTTTCCGCGCAGTATGTACTTCCACGTCGCGATCTTTTTGCCGCTGTACTTCATCCCGTATTTCAGTGCGCAATTTCAGCACCTCGGCCTCGTGCAAATGTTCTTCCTCATCATGGGCCTAGAGCGCTTCCTCGCCGAGATCTACAAGGGCTTCTTCCGCACCGAAGATCAGCAAAAGTACTTCGTCCCCTCGCGCATTACCTTCTTTGGCCGCCCTATCACCAGCGACCTCGTCCGCCATAGCGCGGGGGTCCTAATCGTCGCCATTGTCTTCGCCTTCCTCCTCGTCGCCGCACCCATCGAGAGCTTCTGGGGCTATCTGGTGACCGGGTATTGCACTGGGCTGCTCGTGGCCTTGGGGGGTGCTTATAAGGACGCGCCCTTCGAGGGATTCAAATGGCTCAAATTCCAGCGCTCTGGAGTCGTCTTGGCCGCCTTGAGTCCGCTCTTTTACTTCCTCGGCAATCCCGAACACCCAGTCGGGTTGGGCTTTCTCATCTACATGAACGGCGGGCTAGAGCGATTCACCGTCGAGTACTACAAGACCTACATCCAGCGCAATATGTCCGGGAAATTCCAACCCAACCTACCCCGCATCCAGCGCGAATTGGACACCCGCGAAAAGTTCCACTACGCGGCCTTGGTGATTATCGCCGGGCTGGCCGCGCTCTACGCCCATGAACGCGGCGCACTATGACGCAGTAGTCATCGGCTCCGGGTTCGGCGGCTCGCTGGTAGCTCACTCGCTGGTGCAAGCCGGGCTCAAGACCGCGCTGCTAGAGCGGGGCCAATGGGCCAAGCGCGACGACGCCGACTGGGACCAGCGCACCATCTTATTGAAGAAGCGCTACCGCTCGGCTTCACCTCTTTTGGTCAAGCAGTACGGACGCCGCACCTTCCAGCGCACCTATCCCAACGAGGTCGTCGGCGGCAACTCGATCTTTTTCGGCGGGGCGTCGCTGCGGCTGCGGCCGGCGGATTTTGCCCGTTGGCCCTTGTCCTATGCAGACCTAGCGCCGTACTACGCCCGCGCCGAGCAGCTTTTAGGAGTCCACGGCGAGGTGGGTACCGATCCCTACCAGCCCCCGGGGATAGATGCCTATCCGCACCGCGCCGTTGAGCTGAGCGCGCCGGCCCAGCGCATTTACCAAGCGGGGACAGACCTAGGGCTACAACCATTCAAGATCCCACTGGCAATCAACTTTTCCGACCGCACCCGGCCCCTCTGCCTGCGCTGCATCACCTGCGACGGGTTCCCCTGCAAGGTGGAGGCCAAAAACGACATGGCTTCCACCTTGCTAGCCGCTGCCTCGGCGGCCGGACTAGAGATCATCGTCGGCGCAATAGCGCGGCGGCTAGTGCAACGGAGCGGACGCGTCGAGCAGGTCGAATACGTGGACAGCGCCTCTCGGCAAACCCACGTGCTCTCGGCCGACTTAGTAGTCTTAGCCGCTGGGGCGCTCAACAGCCCGGCCCTGATGCTCCGTTCGGGATTCGACCACCCCCTAATTGGGCGCTTTCTCATGCGCCACTGCAACGGGATTGCCAATTGCATCTTTCCCTTTCGCACCAACCCACAACAGGTCTTCCACAAACAGCTCTGCTTTTCCGATTTTTACGAAGACCTGCGCGCAGAATTGGGCACGGCCGTGGGCGTCATCCAAGACATCTACACGCCAGCGCCCCCCATCATCCGGCACCACGCCCCTTGGGGTTCCAAGACGCTCGTCGGGCTGCTGACTAGCTATATGCAGAACTTGCTCTGCATTGCCGAAGACGAGCCGAGCCGCGACAACCGCGTGTCACTGTCCAGTGAGCAGGACGTCTTCGGCATGGAACTAGTGCAGGTAGAGCACGCCTATAGCGACGCCGACTGTCGCCGCCGCGATTACCTGCTGGCCAAAGCAGAATCCGTATTGCGCCAGTCAGGCGGCCTGCTGCGCTATCGCTACTTGATCGATTCCTTCTCGCACGCCATAGGCACCCTGCGCTGCGCCACCGCGCCAGAGGAAGGCGTCCTCGACGTGGATTGCCGCTATTGGGGCAGCGAAAATCTCTACGTGTCCGACGGCAGCTTCATGCCGTCTTCGGGCGGGGTAAATCCGAGCTTGACCATTGCGGCCAACGCACTGCGGGTCGCCGAGCGGATATTGGAGAAGCGATGAAGAAGGTCTGTCTAATAGGATGCGGCACCATCGGTCGCCTGCACGCGAAAAACCTCGTCGGCAAGGTCGAGCTATCCTTTCACAGCCGCACGCCGGCCAGCGCAGAGGCCCTCAGCCGCCAATGCGGCGGGGGGCAGGTATTCGCATCGTACGCCGACGTCCTCGACAGCGCGGTGGACGCAGTGCTAATCAGCTCGCCACCAGATGCCCATCGGCCACAAGCCGTCGCCGCGTTGGCAGCCGACAAGGGGGTGCTGGTGGAAAAGCCATTGTGCGCCACAGAAAGCGATTTGGCGGCCATTGGCGCGGCCGCGGCGGCCCATCCAGATGCACTACTGATGATCGCGGAAAACTACTACTACAAGCCCTCGCTCAAGCTGCTCAAGCGGATCATCCAACAGGATTTTATCGGCCAAGTGCAACAGGCGACCCTTGGCAAGCGCTTCACACAGCAGGCCACGGGATGGAAAAGCGGCTATGGCGCGCTGCTAGAGGGAGGGATCCACTTCGTGGCCCTCGGAGCAGACCTTTTCGCCGACGCGCCCCAGCAGGTAATCGCAGAGTTCCCTGGTCACCAAGCGGGCGAGCCGGAGCGGAACTCGATAGTGCGGGTCGAATACCCCTCCGGGGCCGAGCTGGTGTTGCGCTACGCTTGGAACGCCTTCAGCTTGACCAAGGGCACCTTTCAGCACGCGCGGATTTTGGGAACCGAGGGACGGATCGTCTTCGAGTGCAATGGGCTATACGTGCGGTTGCGGGGGCGGCGGAAGCGGCTCTACTTTCCGGGCGTGGGGGATTTGATGGGCTACAAGGGCATGATGCAGGACTTCTTGCAGTGTTTGCAAGAGCCGGAGCGGCAGCCGTATTCAAATTTGGCGCGGGCTGAGCGCGACCTAGGCATTGTATTTACAGCGTATAAAGGATTGAAATAACATGAGCGAAGCGGAAAAAATCATCTATTCGATGTACAAGGTGAGCAAGCACTACAACCGGAAGGCGATTATCACCGACATTTCACTGTCGTACTTCTACGGGGCCAAAATCGGCGTACTAGGCTTGAATGGGTCGGGGAAGAGCTCCTTGTTGCGGATTATGGCGGGCATCGACTCCGAGTACGAGGGGACCATTAGCATCCAGCCGGGATTTACCGTCGGATTCCTAGAACAGGAGCCCGAGTTAGAAAAGGGCAAGACGGTCAAGGAGATCGTCGAGGAAGGCGTGCAGGAGACCGTGGAATTGCTGCGCGAGTACGAGGACATCAACGCCCAGTTCGCCGAGCCTATGGACGACGACGCCATGAACGCCCTGATCGAGCGGCAGGCATCCGTGGCCGAACAACTCGACGCGGTCGGGGCCTGGGATTTGGACAGTCGGCTGGATATGGCCATGGACGCCTTGCGCTGTCCGCCCGAAGACCAAGAGGTCTCCACGCTCTCGGGCGGCGAGCGGCGGCGGGTGGCCCTGTGTCGGCTGTTGCTCCGCCAGCCGGATATCCTGCTCCTCGACGAGCCGACCAACCACCTCGACGCCGAGACAGTAGCGTGGCTGGAGGGGCATTTGCATCAGTACCAGGGGACGGTAATCGCCGTCACCCACGACCGGTATTTTCTCGACAATGTGGCGGGCTGGATTCTGGAGCTGGACCAAGGACACGGCGTACCGTGGAAGGGAAACTACTCGTCGTGGTTAGAACAGAAGAAGGAGCGCCTGCGGCTGGAAGAAAAGAGCGAGAGCGAAAGACAGCGGACGCTGGAGCGAGAGCTGGAGTGGATTCGCATGACGCCGAGGGCCAAGCAGCAGAAGAACAAGGCCAGGATCAGGGCCTACGAGGAACTGCTAAACCAAGATCGAGTGCAGCGGAACGAGGAGGTACAGCTCTACATTCCGCCGGGGCCTCGGCTGGGCGATATCGCCATTGAAGCCAAGGGCGTGAGCAAGCGCTACGGCGACCGCATTATCTTCGAGAACATGGATTTCGCGCTTCCCTCGGGCGGGATCGTCGGAGTCATCGGACCCAACGGCGCGGGCAAGACGACCCTGTTCCGGCTGATTACCGGCCAGGAGAACTCCGACAGCGGCCAACTCCGCATCGGCGAGACCGTGCAACTGGGGTATGTCGATCAGAGCCGGGAAACCTTGGTGGGAGAAAACACCGTCTGGCAGGAGGTCTCAGGCGGCGAGGAAGAGCTCGAGCTGGGCGAGCGCAAGGTAAATTCGCGGGCGTACCTCGCGCGCTTCAACTTCCTCGGTGCCGACCAGCAGCAGAAGGTGGGTACGCTCTCGGGCGGACAGCGCAATCGAGTACATCTGGCCAAGGTGCTCAAAGAGCAGGCCAATGTGTTCCTACTCGACGAGCCGACCAACGACCTAGACGTGCATACGCTGCGGGCGCTGGAGGAGGGGTTGGAAAACTTCGCCGGCTGCGTTGTGGTCATCAGCCACGACAGGTGGTTTTTGGACCGCATCGCCACGCACATTCTGGCGTTTGAAGGCGACAGCCAAGTCTATTGGTTCGAGGGCAATTTCTCGGAGTACGAAGAGAACAAGAAAGCGCGACTAGGCGAGGATTCCGTCGTGCCCCAGCGGGTCCGCTACCGCCAACTGACGCGGGACTAATATGGGTAAAAGGAAGCGCCACCGACCCGCACAGACTATTGGGAAAGCGTCTGTAGTTCTTCGCGGATCACTTTGCGCAAGGTTTCCTCTAGGACAGCATCCTGAACTTGGATATATTGACGCAATGCCTCGTTGATCAAGGTCTGGTAATTGCCGCCGCCAGCCTCGTGTACTTGGTTTCTGAACCAGTTCAACACATCGGTGTCCAAGCGTATCGTGATGCGCGTCTTATTGGGGGCAGCAGGAACGAGTGCTCCTTGTTTGGCCTGAGTGAAGTCAAATTCTTCCTTGCTCATAGTGCTTCCTTTCACGCGGCGTGGCTGGTCGGGCCGAGATCAAGCGGATATCGTCGCCCCGATATGTGGATGCTACCACTACAATGCGGCCCAAAAAATCCATACCCAAGGTCGCAAAGCGGAATTCTCCCTCAATCTCCTCCTCTTTGCAGGTAAAGGCCCACTCATCTTCAAAGACCCCGACGGCATCGGCGAAGTCGATTCCGTGTTTTCGTAGATTGGATCGGGCTTTGACGACGTCCCACTGATAACTCATGTCTTTAATATATGCACAAATGATGCACAATCAAGATGTATGAGCGCGGGCGGTGGCGGGACTTGGGTCGGTCATCGCCGCTTACATACTGTGCAGCGCACTCTCGACCCGATTGAGCGCTTCGTCGATATCGTCCAAGGTGTGCTGGGCTGACACGCCGTGGTGGCCGGCGACGAGCGTGCCATAGTCGTGGAAATAGACCCCCTTGTCGTCGCAGGCGCGGATGAACCTCCCGGTCATCTCCTGGTCGCGGTTGAGGCTATCGTCGAAGCGCTCGACCGGATCGGTGAACCCGAAGAAGATACCAAAGCGCGCGCCCAGTCCCTGCACCCGGGCGGGCACGCCAGCGCGCTCGAACAATCCAACCAGACCGTCGCAGAACCGACCTCCGACTTCATAGATGTGATCGTAAAACCCAGGGCTGGTCAGCTCGTTAACAGTAGCTAGCGCTGTCATAACAGCCGGCGGGTTGCCGGTGAAGGTCCCACTCTGGGCCACCTCGCCAAGCGGTCCCACCTGGTCCATGATTTCGGCTTTGCCGGCGATGACGGTAAGCGGGGCACCAGCGGCGACCGCCTTGCCCAAAACGCAAACATCCGGAGTGACACCGTAGTACCCCTGCGCGCAGTCGGGCCCGGTGCGGAAGGCCGAGAGCACCTCGTCGTATATGAGGACGATATCGTGGGCACTAGCTTGGTCGCGGACGAACTGCATGTACTCAGTGTCGGCGACGATGCAACCCTGGTTGTAATTGATCGGCTCCATGATGATACCGCCGATCTCGTCGCCGTGCTCTCGCAGCGCTCTTTCGAGGGCGGCCTCGTCCTTCCACGGTACGACGATAATCAGGTCGTCCATCTGCGGAGGCATGCCCGCCGACTCACCACAGGGTTCGACGTAGCTGCCCGGAGTCACCGGCGTCAACGGCGTGTGCGCATTGAACATGACGTAGTCGTAGAGGCCGTGGAAGTGCCCCCAGAACTTGAGAATCTTGTGCTTGCCGGTGTGGGCGCGGGCCAAGCGAACACAGACCATCGTCGCCTCTGAGCCGGTATTGCCGTAGCGAACGCGCTCGGCGCAGGGGACGATCTCGGTGATCCGCCGCGCTAGGTCCATATGTGCTTCGGTCTCGTAGCCGGAGAGAATGCCCGCATCTACTGCCGCGGTCATGGCCTCGCGCGTCGCCGGGTGGTTGTAGCCCAAAAACGCGGCTCCATGGGCCAAGTTGAAATCGATATACTCCTTGCCATCGACATCGTAGATGCGGCAGCCCTCGGCATTGCGCAGGTAGAGGGCGTATCCTAGGCATGGGTTGTGCCGTGCCGAAGCACCGACGCCTCCCGGCAGGTAGCGCTTGGCTTCGGCTCTGAGATCACTCTGTGACATCGTCTGTATCGTGGACATCGCTGCTTGTTCCTTAGTGAAGACGGACTGGTCCGCCTGCATGAACGTGACTCGACCCAACTCCCCGCTGAACTTCAACCGCGTCTAAACGCCCGCCGATATTGTCCTTTTTAGTCACACAAGTCAAGACGCCTTACCTGAACAAACCTTGCAAAGTACCATCCAAAAAGACAAATATGCCAATCTTTTTGTAAAATACGCTTGACATTACGGTTTTTCAGAATTATGTTCTTTAGTAAAGCAAACTTTACTTTATGGAAAGGATCACAGACTTATGAAGAAGCCAATGGTCAATTTGAGTTGTCTTGCTGGCGGCAGTGGAAAAAACACAATTCGTTTTCTTTGTTGGAGCTTTGCTTGGTCGATGACGATGGTGTTGGCCGACAAAGCGATATTATACGAATGGCATTCCTCTGCTTTGATCTCCGCTATCGCCATCGTCCTCAACGCGGGCATCGGCATCGGCATGATCTTGTCGTATTTGCGCCACCTGAAATCCATGGATGAGTTGCAGCGCAAAATCCAACTCGATGCACTGGCTATAGCTATGGGCGTCGCGCTCGTCGGCAGTTTTAGTTATTCGCTGATGGTAACCGCAAAATTCATAACAGACGTCGAAGTCTCAGATATCATTTTGCTGATGACGTTTACCTTCGTGGTCTCCGTTACCGTCGGCCACCTCCGCTACCGATGAAAAATCGCCTAAAGGTGTTGCGCGCCGAGCGCGACTGGACCCAAGCTGATCTCGCGGAGCGTCTAGAGGTCTCGCGGCAAACGGTGAACGCCCTAGAAAAGGGCAAATACGACCCCAGTCTGCCGCTGGCATTTAAGATCGCCCACATTTTCTCTGAGCCAATCGAAGCGATTTTTATTTACGAGACGGAAGTCAGTTGACGCGGGATTAAGTTGCACCGCAAAACCTTGCTCCTGTTCTCATTCTAATGTACCGTACACATAGGACCTTATAGCAGGATGTATCTGAGACTTTTACTGATGGAGCGGCGTAGCCTCCCTTTACCGTGCATACAAAACGCAAAAATACGCTGAACGACACCGAGCGTCTGCAACTCGCCCGCCAAGCCTTTGCCGATTACTACACCCGGTGTTTCTGGTATATGCGCCGGGATTTGGGAATAGGCGTCGGCGATATACCCGAGATCGCCCGCGGCTTGCGCCTGCACGGAGGCCGGCAGGGATTTATCTTGGCCGCCCGCTTATGCCCCTAAGCGCGTTTCAGCAATCCATCCTGCGTTTGTTAGCGCAAAACCGCAGCCCAGAAAGCTATGTAGCTGGTGCTACGGTCCTGCACCAAATTCCCGACAGTCCGCGTTTTTCCGAAGACCTAGATATGTTCCACGACGCGGAAGACAGCGTCGCGCGGAGTGCCGCGTTCGACGTTGCCGTCCTAGACGCGAATGGCTTTTCGATCGAATGGATTTTGCGGCAGCCAGCCTATCTCAGGGCCATCGCGGCGAAAGAAGGACAATCCCTTCGCTTGGAGTGGGCTCAGGACTCCGCTTTCCGCTTCTTTCCCGTTGAACAAGACGAACTATGCGGTTATCGCCTGCATCGGGCCGACGCGGCCACCAACAAGGTGTTGGCTTTGGCTGGTCGTCGAGAGGCACGCGATTTCATCGACGTTCTGCATTTGGACAGCAGCTATCTCTCATTGGGAGCGCTGTGTTGGGCGGCCTGTGGGAAAGATCAGGGATATACGCCGGATTTCTTACTCGACCAGTTGAATCGCAACGCAGCTTTTACCCAAGAGGAAATCCAGCGACTAGACTTGGCGATTCCCCAGACGCTATCGGATCTGAAGCGGCAGTGGTGCGCGGCAATGGAGCGGGCCGGTAGATTGCTAACTGCACTGCCTGTGGACGAAGTGGGTTGCCTCTATCTCGACAGACAACACTCCGCTCCTGTGCAACCCGACCCGACACACGAGGCATTTCCCTTGTTGCAACGGCATTTTGGTTCCGTGCGCGGAGCTTGGCCTACGATCTGTTGAACGGAACTTCTTCGTCAAAATAGACGGTCTTCTGAAGCAGCTTGGGCCAGCGCGGCGCAAAGGCCGGCTCAGGGATGATCCCCGAAGCCGACCGACGGCCTAGTATGTGGCAGCAATCGAACCTATTCGCAGAAAGACAATCCCAGTTGATTTAGGGTGTTTTGCGATACCAATTCTTGCAGACTGGAAGGGACGCACCCGCTGAAGTTGTTGCCGGTCAGATGCAGCTCTTCCAAGTTGGTCAGTTGGCCTAACGAAGAGGGAATCGAACCACTTAACGCGTTATTGTCCAGAAATAGCCATTTCAGGTTGGTCAGTTGGCCTAACGAAGAGGGAATCGAACCGCTTAACGCGTTGGTGTGCAGAAGCAAATATTCTAGGTTAGTCAGTTGACCTAACGAAGAGGGAATCGAACCACTTAACTGGTTGCCGCTCAGAGACAGCGATTCCAGATTGGTCAGTTGACCCAACGAAGAGGGAATCGAACCACTTAACTGATTCCAGGACAGATTCACCTCTTCTAGGTTAGTCAGTTGACCTAACGAAGAGGGAATCGAACCGCTTAACGCGTTATTGTGCAGAAACAGCCCTCTTAATTTGGTCAGTTGGCCTAACGAGGAAGGTATCGAGCCGCTTAACTCAGCGCCGGCTATATTCAGATGTTCTAGGTAGGTCAGTTGGCCCAACGCAGATGGGATCGAGCCGGTGAATTGGTTGCCTACTGGTTGCAGAAGGATGACGCGCCCCTCATCATTCGTGGTAACGCCCTCCCAAGTACCGATAGGTTGATCGCTGCCCCAATTGTCGCCTGTCCAAGCACTCCCTCCACCCGTAGCTCTATAGAAAGCCATCAGTATAGCCCGGTCAGACCCATCCGAATCATCCGAATCATCCGAATCATCCGAATCATCCGAATCATCCGAATCATCCGAACCGTCCGAATCATCCGAATCATCCGAACCGTCCGAACCGTCCGAATCACCCGAATCACCCGAATCATCCGAATCATCCGAATCATCCGAACCGTCCGAACCGTCCGAATCACCCGAATCATCCGTATCACCCGAATCATCCGTATCGGACGGTTCGCAGACCGACAATCCCAGGCTGCTTGGCGATACCAATTCTTGCAGACTGGCGGGGAGGCATCCGCTGAAATCGTTGCCGTGCAGACGCAGCGTTGTCAGCCTGCTCAGGTCACCTAACGAGGACGGTATCGTACCGCTTAAATCGTTGTTGGACAGAACCAGCGCTGTCAGCTTGCTCAGGTCACCTAACGAGGACGGTATCGTACCGCTTACATCGTTGCCGTGCAGGTTCAGATATGTCAGGTTAGTCAAGTTACCTAACGAAGACGGTATCGTACCGCTTAAGTCGTTGAAGCCCAGTTCCAGCTGTTCTAGGTTGCCCAGGTTACCCAACGAAGACGGTATCGTACCGCTTAAATCATTCTGTTGCAGTTCCAGCTGTTCTAGGTTGCTCAGGCTACCTAACGAAGACGGTATCGTACCGCTTAAATCGGTGTAAGCCAGAACAAGCTGTTTCAGGTTGCTCAGATTACCTAACGAAGACGGTATCGTACCGCTTAAATCATCGTGGGCCAGCCACAGCGTTTCTAGGCTGGTCAGGTCACCTAACGAGGACGGTATCGTACCGCTTAAGCCGAGATCGGACAGCACCAGCCGGGTGACGCGTCCCTCGGCATTGGTGGTGACGCCTTCCCAGGTGCCAATAGGTTCATCGCTACCCCAATTGTTGCCCGTCCAAGCACTGCCTCCACCTGTGGCTTGATAGAAAGCCATCAATATAGCCCGGTCAGACCCATCCAACTTATCATCGGGCTGATCCGGGCTTTCTACGGACGAGTCGCAGAACGACAAGCCCAGTTGATCTAGGTCATTTTTCGGTATTGCGCGCAGACTGGCCGGGATGCACTCGCTGAAGTCGTTGCTGGACAGATACAGTGCTTCCAAGTTGGTCAATTGATCTAACTGTGCAGGGATCGAACCGCTTAACTCGTTGTCGGACAAATTCAGATGTTCCAGGTTGGTCAATTGACCTAACTGTGCAGGGATCGAACCGCTTAACTCGTTGTCGCCCAGATACAGCCCTCTCAGGTTGGTCAGGTCACCTAACTGTGCAGGGATCGAACCGCTTAACTCGTTTTTTTGTAGATTCAGCCGTTCTAGGTTAGTCAATTGACCTAACGCAGAAGGGATCGAACCGCTTAACTCGTTGTCGGACAGAAACAGCCCTTCCAGGTTGGTCAGGTCACCTAACTGTGCAGGGATCGAGCCGCTTAACTTCTTGTCGGTCAGAGATAGCCAAGTGACGCGTCCCTCGGCGTTCGTGGTTACCCCCTCCCAAGTGCCGATAGGTTCATCGCTGCCCCAATTGTCGCCCGTCCAAGCACTGCCCCCACCCGTGGCTTGATAGAAAACCATCAGTATAGCCCGGTCCGACCCATCCAACTCGTCGTCGGGCTGATCCGGGCTTTCTACGGACGGGTCGCAGAACGACAAGCCCAGTAGATCTAGGTCATTTCCCTTTATCGCTCGCAGACTGACGGGGATGCACCCGCTGAAGTTATTGGCGTGCAGAAACAGCTCTTCCAACGAGTTCAGTTGGTCTAACGCTGGAGGAATTTGTCCACTTAAGCGGTTGCGGTCCAGATGCAACTTATCCAAGTTCGTCAGTTGACCTAACGAGACAGGGATCGACCCGCTGAACTGGTTGTTGGACAGGTTCAGCCATTCCAGTCTGGTCAGTTGACCTAACGAGACAGGGATTGACCCACTTAATCGGTTGTCGGCCAGCCACAGCAATGTCAAGTTGGTCAGGTTACCTAACGAAGAAGGAATCGGACCACTTAAGTCGTTGTTGGACAGGCCAAGCCCTTCCAGGTTGGTCAGTTGGCCTAACGAGGAAGGAATCGACCCACTTAAGTCGTTGCCGACCAGCCACAGCAATGTCAAGTTGGTTAGGTTACCTAACGAAGAAGGAATCGGACCACTTAACTGGTTGTCGGACAGAATCAGCTCTTCTAGGTTGGTCAACTGACCTAACCAAGAGGGGACCGGACCACTTAAGTCGTTACTTTGTAGATTCAGCCCTTCCAGTTTAGTCAGTTGACCTAACGAGGAAGGAATCGTACCACTTAAGTCGTTGTCGGCCAGCCACAGCGATGTCAGGTTGGTCAGGTTACCTAACGAAGAGGGGATCGGACCACTTAGGTCGTTAGTTTGTAGATTCAGCCCTTCTAGGTTGGTCAGGTTACCTAACTCTGGGGGAATCGTACCGCCTAAGTTGTTGTCATACAGACCCAAGTATTCCAAGTTAGTCAGTTGACCTAACGCAGCAGGAATCGAGCCACTTAAGTCGTTGGTGATCAGATCCAGATGTTCTAGGTTGGTCAGTTGGCCTAACGCAGCAGGAATCGAACCGCTTAACGCGCGGTTGCGCAGCTCCAGCCGGGTAACGCGTCCCTCGGCATTGGTGATCACCCCCTCCCAAGTGCTGATAGGTTCATCGCTGCCCCAATTGTCGCCCGTCCAAGCACTGCCCCCACCCGTGGATTGATAGAAAACCATCAATATAGCCCGGTCAGACCCAAGCAACTTATCGTCGGGCTGATCTGGGCTTTCTACGGGCGAGTCGCAGAAGGACAATCCCAGCTTATCTAGGTCATTTTGCTGTATGGCTCGCAGGCTGACGGGGATGCACCCGCTGAACTGGTTGCCGTTTAGATACAGCAATGTCAGGTTAGTCAGGTTACCTAACGAAGAAGGAATCGTACCACTTAAGTCGTTGCTGGATAGAAGCAGCAATGTCAGGTTAGTCAGGTTACCTAACGAAGAAGGAATCGTACCACTTAACTCATTGCGGTACAGATCCAGCAATGTCAGGTTAGTCAGGTTACCTAATTCAGCAGGAATCGTACCGCTTAACTCATTGCCGCCCAGATACAGCAATGTCAGGTTAGTCAGGTTACCTAACGAAGAAGGAATCGTACCGCTTAAGTCGTTGCCGTTCAGAAGCAGCAATGTCAGGTTAGTCAGGTTACCTAATTCAGCAGGAATCGTACCACTTAAGTCGTTGCCGTGCAGATCCAGCAATATCAGGTTAGTCAGGTTACCTAATTCAGCAGGAATCGTACCACTTAACTCATTGCGGTACAGAGACAGCGATTTCAGGTTAGTCAGGTTACCTAACGAAGAAGGAATCGTACCGCTTAACGCGCGGTTGTACAGATCTAGCCGGGTGACGCGTCCCCCGGCGTTCGTGCTTACACCCTCCCAGGTACCGATAGGCTCATCGCTGCCCCACTTGTCGCCCGTCCAAGCACTGCCCCCTCCCGTGGCTTTATAGAAAGCTATCAGGATGTCCCGGTCCGTCGCGTTGGCCTTGGCCGCGACACGTTGGTAAGTCACATCGTTGACCGAAACTGTTTGCTCCTCGTCAAAAGCCGAATGAGCAACCGGCGGCTCTTTGTCAGAGCAAGACAGAGGTAGAAGCAGGGCGAGAGCAATCAGGGAACGTAGCATAATATCTCCTTTAATTCTCTAACGCGAGTAACTCCGGCACTGGTTATTTTGGGTTTCACTCATTCGCGGAATAATAGCCATGCTGTATCGCTGACAGACTGCCGAGAATGCAAACGTTAAACCCACTAAATGCAAACGTTCAATTTAATCGTTGCCTCCAAGCCAAACAATAAACTTTTGAGGGAAAATGGCGTTTCCCCCACATCCGGCAGCAGCTTAACGCCTATCGGCTTGGTGTAGACTGACGCCTGCCTATACCCCTAAGCACATTTCAGCAATCTGTCTTCTGAGACTTTACTATAGAAATAACCCCCGACGCTCAACCGGCATCGGGGGCTATTCCTGTTAAATACGACGGCACTCAAGCAATAGCCGCAAGCGCCTTGCGGGCGAAAACCTTCGCCAAGTGGCGGCGGTACTCTTCGCCAGCAAAGTGGTCGGCGAGTACCTCCTGTCCATCGGCCGCCCGTGCAGCGGCAGCGGCGATCGATTCCTCGCTCAAACCGCCGCTGAGGGCCTCTTCAACCCCACTATCGCGGAAGGCCGCATTGGCCACGCCCG